>JANXLQ010000364.1 GCA_025355085.1 Rhodopila sp.
GTTAGACGCAAGCGGGGCGGGGACGAAAGCAAGATTTGGAATCGCGGCTGGCCGCCCTGGATTCTTTTCGGAACCCCGAATGGGTGACGCCGATTCTTTTATTGCGCGGCGGGTTCAATGGAAAATGAGGGGATGCTTGAGACACCTATGAGGACATACTGGAAGCTTGCAAAAATGCCTGGAGCTTCCTGATCGACGATCCAGACCGTATCCGATCCATCGGCAACCGCGATTGGGCGTGTGCCAATGTTTAGGCGGATTGGTATGAGTCCAATCCAACCGGACGTTCTCGACCGGTGACGGTGGCGGGGTGCGTTCGCTCCAGTTCTTCATTTCGAAATCAGCGTCGGATGAATGATCCTACGCGGGTAGCACGCACCAAGGCAGCGGGTTCGCCAGACAAGCCCCCGCGTTCGGCAGCGAGACCGGAACGCCAACAGCCAATGCGGCCAACGCTGCTGGATAAAGTGCATGCTCCTGTCGAAGCACCCGAACCGCCAGCGCGTCTTCGGTGTCGCCGGGCAAAACCGGGACCGCCGCCTGAGCCAAAATCGGCCCGGAATCGACATCCAACGTCACCAGATGCACCGTACAGCCGTGCAGTTTTACCCCCGCTTTTAGCGCCTGAGCATGGGTATCCAGGCCCGTAAACGACGGCAGCAGGCTGGGATGGATGTTCAGCATCCGGCCCGCCCAAGCGTCCACCAGCACGGGAGTCAGCAGCCGCATGTAACCTGCGAGACACACGATCTCGATCCTGGCCGCCCGCAACACGGCATCGACCGCCGCTTCATGCGCCGCCCGATCGCGCCCGAAATCGCGGTGATCGATCGCCTCCGTGCGAATACCGGCCGCGCGCGCGGTTTCTAACCCGGCGGCGTCCGGCTGGTTGGACAGCACCAACACGATCTCCGCCGGGAACGCCGGATCGCGCGCGGCGGCGATCAACGCTTCCATGTTGGAGCCTCGGCCGCTGATCAGAATGGCGGTGCGACGCCTCACGCCAGCCAGCCGGCCGGCGGGTCGATCCGCACCGATGCCGGGCCATCGGCGGCCTCGATCGTGCCGATCCGGCTGACGGTCTCGCCCTCCGCTTCCAGTACCCGGATCGCGGCGTCGGCATCCGACACCACCACCGCCATACCGACACCGCAGTTGAACACGCGCAGCATTTCCGCCGCCGCGACTCCGCCGGTACGCGCCAGCCACGCGAAAACCGCAGGCACCGGCCAACCTGGCGTCAACACAGCGGAAAACCCATCCGGCAGTACGCGCGGCAGGTTCCCCGGCAGGCCGCCGCCGGTGATATGGGCCGCCGCCTTCAGCAATCCCGCCTTGTGCAACGCCAGCATCGACCGCACGTAAATTCGGGTCGGCGTCATCAACGCCTCCCCCAAACTCTGGTCAGGCGCGAACGGCGCGGGGTCCGTCCACTTCAGCCCGCTGGTCTCGACAATTCGGCGAACCAGCGAAAACCCGTTGGAATGCACGCCCACGCTGGCCAATCCCAGGATCGAGTCCCCGGCGACGATGGGGCGCGGCAGCAAATTGCCGCGTTCCGCCGCACCCACGGAAAATCCAGCCAGATCGTAGTCGCCCTCGGCATACATGCCCGGCATTTCCGCCGTTTCGCCGCCCACTAAGGCACAGCCCGACTCGCGGCACCCGCTGGCGATACCCGCGATCACAGATCGCGCCTGATCCACCGACAATTTACCGGTGGCAAAATAGTCGAGGAAAAACAGCGGTTCGGCGCCCTGCACCACCAAGTCGTTGACACACATGGCCACCAAATCAATGCCGACGGTGTCATGCAGTCCGGTCTCGATCGCGATCTTCAGCTTCGTGCCGACGCCGTCAGTTGTCGAAACCAGCACCGGATCGGTGAAGCCCGCCGCCTTCAGGTCGAACAACGCACCAAATCCGCCCAGGCCGCCCATGACGCCCCGTCGGTTCGTGGCCTTCGCCAGCGGCTTGATTATCTCCACCAGCACATCGCCAGCCTCAATATCAACGCCCGCAGTACGGTAATCGAGCCCTGTCGCGGGCTGCGGCGCCGTATGCGCGCCTTGGTGATCCGCACTGGTCATGGCAAACCTCTATAACCTTCGCCGTTCGGTGGATGGAGGCAGACACAAACCATGGGCAGGCCACCGATTGCAATCCACTGGATAGAGGCCATGACGCATGACTGATGGTTCTCCGGAGAAATCGCCCCCATCCGCCCCCCTGATGAACCTGCCGAATATCATCACCTTTGGCCGGTTATGCGCCGTGCCGCTGGCGTTCTGGCTGGTGCTGGAGCACCGGATGGACGACGCTTTCGTGTTATTCGTCCTCGCCGGCCTTTCCGATGCTCTCGACGGTTACCTCGCCCGGCGTTACGGCGGCAACGCGGTCGGTGCGCTGATGGACCCCGTCGCCGACAAGGCGCTGCTGGTCACGATGTATATCACGCTGGCCTCGGTCGGCGTCATACCGGTCTGGCTGGCGATCCTGGTGGTGTTCCGCGACCTGCTGATTGTCGGCGGAGTCGTCATCCTGGCGGTTTTAGGACATGCCGTGGCGATCCAACCGCTGTATATATCCAAGCTGAATACGGTCGCACAGATCGTGCTGATTGGAGTTAGCTTGCTGCAGGGCGGTTTCGGTTTCGGCATTCCGATCCTGCAAGGCGTGCTAACGTGGTGTGTGGCGGCGACAACTTTGGCTTCGGGCGGGGCGTATGTATGGAACACGGCGCGCGGTGAATGAAGTGGAAGCCAATTTGCCGGGAGCAAACCAGGAGCGGGTTTTCGCGACGCCTCCGCCGGAGCCTGTTGCCGCGGCGATGGCGACGACAGGGTTTCACGCTACCCGGATGCAGCGATTCGCACTGATTATCGGCTTATTGGTCGTGACCGGGCTGGCGTTGGAGCTTTTTGCCTCGATCCTCGCTCCATTTGTCGCAGCGGCGGTGATTGCCTATGGCCTTAATCCACCGGCAACGCGGTTGACCCGGATGGGCCTGCCCAGGAGCGCGGCGGCATTACTGATGATTTTGGCCGTCATCGCCGGCGTGTTATTGTTCGCATTGCTGCTGTATCCGCTGGTAATCGTGCAGGTTGGCTTGCTGGTAAACCGCATCCCGCAATACGCCATCCTGATGCAGGGCTGGGCGAGGGAAGTGCTAACTCATCTGCAAGAGAGTTTCGGCCCCGACGTGGTCAACGACAAGTTGCGGGATTTGGTCAGCGGCCAGGCCGCGTCGATGCTGAGCATCCTTTTGTCCACTGTCACCGGCGTGATCGGCAGCAGCTTCGCCATTTTCAACGTGCTGTCCCTTGCGGTCGTCACCCCGGTCGTCGGCTTTTACCTGTTGCGGGACTGGCCGAGCGTGGTGCGCATGGTGGATTCCTGGTTGCCGTATCGGTATCGGGACATCATTCGCGCCCAGGCGAGAGAGGTCGATCGCATCCTATCCGCCTGGGTGCATGGGCAGGCCCTGTGTTGCCTGCTTCTGGCGCTGTATTATGCGGCGGGCCTGACCGTGGCGGGATTGGACCTTGGGTTGATCGTCGGCCTGATGGCCGGGCTGCTTTCCTTCATTCCCTATGTCGGGTCGATCGTCGGCGGCGTCACGGCGCTTGGTTTGGCCCTGGCACAGTTCCCGCATTGGCTCGGCGTGGCTGTGATCGGCGGCGTACTGGTGACCGGGCAAATTCTGGAGGGTTATGTGATTTACCCACGCTTCCTGGGTGATCGCGTGGAACTCCCGGCGGTTTGGGTAATTTTCGCGCTGTTCGCGGGCGGTGCGGCCTTTGGCTTCCTGGGCGTTATGCTGGCCGTGCCGGTTGCGGCGACGATCGGCGTGCTGGCGCGCTTCTGGCTGCGACGGTATTTAGTTAGCCCTTTGTATCTCGATCCGCCCTCCGCTTGACCGGTTTTTTAGCAATCGACGGTGCGCCGTTCGAGCACCGGCAATTGTTGCTGCCGTTTCCGTATGCACCTGGATACGACTCCCGTGATTTTCTGCCGGCCGAATCGAATCTTGAGGCTCTGGCGTGGCTGGAAACCGAATGGCCCGACAATCGGTTGCTGCTGTGGGGACCTGATGGCTGCGGCAAGTCGCATTTGCTCCATATCTGGGCCGAACGGACCGGCGCAAAAATTCTGATCGGTCCGATGCTGCACAACCTGGATGACATTCCGGAGAGCGGCGACCTTGCCTTGGACGACGCCGATACCGTCGGTTCGGAGGCGCTTTTGCTGCATATGTTGAATACAGCGCGCGATCGCGGCCTGCGCCTGTTGCTCGTGGCCCGTACAGCGCCTTCACGGTGGCCGGTTCGCCTTCCCGACCTATCGAGCCGGCTGCGCGCCATTGCCGCCGTGGAGATCAAGCCACCGAGCGACGATTTGTTGGCGGCGGTGCTGATGCGGCTGTTGTCAGATCGGCAATTGAACATAGCGCTACCGGTCCAGGATTGGCTGCTAACTCGGCTACCCCGGTCACCCGCGGCCCTGTTGCAGGCCGTTGTTCGCCTTGACAAAGCCAGTTTGTCGAGCGGCAAGGCAATTACCCGTTCGCTGGCAGCCAAGGTTCTGCTAGAACCCGGTTTCGAAGGCGCCGACCCTGATGACGTTTTCATGTCAGCAATCGCCCCCTCCTCCCAAACGCCCAGCTTCCTGTAAGAAGCCGGCGTCGTCACATGAAGGAACCGCATTGATGGTAGAAAAGGCCGGCACAACGGCGCTGCCTGAGCGGACGAAGCGGTCAAGAGCCAAATCTGTTGTCACGAAATCAATGATCGCCAGGCCGGCTGCCGCTAAACCGGACGGCGCAAAAATCATAGCAGCCAAGCCGGTCAAAGAGAAACAACAGGTGGCGAGTGCGCAATCGGTCGGTTTCGATAGTCCGGACCGCTTAATCAACCGGGAACTATCCTGGCTGGATTTCAACCATCGCGTCCTTGAAGAAGCTGAAAACCCGCGCCATCCGCTGCTGGAGCGGCTACGCTTTCTGTCGATCAGCGCCTCTAACCTTGATGAGTTCTACTCGGTGCGCGTTGCCGCATTGATTGGACAGGCGAAGGCCGGCGCGACGCTGGTATCTGCCGATGGGCGAACAGCCGCGCAACAACTGACGGCGATCAAACAGCGCGCGGAACTTCTGCTCGATGACCAGCAACGCATTCTGGGGAACCTTCTCGACCTGTTGCGCGACGCGGGCGTGGCGCTTTGTGGCACAGACATTCTGTCGGAAGATGACAAATCCTGGCTTCATGCCTGGTTCATGGAGCGGGTTTTTCCAGTCGTCACGCCACTCGCGGTCGATCCGGCGCACCCGTTTCCATTCATCTCCAACTTTGGCCTGGTCTTGGCACTGCACCTAGTGCGGGTGGACGACGGACAGCCCATGCGCGGCCTGCTGCCGCTACCCAGCCAGGTCGAACGTTTCGTTCGCTTGCCGGCCGGCGTAGCGGGGGGCCCAGTGCGTTTCATCCTGCTGGACGATCTGGTTGTGCTGTTCCTGGACCGGGTCTTTCCCGGCTTCCGCCTGACCGGCCATGGCCTGTTCCGGGTCATCCGCGACACCGACGTTGAATTTGAGGAAGAGGCCGAGGATCTGGTGCGGTCCTACGAAACCGCGTTAAAGCGCCGCCGCCGCGGTGTGGCGATCCATTTGGAAATCGCTGCCGGCATGCCTCCGGAGTTACGGGAACTGGTGATCGACGAACTAGACGCCGCATCGGACGAAATCCACGACTGCCAGCGCCTGCTGGGTTTGGCCGACATGAAGCAGATGATCGTCGATGAGCGGCACGATCTTCTGTTCGCGCCCTATACGCCGCGCTTTCCCGAACGCATCCGCGATTTCGGCGGCGACTGCTTCGCCGCGATCCGAGCCAAGGACATTATCGTCCACCACCCGTTTGAGAGCTTCGATGTCGTTGTTCAGTTCCTGCGGCAGGCCGCACAGGACCCGGCGGTGATTGCGATCAAGCAGACTCTGTATCGCACCAGCCGCGACAGCACGATCGTCAATGCATTGATTGAGGCGGCGGAGGCCGGCAAGTCTGTCACCGCGATGGTCGAATTGCGGGCACGTTTCGATGAAGAGGCAAACATCCGGCTGTCCCGGCGCATGGAAGCAGCAGGCGTTCAGGTGGTGTACGGATTCACTGGATTGAAAACCCACGCGAAACTATCGCTGGTCGTGCGACGCGAAGCCGGGGCGATCCGATCCTATGCCCATTTCGGTACCGGAAACTATCATCCGATCACCGCCCGTATATACACCGACCTGAGTTTTTTTACGACCGACCCGGCGCTGACCCGGGACTCCGCACGATTATTCAATTTCATGACCGGATACGCACGCCCGGAAGTCATGGAAGAGCTTGGGTTCAGTCCATTGACCACCCGCACGAAGCTTTTGGCACTTATCCACGCTGAGATAGTCTTTGCTCGAGAGGGCTTGCCCGCAACCATCTGGCTCAAGATGAACAGCCTGACGGACGTGGAATTGATCGACGCGTTGTACGAAGCCTCCAACGCTGGTGTAAAAGTAATGGCGGTCATTCGCGGCATCTGCTGCCTACGGCCCGGCGTGCCCGGCCTGTCAGAGAATATTCGGGTCAAATCGATCGTCGGGCGCTTTCTCGAACACAGCCGTATCTACGTTTTCGGCCACGGCCACAAATTGCCCAGCCGTCACGCCCTTATTTTCATCAGTTCCGCTGATTGGATGGAGCGCAACATGGACTGGCGCGTTGAAACCCTGGTGCCTATACACAACCCCACCGTTCACGCTCAGGTGCTGGACCAGATTATGGTAATCAACCTGAAGGACTCGTTACAGTCATGGGAACTGAGTGCCGATGGCACCTGGACCCGTGTCGCCCCCGGCAGCAAGCCGCTGTCGGCGCACGAATATTTCATGACCAATCCCTCCCTGTCCGGCCGGGGTTCGGCCCTGCATGGGCCGGCCGTCGCGTCTCCGGTGGGCATGCGGCGAAGGCAGGACAGGCTGACACAGGACTGAATGATGCCCTTTGCACCACCTCCCTTGCTGCCACGATGCGGTGTGGTCGATCTTGGTTCGAACTCTGTCCGGCTGGTGGTTTACGAGGGAAACACCCGCAATCCGATGCCTATCTTTAACGAAAAGGCGGTGCTGCGGCTTGGTCGCGGCCTGCAAACCACGGGTCGCCTGAACGAAGACGGAATGGCCCAGGCCCTGACAGTCATGCATCGCTATCACGCCGTAGCGCGCGCAATGGGTGCCGAGCCGTTCGAGGTTTTGGCCACCGCCGCAGTGCGCGACGCCAACAATGGCCCGGCATTTGTAGCGTCGTTGCGGGAGCGTTTGCCCGGCGTTCCGATTCATATCCTGTCAGGCATAGAGGAAGCCGCCTTCGCGGCCGAGGGTATGCTGTGCGGCATTCCCGCCGCCGACGGAGTGCTGGCGGATATCGGCGGTGGATCGTTGGAAGTCGTACGTCTGGCCGATGGGCGCCGAGGCGCGTCGCAAACCCTTCCGCTGGGCGTAATCCGCCTCGCCGAGCGTTCCGGTGGCGATCCGATGCGGGCGCGGGCGATCGCGGAGCAGGAACTGCTGACAGTACCCTGGCTCGGTGAAGCAGCCGGCCGCGATTTATACCTGGTCGGCGGCGCATGGCGAGCACTGGCGCGCATCCACATTGCCCAAACCAATTATCCGCTTTCCATGGTGCATCATTACACCATCGAACGCGACGAGGCGCGGAATCTGGCCGGAGTAGTCTCAACCGCGCCGCGCAAGGTTCTGGAACGGCTGCCCGGGGCGCCGCGCCGGCGGATCGACGATCTGCCGTTCGCCGCTGTGGCGCTGCGCCGTCTGTTGCGCGTTACTAACGTACGCCGCGTGGTGTTCAGCGCCAGTGGTCTGCGTGAAGGCTGGTTCATGCGCCGGATGCCGCGAGACATACAGGATCAGGACCCGCTGCTGAGTGCGGCCTTCGAAATGGCTGCCCGGCACGGCCGCGATCCGTCCCTGCCGCCCGCGTTGGTGGCCTGGACGGACCCGTTGTTCCGGGGGGAGCCAGAAGGGGCCACTCGACTGCGGGAAGCCGTGTGCTGGATGTCGGATATCGGCAGCCACGACCATCCGGAGTTCCGCGCCGAGCAGGCGTTCCTGAGGGTACTCCGCCAGCCCGGCGTGGGCATCGATCACCACGCGCGGGCCTATCTGGCTCTGGCCGTGGCACTTCGTTACGAAGCAGAATCTGACGCCGCCTTCTTGCGCCCGGCCCGCCAATTGCTGGACGTGGAGACCGCCAGACGGGCGGAGGTGCTGGGGATCGCCTTGCGGCTGGCATACACGCTGTCGGCTGGGACAAAAGATCTACTGGCCGGGACGCGATTGCAAATCGAGAACTCACGGCTGGTCCTGCGCTTGCGCGAGAACGGCGGTGTGTTTGCCGGGGAGAGCGTGATCCGGCGATTGGAACGCCTGGCTCAGGCGCTGGGACTGGAAGCGGCGGCCGAGCGGGATATGGTGCCGGCGGAATGATTGGGAAAGCCTGCGCCGATCAGGCAAGTGCGGTGCGGATGTCGTGTTGACGGCGCATCAACGATAGGTTGCCGCTGTCGGAACGCCGCCAGCCCCGCTGATGCCGCTGCCCATAAACGCTCAGCGCGCCTATCCCCCGGTCACCGGCGGAAAGAATGCAACCTCGTCGCCCGGCCGAATCTGGGTCGAGGGATCGGCGAACTCCTGATTGACGGCGCACCGCACTGTCTTGCGGTTCTGAAACGCCGCGGCGTGACCGGGACCGCGCAACGACAGGTAATCCACCAGCGCGGCGACGGTTTCCACCCCGTCAGGCAGCGGCAATTCTTCCTGCGACACGCCGATTCGTTCCCGCAGCCAAGCAAAATACAGGATGGTCAGAGGTTTATCCATGGCCGGTTATATAGGTATCATTTAGGCGTCGGGATAGTTTCGATACGGCCGTCTGGATGGATCACCGTGCTGGTGCCATTGCCGTTCGGCACGATGATCGACTGCCCGCCTCCAGGGTTAATGGTTGTCTTATAACCCGGACCGCCGCCCGTTGTGACCGCCGGTCCGTTTTGCGTCGGAATGACCTGGCCGGACGGCCCACGACCCGGTGGCGCGGCGGAGGGCTGCGCATAAGCCGGAATACCCGTCGCCGACCGCTGGCTTGGAAGCTGAGGCTGCGCGCTCGGTAGCGGCGTGCTGCTGCCCGTGATGGGATTGGGCGATGGCATAGGTGCGCCGCCACTATGCCGCAACGGCGAGCCCGGGGAGGGCGCTTCCGGTTGCGAGGCCAGCCCCGGCATTTCCATGTCCTTCAACGTCAGAGCCGGAGGCAACGGGCCAGGCCAGATACCGCCCGGCTCGGTCGTTAGCGGCGTGACCTCGGGGTTGTTCCCTTGCGCGCGCGCCATATTTTCGCTGCCGCTGTTCGGCCGGTTCGGGCTGTAACCCCCGGTAAACGGCGGGTTCCACCAAGTCTGATAACCGCCGCAACCGCTTAATATCAGTGCCAAGGCGAGCGAGGCGACAGGCCGCATCGGAAGAGTCCCTCTGGAAGGAATGGACGAGGAATTGAGAACCCGGCGGACGGCGCCCGCAGTTTGCTTATCACTCAAGAACGGCCCCAACAGGGTCACAAAATCCATGCCATAATCCAATGCGCTACCGTTGCGGGGTCATTTAAGGGTAGGATCGTCCTTTGGCCAACATCCAGATCGGAATCGGTCGCGACCGCGATCACATCCGGCATTTCCGTCCAGATCGGGGGCTTCCCGAGCAGTGGGCGGTGGACCTCCAGCTTGGGGAACGGATGGGTTTTGTAGCCCTCCACCAACACGAGGTCCACGGGATCCATTTTCGCCAGCAGTTCGGGCAGCGGCACCTCGGGGCCTTCGACCTCATGCAGCAGTGCCCATCGCGTGCCGGAGGCGATCAGGACCTCATGCGCTCCGGCCTGACGATGACGGAAGCTGTCCTTGCCCGGACGATCCATGTCAAAGTCGTGATGGGTATGTTTGACGGTGGACACGCGCAGCGCGGCACTTCGTAGCATGGGGAGGATAGCGGTCAGCAGCGTCGTCTTGCCGCTGCCGGACCAGCCGACGATACCAAGGACCTTCATTTAGCAACGGACGGCCCGTCTTTGACCGGCATTGCCGCGTGGCGCCACCCGGCGGTCAGGTAATCCCAGCCAGTGATCAGTGTCAGCGCCGCTGCGACCCACAACATGGTTTCACCGATCAACGACACCGGCAAAAAATACAGATGGAGGATGGCACCGGTCGTGTTCCCGGCAATCAGCGTTCCCAGCGCACCCATTTGAAAACCCGTCTTCCATTTGGCCAGCTTCGTCACCGGCAGTCCTACGCGGATGCCGGCCAGATACTCGCGCAGACCGCTGACCAGAATTTCCCGCAACATGATGACGATGGCGGGATAAATCCCCCACGGCGACAGCCGGTTCTGCCCGACCAGCAACATCAACGCCGCCCCGACCAGCAATTTATCGGCGATCGGGTCCAGCATCCGGCCGAGATCGGACTGCTGGCGCCTGGACCGGGCGAGCTTGCCGTCGAAGTAGTCGGTGATGGCGGCGGCGCCGAACACCACACACGCGAACAGGTCGGCGGCCGGGGTGCCGATCGCGAGCAGCACCACCAGCAGCGGTATCGCCGCGATGCGCGAGAGCGTCAGAACGTTGGGAAGATCGGTGAGCATGCCGAACCTGAGGTAATTGCCCCTCACATAGGGCATCGGGGCCTCGGCAGGAAGCGGTACTCTGTCAAGATGCGTGAGCATACCTCTGTCAGGATGCGGGCTCTAACCGGAAACCGGGATGAAAATGTGCATACACCCGTCGCGCGGTTTCCCGGCTGATGCTCGGTACCGCCTCCAGGTCGGTCAGTCCGGCCCCTTTAACCCCGCGGACGGACCCGAAATGATTGAGCAAGGCCCGCTTCCTGGCCGCGCCAATCCCCTGAATTTCATCGAGCTCGCTCTGGCTGATCGCTTTCGACCGCCCCGCCCGGTGAGTGGTGATGGCGAAGCGGTGAGCCTCATCGCGCAGCCGTTGCAAAAAATAGAGGACGGGATCGCGGGGTGGAAGCTGAAATGCCTCCATGCCGTCGGTATGGAACCACTCGCGGCCGGCATCGCGGTCCGGGCCCTTGGCGATCGCGACAATCTTAACGTCCTGCACGCCGAGATCGGCCAGGATATCGCGTACTGCGGAAAGCTGCCCCGCACCGCCATCGATCAGCAACAGATCGGGCCAGCCGGCCGGCGGGGCGCCTTCGGCTTGCTCCTTCAGCGCGCGGGAGAACCGGCGTTGCAACATTTCTCGCATCATGCCGAAATCGTCGCCGGGTGCGATCGGGCCACGGATGCCGAATTTTCGGTAGGCACCCTTGGTGAAGCCTTCGACGCCCGCGACGATCATCACGCCATACGGATTGGTGCCCATGATGTGGGAGTTGTCATAGACCTCGATTCGTTCGGGCGAGGCGGGCAGGCTGAAAAGCTGCGCGACGCCGTCCAGCAATTTGGTCTGACCGGCGGATTCCGCCAGCTTCCGTTCCATTGCCTCGCGTGCGTTGGTCTCGGCGTGCTGGATGACTGCGTGTTTCTCACCCCTCTGAGGCTGGACGATCTCCACCTTACGGCCTGCCTTCAGGGATAGCGCCTCGGCAATCAGGTCCTTTTCGGGCAGATCCTGATTGACCAGCACCAGCGACGGCGGCGGTTTGTCGTCGTAGAACTGAGCGATAAAGGCGCTGAGCACCTCGGGTGTCTCTTCCGCCTTGGTGTGAGTCGGAAAGAACGCCCGGTTGCCGTTGTTGCGGCTGCCGCGCACGAAGAACACCTGCACGCAGGTCTGCCCCGCCGTCTGCCAAGCGGCGATCACATCCGCATCGGTCAGGCTGGCGGGATTCACCACGCTGTTGCCCTGCACGAACGTCAGGCCACGCAGGCGATCGCGCACTGCGGCGGCACGCTCGAATTCCAGCGCTTCGGCCGCTTGCTCCATTTCGGTCGCGAGTTCTTTTTGAACCGAACCGGACTTGCCCGCCAGGAAGGTCTTCGCCTGGTTGACCAGCTTGCCGTAGTCCTCGGGGGAAACCCGTCCGACGCAGGGGGCAGAGCAGCGCTTGATCTGAAACAGCAGGCAGGGCCGCGTGCGGGTTGCGAATACAGTATCGGCGCAGGATCGCAGCAGGAACACGCGCTGCATGGCTGTGACGGTCTGGTTGACCGCCCAGGCCGAAGCGAACGGACCCCAGTAGCTGCCTTTCCGAATATGGGCGCCGCGATGCTTGGCGATCTGCGGGTAGGGATGATCCTCGGTCAGGATCAGCCAGGGGTAGGATTTGTCATCCCGCAGGACGATGTTGAAATGCGGTTTCAGGCGCTTGATGAGGTTCGCTTCAAGCAGAAGCGCCTCCGCCTCGGTATGCGTGGTGACGAGCTCCATCGTCACGGTTTCCGACACCATGCGGCGCAGCCGTTCCGAGAGGCGGCCGATCTGCGTGTAAGAGACGACACGACGCTTCAGGTTGCGCGCTTTGCCCACGTACAGAGCATCGCCTTTCGCATCGAGCATGCGATAGACGCCAGGACTGGCGGGCATGGTTTCGAGCGCCGCCTCAATCACGGCGACACCCTTGGCGGGAGCCATATTCATCTTACCGAACCCGTTCGCCGGGGTTTATCATCGATACGAACGTTCATTGCCATTCTTCTAATACGAGTCCGCTTTGATGCCGACTCTCGTCCTCCGTCCCGGCCCGGATAAGCCTGGCCATGAATCGGCGTGTGTCAGTGTTAACGCGAGTTGGTGGCAATCATCAGCATGTTTTTTCGTTGGTTTAACGCAATGACACAGACGTTTTCAGGGCCATTGATTTCCTCCGCCAACTCTGTGGATAACTCTGTGGGCAAGAAGACGGATAAGTGTCCGGAGACGCATACCAAACTTGCCCACCAGCACTTTGGTGAATGTTCAGGTCTATGACATATTATTGATAATAAGAGATTTTTTGGAATCCTTTGTGACCAAACGATTACATATCACTGCGATTATCGCGCTTTCCCAGCTTTATGTCATCAGGTGGATAAATTTCAGCGAAGCCTAACGATCGCAGCTTCTGCGGGCGCCGTACCGGTACCAATCTCCAGCATTGCAAGCCCGGGGCGCGGGGTTTGGCTACAGGACATCCGGCCGCGTTATGGATGCGGGACGAGATCGTCAGAACTGACTGCCGGATCGGCAATTCGCCGATCCTTATTCCTCGGGAGGTGCGACATTCCGACCAGTTGACCACTGCAAATGCTGCCCGCCGTCCAGTGCGATCATTTGGCCGGTCATCGCTGGCAGGCTTAGGATCGCGATCGCGGCGCGGGCCACTTCAGCCGGGCCGGTGCCATGCCCGAGCGGTACGGAGGCTGATTGAGCGGCGAATTGGCTCAGCGATTGGCGCGGACTGGGTAGGGCCGGACCGGGTCCGATAGCGTTCACTCGAATCCGTGGCGCCAGGGCGAGCGCCATGGTCTGCGTCAGCGCCCAGAGGCCGGCTTTGGAGATCGTGTAGGAAACAAAATGCGGGGTGAGCGACCAGACGCGCTGGTCGATCATATTGATAATCACACCCTCGGCCGTTTCAGGCAGCGCTTGTGCGAACGCCTGCGTCAGAACGAACGGCGCCCGTAGGTTGGGTTCCATATGGGCGTCCCAGGATTCGCGCGACACATCGTGCCATTCGTCGCGTTCGAAGGCGCTGGCATTGTTCACCAGGACACCGATCGGACCTAGCAATTCGGTTGCCGCGCCGATAAGCGAACGGACCGCTGCCTCGTCAGCCAGGTCTGCTCGCAGGATGATCGCGCGGCGGCCTAATGCCTCTATCTCGGTTCGGGTTTCCTCGGCGGCGGCGATGCTGGTGTTGCAATGGATGGCGATGTCGAAGCCATGCCGAGCCAATTCCAGCGAGATGGCTTGGCCGAGACGCTGGGCGCCGCCGGTGATCAGCGCCGCCCGTGGGATGGAGGGGGGAATAGTCGAGGTCATACTGCGTCGTACCGCGTGGCGAGGAATGGGTAAAGGCTGGGCTTAAAGCCGCCCTGATCAAATCAGATTCAGGCTCCGCGCCGCCGTCATCACTGCGTCCGCGTGTCCTGCTACACTGACTTTCCGCCAAACCTTTGCCACTTTGCCACCGCCGTCGATCAAGAACGTGCTGCGATCGATGCCCATATATTTTCGGCCGTACATCGATTTTTCCACCCAACTGCCGAACTGATCCGCCACGGCATGATCTTCGTCGGACGCCAACGGAAAGGTCAGCCCATATTTGGAGGCGAATTTCTCGATCGGCTTGATTTTGTCCGGTGAGACGCCAATCACATCCAGGCCAATTTCCTCCAGGTTGGGCGACGCCTCCTGGAACGCACACGCTTCCTTGGTGCAGCCAGGGGTGTCGGCCTTCGGATAGAAATACAGGATAAACGGTTTGCCCTTCATGCCGGACAGACTGACCGTGCGCCCATCCGTCGCCGGCATCGTGAAATCCGGAGCCATATCACCTTCGACGACGCCCATCAGCCTGGTTTCCCCACATAGCGTTCGAACAATGTCCGAACTTGTCGCGCGATAGTTTCGGCTTTCCGCAGAAGATCGCCGGTGTCAACCGCCGGGACACCCGCTTCGGCGGCGGCTCGCAGTAACAAGGTCGCAGATGCCTCAGGCAGCGCCACCTCCTCCATCCGCCCCACGGTCATTCGCAGCATGCCCTGAATAGTACGCCACAAGCGTTCGGCCTGGACTAGCATTTTGGCATCCGGCCTCGAAAGAGCGCCCCCAGCGGCCAAACGTTGCAACGCGATATGCGTCGTTTGACTGCGATGGAATGCAGGGTCCTGGACACGAACCAATTGGAGAGTCTGTGCGATGAACTCGATGTCCACCAACCCGCCCGGACGCAGCTTAACATCCCACGGCCCATGCGGCCGCAGGTCGCGCGCCATGCGCTCACGCATCGTCGTAGCGTTCGTTCTTATACGATCTGGTTCTTGTTGCCGCCGAATCGCCGCCTCGATCGCGAGATTGACCCGCCGCCGCAGATCGGCCGGCCCGGCAACCACCCTCGCCCTGGTCAGCGCCATGCGTTCCCAGGTCCAGGCATCCCATTCATGATAGTGCCTGAAACTCTCCAAAGAGACCGCAATCGGCCCTTTATTCCCCGATGGCCGCAGACGCATATCGAGTGCGTACATCTGCCCCTCCGGCCCCTGCGCGGTCAGTGCTCCGATACACGCCTGCACGGCGCGCACGAACCATTGGCTGGCCGGCAGGCTACGGATACCCCGGCTTTCGGTGACGTCGGCGGGATGATCGTAGATGAACATCAGGTCCAGGTCGGAACCTGCCATCATCTCGCGCCCTCCCGCCTTACCCATCGCGACGACCGCCAGCCCACCACCTGGAACCCTGCCGAACCGAGTGGAAAAGTCTGCCAGGACGGCCGGCACCAGTACCGACAACGCCGCTTCCGCCAAGGCGCTACGCTCCCGGCCCGAGGCATCGGCGTTCAACCGTCCCTCCAGCGTCGCCACCGACAGAAAAAAGTCCCGCTCCTTCACCGCCCGGCGTACGACCTGAACGATGTCTTCCAACCGGGACGCATCCGCCATTCGCGACCGCAGCATTCGCATCGCATTGACTGGCTCTTCCGAGGTCAAAAGTCCTTCCAGGGAACTCGGATATCGCTCCAAATGGTCTGACAGCATCGGCGCCGCGCCCAGAACCGCCGAAATTCGGTCCAACAGCCGAGGATTACGCTGAAACAGCGACATCGGCTGAATCCCGGCCGGCAGTGCGCTGACGAACCTGTCGAACCGATTGAAAGCATCGTCGGGATTGGCCTGACGCCCCAGCCTCACCAAAATCGACGGCACCATCGTCGTCATCAAATCCCGCGCTCGACTTGACCGAAGGGCGCGCACATGTCCCGCCAGCCACCGCCGAACCGCCAATACGATTCGCCTGCCGTCGCGATATCCGAGAGCGTGTAGCGCGGCAACAGTCGCTGGCGGCTCAGGATCGTCGCCACGGAAGTCCAGTTCCGGTCCGGCCGCCTCCGTGCCGGGTAAATCGGGAACATGCTCGAACACCGCACGGTAGTTGGCGCGCACGATATCGACGTGACGCAGGAAAGTCTCGGCAAAGGATTTGGTATCCGGATAGGACATGAAACGGGCGATCCGGTCCATCTCAGCGCCCACTGGGGGAAGATCGTGCGTCTGGCGATCGTTCACCATCTGGATGCGATGCTCGACCTGACGGAGAAAGCGATACGAGTCTTCCAATTGCGCTCGGGCCGCTTCTTCCATGTGACCGGTTGCGACCAGCAGAGCCATCGCCGCAAGCGTCGGTCTGGCGCGCAACGTTGGATCGCGGCCACCCCACACCATTTGCAAAGTCTGCACCAGGAATTCGATCTCCCGAATGCCACCCTCACCCAGCTTGACGTTATGACCGGCGATCCGCGCGACGGGATCGTCGCCCTGCCCGAGCGCGGTCTTTTTTTCCACATCGATCCGTCGCTTCATCGCGTGAATGTCGGCGACAGCGGCGAAATCGAGACCTCGGCGCCAGACGAACGGGCGGATCGCCTCCAGAAAGCGCTGACCCAGAGGGAGGTCGCCGGCGATGGGACGGGCCTTGATCATGGCGGCGCGTTCCCAGTTCTGTCCCATGCTTTCGTAATACAGCAGCGCGGCGTCCAAGGAGACCGCAGGCGGCGTCGCCGACGGATCGGGGCGCAAGCGCAGGTCGGTGCGGAATACGTAGCCGTTGCCGTCGCGGGCTTCCATCAGGGTGATAAGGTCGCGCGCCATTCGCGATGTGAACGAACCGATGCTATCCGCGACGCGCCCCCCGGCGTAAACCGGCGCCGAGCCATCATACAGAAGGATGAGGTCGATATCGGACGAGTAATTCAGTTCGGCGGCGCCAAGCTTGCCCATTGCCAACGCAACGAATCCGCAATTCAGGTCCGGCCTGCTGGCGTCCTGCAAACGGATTTCCCCGGCATCATGGGCAGACCGCAACAAGTGCCGGATCGTCAGGCGCAGGGTCGCCTCGGCCAATTCCGACAGTGCGCCAGTGACAGTTTCCAGTGGCCAGATTCCCCCGGCATCCGCTATCGCCACGATCAACGCGGCGGATCGCTTGGCCTGGCGGAGAGCCGCAGCCACATCGGCGCGCTTCGATGCAGGGGAAACATGGCTGAGGCTGGACAACACATGCGCGAACGCTTCATCGGCGCCCTCTGTCGCCACACGACGGACAGCGTCCGATTCGCGCACCAGCAGTCCAGCGAGGTAGGGACTGTTGCCCCCTAAACTCCTCAACATCGGCAGGACGTTCGGATCGTTTAGCAGCCGGCTTTCGGCATTGCCGATCGCGCTGAAACGCTCGACGAGCCGATCCGCCGCAGCGTCGTCGTAGGGCACGGGCCAATGAAGTGGCATGAGGTCGGCGGCTGGTTTCATCGCTCAAAAAACCTCGGAGTGATTCGCTCGGCCGGGTGGGCGATTATGCACACCTCGAAGGTGGTCCACCGCCTGATGCTGCTGGGAACCGCAATTCTGGTGGTGACGAGTGGCGTCCTGGCGGGCACCGCATGGCGGTTGGCGCAGGGGCCTATCGACCTGATCTGGCTGTCGGATCGCCTGAAGGCGGCGCTTATCGATGAAACGGCGCAGGTGCATGTGGCATTCGATGGCGTGTCCCTCGCGTGGGAAGGCTTCCAAAAAGGTGTGGATTATCCGCTCGATCTACGCATTTCCAACATTACCGTCACCGATCCGGCGGGCCGGAGCATTGCCGCCGCATCGCAGGCCCATCTGACATTTTCGCTGGCGGGCCTGCTGCTTGGCCGAGTCGTCCCGCGCACGATCGAATTGGATCACGCCCGGGTCGCGGTCACAAGGGAATCCGGCGGCGCGATCAACCTGGGATGGGACCTCGGCGGAGGGGGGGCAGCCGATGCCGGTTCGATCGATCTCAGGCAGTTGCGGGAGCAGCTTTCCCGCCCCGCCAGTTCCGATCATGGTCACATGATGGGCCTGTTCGATCAGATACAGCGCGTGCATTTGCGCGATGCCGAGTTGACGCTGCGGAACCGGGAAACCGGGTTGGAGATCAAAACCCTCGGGATGGATATCGACCTGACCCGGACGCGCGTCGGCCGTGTGCATGGGTCGTTACGGGCGCCAGTCTGGATTGACGGCCGGCAGGGCGATCTTACAGCGCAGATGGACTGGGCTGCCCAGTCGAACGCCAGTGTGGAGATGCAACTACGGGTGGCGGCGCCTACCGGTGGGGATGCCGGTGGGGATGCCGGTGCGGGGCCTGGCGGATCGGCGACGGGATTGCTCGCGGCGGCGAATTTGCCCTTTTCGCTGGCGGCGACGATTGGATTCGATGCGGATTTCAATCCCTCACAGGTTCGCGCGGATATCCAGGCTGGTCCCGGCCATATCGCTGTGGCCGAAGGCAGCGTGCCTCTGCGCAGCGGCACTGTGGCGGTGTCCGGAACACCAAATGCCTTAACGGTAACGAGAGGGCACTTCGATCTCGGCGCCACCCCGGAGGGCAATCCTGAAACGATCGATGTCACCGGCACGATCGCCCGGGCAGCGGATCGCCTGACGGCTGCACTGACAATTGGACTAACCCAGATCGACATCGGCGACCTTCCCGCCTTTTGGCCGGCTGGCGTGGCCGGATCGCCACGGTCATGGGTCACCGAGCACGTCACGGCAGGCAGGGCAACGCACGGCACCATCGCGATTGTCGTCGAGGCGGACGACGGACTGCATGACGTCGTCCTGACCAAGGCGAGCGGCGATCTTGACGTGATCAACGGGACCTTTACCTGGATCGACAACATGCTGCCGGTCGAGCAGGCCGATGCCCATCTGCACCTTGTCGATCCCAATACGCTCGACATCCATGTGTCCACCGGACGCCAGCGCATCCGAAACGGCGGCGCCGATCTGGTGGTCAGGGACGGCCAGATGCGCATCTCCGGACTAAGCCTGCGCGACCAGATCGCAGTGATCCGCGCCCGTATCGATGGGCCGGTCCTGAGTGCGATGGCTTTGCTGAAAGAACCCCGGCTGCACCTTCTTTCGACCCATCCGATCGGCTTGAAGATTGGGGGCGGAGACGTGTCCGCGACACTGGATTTTCAATTTCCGCTCGAAAACAAGCTGTCGATCGACGACGTGGACATTCATGTGGACGCACACCTGAAGCACGTGCGGTTGCCGGAGATCGCGGGCGGCCATGAGTTGGAGGAAGGAACCTGCGATCTTGTCGTCGGAAAAGATGGGCTGACGTTGAAGGGACAGGGTTTGTTGGCATCGGTGCCGGTGGCATTCGATGGAACGATGGATTTCAAATCGGGACTCGCCGACCAGATTGTACAGAAGATCACGGTGACCGGGCGCCCCAATGCGACTCAACTCGATGCAGCCGGCTTGCCCATCGCCAGCGTTGTGGCCGGTCCGATCCCGATGACCGCCGTGGTGACCGGGCGCCGGAGCGGTGACAGCTCGGTCGCGATCACGGGCGATCTTTCGCTGGCCACGCTTTCGATTGCGCCGCTGGCCTGGAGTAAATCCGCGTTAAGCGTGGCCAATGTCTCGGCAACTTTGCTGATGGTGCGTGACAAAGTGACGAAGATCAACCCGATCCTCATTCGGGGCGATGGGTTGTTCGTGAGCGGATCGGCGGATTTCACCGATGGCCGCCTGCGGTCGGTGCTGCTGGACACACTGCGGTTGGGTCGCACACAGGGACGTGGGACAGTTCGCCTAAAGGCCAACGATCCGATCACGGTGGTCCTGCAGGGCGACCAGATCGATCTGGCGCCGAAATTGACTGAAAAGACGGCCGGAGCGGGCAAATCCGATGCTAACCGAGCGACGACTCCGGCATGGACATTGGATGCGCGCTTCGATCGCGCGCTTCTGGCAAATGGAGAGCGCGCTGACGATCTGTTGGTAAAAGCGTCCGGTGCCGGCGACATGATCCGCTTCGCGGATGCGATCGGTTCGACCCGCGGAGGGCTTGGCTTTTCTATTAAGATCGACCCCGGGGCGGATAAACGGCGCCTGTCGATCGATTCGAAAGACGCCGGGGCGTTCCTGCGGGGCATGGATATCACGCGCGCGATGCAGTCGGGGCATTTGACGCTGGACGGCGTTTTCGACCGGCCATTGGGATTATTTCCGTTGGCCGGAACGGCGGTCATCGAAAACGTGGATGTGCGCAATTCCCCGGTGCTGGGAAAACTGCTCCAGGCCATCACGGTCTATGGTTTGTTCGATGCCTTGCGAGGGCCGGGGATGAACTTTTCCCGTGTCGTGGTGCCGTTTCTATATACCGGGGACGATTTGGATATCGATCAAGCCCACGCCAACAATCCATCGCTCGGTTTGACGGCGAAAGGACGTATCGGCCTATTGTCGGAGCAAACCGCTATCACCGGAACAATCGTACCGGCCTATTTTTTCAATTCGATGCTTGGGCAATTGCCGGTGATCGGAAAATTGTTCAGTCCGGAAAACGGCGGGGGGATTTTTGCAGTGCGCTTCGGTCTTGACGGTCCGATCGGCGATCCGAGCGTTTCGATCAATCCGGTTAGCGCATTGACGCCAGGGTTCTTTCGGGAAATTTTCAGCATCTTCGACGGCCCGAAGCCGGGCAACGACCGGTCGCAATCGCCTGGAAAGTAATTATATCGATGCCACGGCCGGCACCAAATCCGGCGGGGTTTGCCCCGGCCGGATCAGGACGCAGCGGCGATGCACAAGCGTCCCAATCACAAAGCCGTTGCGCCCCCATAAGGACGCATTGATCGGAGGCCTTTCCTTTCCGTCATGGTTCGGAGATGACAGGGAAGATAAAATACCCTACCCGGCCCTGTCCGATGCCCTTGAGCAAGAGCGCGGCTGTAATCGCACCTCCGGCCGCCTATCGATGTTCACTGAGGTAAGCGACGGCCAACACTCCTCAGGTGTGTTGGCGCCACGCGAGGCGTTCTCTCTACCGCAGCCCGGCGTTGATCTTCGCCAGCGCCGAGGCGCCCGGGACCAGCGCATCCTCCTGCAACGCGTTCAGCGGGATATCGGAGGTCTTGAGATGCCCGTGCAGGTCGCGTGGGTTCGGATCGACGTAAAGCAATCCCGTCACGATCTCTCCGGCGGCCTGTCGTTCCTGCATGTAAGTCAATGCGGAGACGCGATCGTGCATATCGTAATCGGTATGCAGCTTCCGCAGCCGCAGCGTCGAGCCGTCATGCTGGGTCACCATCTCGACCGAACCCGGCGCATAATCGACCGTTATTTCTTCGCGTGCGCTGATCACGTCCAGGAAGTTCACTGCGGCGTTGTGCTCGCGGACATAGTCGAAGCTCTTGGTCGAGCCTTCGTGGTTGTTGAACGCAACACAGGGGGACAGACAGTCGATGAAAGCGGCACCCTCGTGCTTCAGCGCGGCCTCGATCAACGGTACCAACTGGGCTTTGTCGCCCGAGAAGCTGCGCGCCACGAACGTTGCGCCAAGCTGTAGCGCCATGCCGACGAGATCGATTGCCTCTTCGCTGTTGATAACACCGCGTTTCGATTTTGCTCCCTTGTCGGAAGTTGCCGAGAACTGGCCCTTGGTCAGTCCGTAAACGCCGTTGTTCTCAACGATATAAACCATGTTGACGCCGCGGCGCATCGAATGCGCGAACTGCCCTAAACCAATCGACGCACTGTCACCGTCGCCCGATACGCCCAGGTAAATCAGGTCGCGATTGGCCAAATTCGCACCGGTCAACACCGACGGCATCCGCCCATGCACGGAGTTGAAACCGTGTGAAGCGCCCAGGAAGTACGTCGGAGTCTTCGACGAGCACCCAATCCCGGATAGCTTGGCAATCCGGTGTGGCGGCAGATCCAGCTCAAAACACGCCCTGACAATGGCGGCGCTGATCGAATCGTGCCCGCAACCGGCGCAAAGCGTTGAGATCGCGCCTTCGTAGTCCCGTCGCGTATAGCCGAGGCTATTCTTATGAAGTTCCGGATGATGCAGCTTCGGCTTGGCGATAAAGGTCATGACACAGCCTTTTCGAGACGCTTTACAGAGGCGCTGGCGGCAATGGCCCCGGCAATGAACCGGGCGCTGATTGGCGTGCCGTCGAAATGCACGATCTTTCCAAGCTTCTTCGGATCGATTTCCAGTTCGTTCACCAGCAGCGACCGCAACTGACCGTCGCGGTTCTGCTCGACCACGAACACATGGTCATGCGCCGCGATAAAGGCTTCGACCTCCGCACCGAACGGAAAAGCGCGCACCCGCAACAGATCCAGTTGGACACCCTGATCTTGCAGCAGAAGCTCGGCTTCGTTGATCGCCGGGCTGGTGGAGCCATAGTAGATCGCCCCCAACCGCGTCGGTTGCGGCGCCTTGCGTTCGATGGCCACGGGCACAAGGGAACGGGCGGTGTTATGCTTCTTCAGCAGCCGCTCCATGTTCTCCTGGTAATCGGCGCCTTCTTCCGAATAACGCGCCATCCGGTCCTTGGATGTCCCGCGCGTGAAGAACGCACCCTTGGTGGGATGGGTGCCGGGAAGGGTGCGATAGGTGATCCCGTCGCCATCGACATCCAGATACCGGCCAAACAGTTTTCCGGATTCCAGTTGTTCGGCGGTCATGACCTTGCCGCGATCCATGCGGCGGCTGTCATCCCAGTCGAATGGCTTGGACAGGCGTTCATTCATGCCGATTTCGAGGTCGAGCATGACAAAGATCGGTGTCTGCAACCGGTCCGCCAGATCGAACGCCAACGCGGCGAAATGAAAGCACTCGTAAGGGTCTTCGGGGATCAGCAGCACATGCTTGGTATCGCCGTGGGAGGCATAGGCACAGGCGGCGATATCGGTCTGTTGCGTGCGTGTCGGCATGCCGGTGGACGGGCCGGCGCGTTGCACGTCAAAGATCACCGCTGGAATTTCAGCGAAATACGCCAACCCGATGAATTCCTGCATCAGGGAGATGCCGGGGCCGGAGGTCGCGGTAAACGCCCGCGCGCCGTTCCAGGCGGCACCAATAACCATGCCAATGGAAGACAGTTCGTCCTCGGCCTGGACGATGGCGAAGTTGTTTTTGCCGGTGGCCTTATCGACCCGCATCCGGCCGCAATATTTCGTAAATGCCTCGGCGAGCGAGGTAGATGGCGTGATCGGATACCACGCGCAAACCGTGGCGCCGCCATAGACCGCACCAAGGCCGGCGGCGGCGTTACCCTCGATGAAAATGCGATCGCCAACGGTGTCGGCATGGCGCAAGGTCAACCCGATCGGGTGTTCCAGGTGCATTTTCACCCAGTCGCGGCCCATGTGCAGCGCCTGCACGTTGGCGGCGATCAGCTTGTCGCGGCCCTTGAACTGTTCGGCCAGCAGCGTCTCGATAACAACGGGGTCCATCTCGATCAACGCGGACACGGCTCCGAGACCGACGATGTTTTTGAACAACTGGCGTTGCCGGGAGTCGGTGTAGGCCTTGTTCGTGATCTCGGTTAGCGGCACGCCGATAACGACAATGTCGGAGCGGAATTTTTCGGGCGCGATAGAGCGGGTGTTGTCGTAAAAGAGATACCCGCCCGGCTCCAGCGACTGGACGTCCTGGTCCCAGGTTTGCGGGTTCATCGCCACCATCAGATCCACGCCGCCGCCGCGCGCGGCCATATGCCCGGCTTCGGAGATACGTATCTCATACCAGGTCGGCAGACCCTGGATGTTAGACGGAAATATATTCCGGGGCGTCGCCGTGATGCCCATGCGCAGGACTGCCTTGACGAACAGCGCGTTGGCACTCGCTGACCCGGACCCATTCACATTGGCGAATTTGACAACGAACTCGTTTATCCGCTGGAGGCCTTCCACGCGGTCTATTTGCTGCAGCATGCTTTCTCCGCCCCACTCATACCCGCTTGGGCCACGTCGATCAGGAAACTTTCCATATCCCACGCGCCGGTCGGGCAGCGTTCCGCGCACAACCCGCAATGCAGGCAGACGTCCTCGTCCTTCGCCATGATCCGGCCGGTCTTTAACTCACCCGACACATACAGCGCCTGATCCAGATTGTGTGCCGGGGCCATCAACCTTGTGCGTATGTCGGCTTCGTCGCCGTTGTCGATAAAGCTGATGCAATCGACCGGGCATATATCGACGCAGGCGTCGCACTCAATACACAGCTTGTCGCTGAAGATGGTCTGCACATCGCAGTTCAGGCACCGCTGCGCCTCCGCGAAGGCAAGCTTGAGGTCGAATCCCAGTTCCACCTCGGACTTGATGTCCTTCAGCGCGGTCACCTTGTCTCGGTGAGGCACCTTGAAGCGCAGGTCGAGTGAGATGCCGTTATCGTAGCTCCACTCATGGATGCCCATTTTTTGGCTGACCAGAGTGACCATCGGCGGTGGCCGGTCGTTGACGTCGGTTCCCTGGCAGAACTGATGGATAGAAATCGCCGCCTGATGGCCGTGCGCGACCGCCCAGATGATATTTTTGGGGCCGAACGCAGCATCGCCGCCGAAGAACACGCGCGGGTTGGTGGACTGGAAGGTGATTTCGTTCACCACCGGCATGGCCCATTCGTTGAACTCAAGCCCGATATCACGCTCAATCCAGGGGAACGCGTTTTCCTGTCCGACCGCGACCAGAACGTCGTCGCATTCGAAGAAATGTTCAGGTTCTCCGGTGGGCACCAACCGGCGCCGGCCTTTTGCATCGTATTCGGCATGCACCTTCTCGAACGTCATGCCGATCAGTTTGCCGTCTTGGTGCTTGAACTCCTTCGGGACCAGGAAGTTCAGGATCGGAATATCCTCGCCGATCGCGTCTTCCTTCTCCCACGGCGAGGCCTTCATTTCCTCGAACCCGGAGCGGACGATGACCTTGACGTCTTCGCCACCCAGACGCCGGGACGACCGGCAGCAATCCATGGCTGTGTTGCCGCCGCCCAGCACGATCACGCGCCGGCCGATCTTGGTGATATGCCCAAAGGAGACCGACGACAGCCAGTCGATCCCGATATGGATATTGGCCGCACCTTCTTGCCGTCCCGGAAGATCGAGGTCGCGCCCGCGCGGTGCGCCGGAGCCGACGAAGATCGCGTCATAATCTTCCTCCAGCAGGGATTTCAGGCTATCCACCCGCTGGCCCAACCGCATTTCCGGACCCATCGCGGTGATGAATCCGACTTCCTCGTCAATGACTTCCTCGGGGAGACGGAATTTTGGAATCTGGCTGCGGATCATCCCGCCAGCTCGGGTGTCACCATCGTAGATGACCAAATGATAACCCATCGGCGCGAGATCCCGCGCGACGGTCAGGGCCGCCGGGCCGGCGCCTACAAACGCGATCTTCTTGCCGTTGCGCGTGGTCGGCGCAGGCGGCATGCGATCGCTGACGTCACCCTTGTAGTCAGCCGCGACTCGCTTGAGGCGGCAAATGGCGACGGGTTCTTCTTCCACGCGGCCACGGCGGCAAGCCGGTTCGCATGGCCGGTCGCAGGTGCGTCCGAGAATGCCCGGGAAGACGTTCGACTTCCAATTGACCATGAACGCGTCGGCGTACCGTCCGGCGGAAATCAGCCGGATATACTCGGGGACCGGCGTATGCGCCGGGCACGCCCACTGACAATCGACAACTTTGTGGAAGTAGTCGGGATCCTTGATGTCGGTCGGTTGCAAGTCGGACTCCTATTTCCTCCGGTTCGGCCGAGCCACTTATCGTGGACCTTGCCGCACCCGCCGGGGCTTCTGCCGCCCCTTACCGGTGTTCGTCAACCTAAGACTATGTCCAATTCATTTCCTCGGCAATCGGCACAGGTCAGGGCCGCATTCCGAACGATGACGGTCCCGGCGTGCGCAACGGCGCGGCGAGATTGGCGAATTCGCACAGCAGCTTGCGGCTGTCGCGCGGATCGATAACTTCATCGACCCAGAATGCCTCGGCTGTACGAAACGGTGACCGGAGGCGATTGAGCCGTTCCTCGATCTCCGTCAGTTTCGCTGCCGGATCGGGCGCTCCGTCGATCTCAGCGCGATAGGCCGCTTCAATGCCCCCCTCCAGCGGCAGCGATCCCCAGCTTGCGGAGGGCCAAGCGTAGCGGAGGCACAGGCGACCCACCGGCTGGTGTCCCAGGCCGCCTACGCCGTAGCAGTTGCGCACGACGATGCTGCACCAGGGGACCGTGGTTTGGTTGATCGCCGATAGCGCGCGAACGCCCCAGCGGATGACGGCGTTGCTTTCCGCCCGAAGTCCGACCTGGAAGCCGGGGCAATCGACGAGATGTACGATCGGCAGGTGGAAGGTCTGCGCCATATCGACGAAACGGATGATTTTGCTGCACGCATCCGCCGTCCAGGCGCCGCCGTCGAACAACGGATCGCCAGCCATCACCGCCACCGGCCAGCCGTCCAACCGCGCGAATCCGGTGATGATGGACCGGCCGAACAGCGCACCCATCTCGAAGAAGCTGTCCTTATCGAACAGCGACGCGATGATCCGCCGCATGTGGTAAGCTTGTTTCTTGACCTTCGGGATCGCCGAGATCAGCAATTCGTCGCTGCGGCCGGGATCGTCCCATCCGCGCACCCGGGGCGGCACGTCGTGGATCGACCCGGGCAGATAGGACAGGAAACGCCGAGCGGCTTCGAATGCCTGTTCCTCGGTGTCAACCGCGTGGTCAACGGCCCCACAGCGTAACTGTATCTGCCAGCCGCCTAGTTCTTGCTTGGACCTGGGCTCTCCCAACCGTTCCACCACCGGCGGCCCGGCGACAAACACCGCCGCCATTTCTTTCACCATCACCGAGTAGTGCGACGCTACCAAGCGAGCGGCCCCGAGGCCGGCGACCGAACCCAGGCCGAGGCCGACGACCGGCACCCGCGCCATTTGGTTGGCGACGAGGTCGAACGATGTTGTCTCGGTCAGGCCGCCGGGAAGGTTGGCTCGCCCTGTGGTCTCGATGGTTTTGACGGAGCCGCCGCCGCCGGAACCCTCGATCAATCGGATGATGGGCATGCGGAACTCGGTCGCGAGTTCCTCCGACATCTTGGGTTTGCCCTTGATGGAGGCATCGGCCGATCCGCCGCGTAGGGTGAAATCGTCGCCGGCGATCACGACCGGACGGCCATCGACGGTGCCTCGGCCGAAGACGCAGTTGCCCGGCATGAAGTCTGTGATGTTGCCTTCGGAGTCGTAGCCGGCTTTGCCGGCGATGCTGCCGATTTCCCGGAAACTGCCCTGGTCGAGCATGCGGTCGATCCGCTCCCGCACCGTCAGCCGGCCACCTGCATGTTGGCGGGCGACACGATCCTTGCCGCCGAGTTCCCGTGCCAGGGCCTGGCGATGGCGCAGTTCGGCCAGTTCGGGTTCCCATCCCACCTGCGAAATCGGTTCGGCTGCCGCGAGAGGTGGGGTCACGTTGTCGTCGGCCATGCGTTTCCTGCCCGTATATTCGTTCTAAAATCCGATACCGGTGGGTAGCCTATGGAGGATTGCCAGTGGGTGCAAACTTGTTGGGAAGTGCGCCGGCCTGCCGGGGGTGTAAATACCAACGGTCCTATGTCCTGCCCCGTCACCTTCATGCTGGGCGAAGCCCCGCCATCCAGGCCTAGTGCCGCGCACTCTAGATTTCTACCCCATTCCGTTCATTACGCGGCCAGCGGCTTTCCTGTCTTGGTCCACTTGAACGGCTTCGCCATGGTGCGATTGAAGTAGGTGATAAAACTCTCGATCTGCTCCTTGAGGTCCT
>JANXLQ010000369.1 GCA_025355085.1 Rhodopila sp.
GTCCGGAACAGCTTCGCGGCCATCTTGCCCGCGCGTTAGACAACGGCGTGACCAAGGATGAAATCGCCGAAGTCATCACACACCTCGCGTTCTATTCCGGTTGGCCGGGATCGATGACCGCCGCCCGCATCGCCAAGGAAGTCTATGAGGAGCGCGGGATCACGTAGCGATAGCCAACAGTGGCTTTGGTGGTTTGCGCACCAGCGCCGCGACGCTCCGCCCGGGCAGAAGACGTGGTGCGACAGCGATTTACCAGACCTAAAGCGAACGCCGGCCGCGGACGGTTTCCCCCGCACCCGCCCGCGGCCACGGGAGGATAAGCAGACGCTGCCGGTTTCAGGCCGATGACCGGCATTACCGTTTGGGGCACATCATCGGCCCCCTTATTGAACCGAAGCCGGATCGGCGCCATATCATCGCCGCTCGGGTCGTTTTCCTGACCTGAAGGGGATACCCCATGACGAACGAAGAACGTGACATCATCACCAAATTCGTCGGCCGCGTCGGCGGTGCGGCTCCGGCCTCAGGCTTCGCGGGCGGATCGGTACCGGCTACCCAACCCGCGCTGCCGCCGGTTGACCGCGATGCCGACACCTTTATTGGGCAGGCGTTCACGCAATACCCCGAGGCGCGCTACCGCATAACGCAACTGGCGTTCGTGCAGGAGCATGCGTTGGTGGAAGCACAAAACCGCATCCAGCGATTGGAGTGGGAGCTACAGCAGGCGCAGCAGGCCGCGCAACAAGCCCAGCAACAGGCCCAGCAACAAGCCCAACAAGCCGGACAAAAATCAGGCGGCGGCTTCTTTGGCGGCTTGTTCGGCGGTGGACGCCAACAGTCCGGACCGCCGCCGGGTGGCGATCCGCGCTGGGGCGGCCAAGGCGCACCGGGCTATCCGGGCGGTCAACAGCAGCAGCCGAACTATCAACAATCGGGGCCGCCGCCGCCGCAATACCCGCCTAACTACCAGCAGGGCATGTTCCAGCAGCGCGGTGGCTCCGGCTTCCTTGGGTCCGCACTGACCACGGCGGCAGGCGTCGCCGGCGGCATGGTGGCCGGCAGTGCACTCATGAGCCTGTTCTCCCACCAGGGGTCTGGTGGCGGCGGATTCGGAGGCGGCGGGTTTGGCGGAACGCCGGGCGGCAGCCCGTGGGCGACACCCCCGAGTCAAGATTACGTCGATTCCGGGACATGGGACCAGGGCGGCGGATCGGCCCCGGCCGGCAACCAGGATTACGTCGATAACGGCACCTGGGATCAACCTGCCAGCGCCGACTCGTCGTGGACCGATAACAGCGGTGGCGGCGACAGCGGCGGTGGTGGCGGAAGCTCCGACGACACGTTCTAAATCGCTTATCGCGATGGCCCGGTATTGAGCCGGGCCATTTTGGCGCTTTCCGTCCACTTTGGAGCCTGCAAACGTTCCGGCTTCAAACAAAAAAAGCGGCGGTGCTTGTGGCACCGCCGAAGTTTAGGGAGGAAACGTCCAAGAAAGCAGTGCGCCTAAGCGCCTCTGCGAGCTAGATATTGCTCTTCGCAGGTGCAGCATGCAAGTGTTTTTTTGCTGCGTTGCAGCATTTTTTTACCGTGCAGCGATGTGGATCGGGGCGGCTGCCACAGACCCCACACTTGGCCGCGACTGGCGGGGGCCGGATCACGCTGTTCGGCACTCCGGGTGAGTCAATCCCAACGCCTGCCCCGCAAACAAAAAAAGCGGCGGTGCTTGTGGCACCGCCGAAGTTTAGGGAGGAAACGTCCAAGAAAGCAGTGCGCCTAAGCGCCTCTGCGAGCTAGATAATGCTCTTCGCAGATGCAGCATGCAAGTGTTTTTGCTGCGTTGCAGCATTTTTTTGGCGCATTGTCTGCCGTGTTGCAAAAACGCCACCTATTTAGGCAGGTTTAAACCCGCCCGCTGCACGCCCACCGATTAAGCAGAATTTCCCTGCAACGCCTGTGTCATGGCAACCACGGTGCCGAGGCTGTTCGCCATGTCAGTCGGGATCAGCACGGTCGTCCCGCGCTCCTTGTTCATCTCGTACAGCAAATTCATCTGCCTCAGCTTCAGCGCGTTGGGATCGGTACCGTACAGTTTAGCGGCTTCCAGTATCTGTTCGGCGATTGCTTTCTCCGCCGAGGCCAGCGTGACACGGGCGTCTTTTTCCCGTTCGGCCTGGGCTTGCCGGCTCATGGCGTCCTGCAGTTCGCGGGGGATCGTCACGTCCTTGATTTCCACACTGCTGGCGGTCACGCCCCAGGTGGCAGTTTTCGTGGATATCGTCACGCGGAGCTGCTCGTCTGCCGTTTTCCGGTCGGATAGCAGTTTCGACAGGTCGGTGGCGCCGATCATTTCCCGCAGGCTGGTCTGGGCGACACGTTCGATCGCCTCCCGATAGTTAGCGATGCGGATCGCGGCGGCTTCGGCATCCGCAACCTGCCAGAACACGATCGCATCGACGCCGACCGCCACAGTATCGCGGGTCAGCGCCTGTTCGGCGGTGATCATCGTGGTTTGGATACGCAGGTCGATAACCTGGGCGACCGCATCGATCAGGGGAAAGACCAAGTAGATGCCCGGCCCCTTCACCTTGTGGAAGCGTCCCAGCCGCAGGATCACCGCCCGTTGCCATTCCGATGCGACGCGCACCGACCTGATCAGGATCAGCAGGACGATAACGGCGGCAACCGCGAAACCGATACTCATGATACGTCTCCAACCAATGAACGGCTCTTATAGGTGGGTATCCGGCATTTTTTTACGATTCGGCTGGAGACGATTACACAAGATATGGAGCTGCGGATGCACGGTGCGTCTCCGGTCTGAAGCTTTAAGCCGGCCCGCTTAAACATTGGCGTTTCCGCCAGACCCTTCATGGTTCGGCTTTGTCCGGGGCGCCCATTCCAGCAGACTGCCGCGATAGGTGGCCCGGACAAAGCCGAACCACAGGGCAATCGGGTGAAGGTCGTCCGGTACGTTTATCGTTGTAACACCAACGGCCCTGTATTCTGACCCTTCACCGTCATGGCTGGCGAAGTCTCGCCATCCGCGAAACGCGATGCTGGTTCAGACAAAGACGTGGATGGCAGGACTTCGCCTGCCATGACGAGAAGGGGCCGAAGGGTCACAATATTGGGCCATTAGTATAATACCTCGACTCACCGAGCCGGGCCATGGCGAGGAGGGCATACTGGCCGAACCGCTTATTGTGAGGCGTCGCCTAACCGACCGCCGCGATCTGCTCCCGCCGCAACTGCACCGTCAATTCGTCCAACGCTTTCCCAACCCGCGTCAGCATCTCGTCGATCTCCTCCTTTGAAATCACCAGCGGCGGACTAAAGCACAGCGAGTCATTCAACGACGCTCGGCCGATCACCCCGTGTGCCTCGCCCAGCTTGGTCATCCGGATGCCGACTTTGGCCGCGGGGTCGAAGTTCTTCCGGGTGGCCTTGTCGGCGACCAATTCCATGGCCGCGATCAGGCCGGTGCCACGCACTTCGCCGACCAGCGGGTGATCGCCGAAGCGGCGTCGCAGTTCCGCCTGCATGTGTGGCCCGACGGACGTAACATGGCCGCCGATATCCGTGTCGTCATAGATTTTTAGGGTCTCGATCGCCACGGCGGCGGGAACCGGGTGGCCGGAGTAGGTGAAGCCGTGGCCGAATGTCCCAATCTTGTGGCTTTCCTGCGCCAGGGCCTGAAACACGGTCTCGTTCACCATCACCGCGCTGATCGGCAGGTAGGAGGCCGACAGAGCCTTCGCACACACCAAAATATCCGGGACGATATCCAGAGTCTGGCTGCCCCAGTACGATCCGGTGCGCCAGAAGCCGCAGATCACCTCATCGACGACCAGCAGTATGTCGTATTTGCGCAGGACGGCCTGGATTTTGGGAAAGTAGCCGCGCGGTGGCAGGATCACGCCGCCGGCACCCATGATCGGTTCCGCCCACATCGCGGCGACGGTGTCCGGTCCCTCGGCCAGGATCATCTTTTCCAGTTCGTCGGCGCATCGCGTGGCGAATTCGTCCTCCGACTCGCCCGGCAACGCACCGTGATAGAAATGCGGCGTCATGGTGTGGATGAATCCGGGCAGCGGCACGTCGAAACTGCGGTGATTGGCCGGCAGCCCGGTCAACGAGGCGGACCCGATGGTAATGCCGTGGTAGCCCTTCACCCGCCCAATCAGCTTCTTTTTCGCCGGGCGACCGAGCGCGTTGTTGAGGTACCAGACCATTTTGATGGCGGAGTCGTTGGC
>JANXLQ010000370.1 GCA_025355085.1 Rhodopila sp.
CCCGGCGTGGCGATCAGCACATCGACGCCGCGATTAAGGATCTCCTTCTGATCGGACATGCTCTCACCGCCGATGATCAGGGCATGCGTCAGCTTCAGGTATTTGCCGTACTGAACGAAGTTCTCAGCGACCTGCAAGGCGAGTTCGCGTGTCGGCTCCAGGATCAGGCTGCGTGGCATACGGGCGCGGGCGCGTGATCCGGAGAGAATATCCAGCATCGGCAGGGTGAAGCTGGCGGTCTTGCCTGTTCCGGTTTGGGCGGTGCCCATAACGTCGCGACCCATCAGGACGTAGGGGATAGCCTGCTCCTGAATCGGCGTGGGATGGCGGTAGCCCATATCGTCGATGGCACGCAGCACTTCCGCGGAGAGGCCGAGGTCGGCGAACACGGTGCGGACCACTTCCGGCGGTGGGCCTTCGGCAATGGCGATGCCGGACGATTTTTCATCCGGGTCGCGCGGGTAGCCGTCATCGTCATGAGTGACGGCCGCCGCGTCTTCGGCCACCGGCTGCGGTTCGGTAGCGGGTTCAGCGGAAAATAAATCATGCCGGAGGGGTTCGGCGGCCACCGCCTCAGCAACCCGGGTAGTAGCGACCGGGTTTGCCGCAGCCTCTGGCGTAGAGGCAATACCATCCGGGCCAGCGGCTTCGACCGGAACAGGAACTTCGACCGGGACGGGGGCTTCGACCGGAACGGGGGCTTCGACCGGGACGGGCTCCGGCGCAATGACTTCGGCTGCGACGGCTTCGTGGACAACAGTCTCGGGGGCGACCGGCACATCGGGAACAGAAGGCACAGCAGCGACCGCGGCATCCTTAGCCTCGGTGGCGGCTGGTTTCGCGACGAACAGGTCCGCGACCTGCGGCTCCGCGTCAGTCTGTTCCCGTGTAGCGGTCGTTATTTCGGTCAAATCCGGTCCAGTCGATTGCATGGGTACGATTTTTGGTTAGGTCATTCCGGAAGGCGCAATGAGCGCACCAGTCAGCCAAGCCGGTCAGCCAAACGCGAGTCCGGCACGCGAAGGGCCCTGCATCCGCTCGCGCGCTGGGCGGGGTATCGGGACTACGACGGCAAAAGTCAAGGTTCGCCAACCCGTAAAGACAGGGCAATCGTATTTGGAATTTCGGTGCATCCGGCGTGCTGCAATTTGCGCTCAAGAAGTATTTTCAACCGCAGATAAACGCTGATCGGTGCTCCAGAGGCGACTCAAAGTGCGCTTTGAGGTTAAGTGTCACCGCACCAGCGGCATATCTGCGGTTGAAAATGCTTGCTTCGATGGGTCCAATCAAGAGCCGTCTTCAGGTCAGCGTTCAAGTGCGATTGCCCTACCTACAAAGAGAAGCGCGCGAAGGATTCGATCACGCAAGAGGCATTCTATTAGGAAACCGCCGGGGATGCCAATCATTTGGATGGGTCCCCAGAAGTTCTCATTTTGGCGTTCGCGACCGCAAACACCTTCCGCCTCAGCGTGCGGTCAAGGCGTTTAAATCTATCCGGCTGCCACGCGTGCGCCGCCGAGACCCGGGGCGGCCATGAACTCCGTCACCTTCGCAGCGTCAAAACCGAGTACGTCGCGCAGGATTTCCTCGGTGTGTTCACCCAGCAAGGGCGAGCGGGTCACCTCGGAAATGCTGTCGGACATCTTGATCGGATTGCCGACCGACAGGTATTTGCCACGGGTCGGATGATCCACCTCGACCACCGTGCCGGTTGCGCGGAGCGATTGGTCCTCGGCGATTTCCTTCATTGACAGGATCGGGCCGCACGGGATGTCGTACTTGTTCAGGATTTCCATCGCCTCAAACTTTGTCTTGGTCATCGTCCATTCCTCGATTGTCGCGAAGATGGCTTTCAGGCGCGGCAGACGGGCAGGAGGTTTGGCGTAATCCGGGTGGGTCTTCCATTCCGGCTTGCCGATGACATCGCAGATCGCTTCCCAAACCGGGGCCTGGGCGATGAAGTAGATATAGGCGTTGGGATCGGTCTCCCAGCCCTTGCACTTCAGAATCCAGCCCGGTTGTCCGCCGCCCGAGGCATTGCCGGCGCGCGGCACGGCCTCGCCGAACTCACCGTCCGGGTACTGGGGATATTCGGTCATCGGACCGTGCGCCATGCGCTGCTGGTCGCGCAGCTTGACGCGGCAGAGGTTCAGCACGCCGTCCTGCATCGCGACATCGACCTTCTGGCCACGGCCCGACGTGTTGCGCTGGAACAGCGCCGCCACGATGCCTAACGCCAGATGCAACCCCGTCCCGGAATCGCCGATCTGTGCGCCGGTCACCAGCGGCGGACCATCATCGAACCCGGTGGTGGAGGCAGAGCCGCCGGCGCATTGCGCGACGTTCTCGTACACTTTGCAGTCCTCGTAAGGACCCGGTCCGAACCCCTTGATCGAGGCCAGGATCATCTTCGGGTTCAACGCCTGGATGCGTTCCCAGGTGAAGCCCATGCGGTCCAGCGCGCCGGGAGCAAAATTCTCCACCATCACGTCACAGGTTTTTACCAATGATTCCAGCACTTCCTTGCCGTGCTTGTCGCGGCCGTCAATGGTGATGGAACGCTTGTTGTGGTTCAACATGGTGAAATACAGGCTGTCCACGCCCTTGATGTCCTGCAACTGGCCGCG
>JANXLQ010000432.1 GCA_025355085.1 Rhodopila sp.
GGAAGGCCGGTTTGACACCGAGTTGGGTGTTTGGGACAAACGGCGGCATAACAGGAGGAAATGAACGGTCATGCCGGCACGCCAAGACCAGCTTCGGATCGGAGTGCTGCTGCCGTTTTCCAACACCGCGCAGGAGACCGAATTCAACCGGATCGTGCCCGCCGGTCATCTTAGGCCGATGCCCGGGAACTCGTTCTATTCTGGACAACACTGTGAAACGATGCAAGGAGCCGTTCCGGTCACGCCATGAAAATAGCAATCCCCGACGACTATCAGGACATGGTGGATCGCCTGTCGTGTTTCTCTCTGTTGGCAGGTCATGAGGTGGTGCGTTACCGCGAGCCGGCGGCCAACCTCGGCCAGCTTGCCGAACGACTGCATGGCGCGGAGGTTATCGTCGCGATCCGCGAACGGGTAAGCTTCTCCCGCGCGCTGATAGAGCGTCTTCCCAACTTGAAACTGATTGCCCTGGCCGGACGTGCGGCAACCACGATCGACTACGCGGCGTGCCAGGAACATGGCGTCCTGGTTTCCACGGGTGCCAGTAATTCCCCCATCGCTCCGGCCGAACTGACCGTCGCCCTGATTGTCGCGGCGCGCCGCAACATCGCGCTGGAAGCGGAACGGATGCGCCACGGTAAGTGGCCCTGCACCCTGTCGCACCGGCTGTCCGGCAGCACACTGGGTATCTTCGGCCTGGGCACGATCGGTTCGTTGGTGGCCCGAGCCGGGGCGGGGATGGGGATGAATGTTTTGGCTTGGGGGCAGGAGACGTCGGCCGCGAAAGCCAAAGCCGCCGGATACGATTTTGCCGCCAGTCAAGCGGACCTGTTCGAACGTTCCGACGTTCTGTCCCTGCACGTCCGCCTGCGTCCTGACACGCGCGGCATTGTCGGGCCGGAGGATCTCGCACGGATGAAACCCACCGCATTGCTGGTCAACACCTCCCGCGCCGAACTGATCCAGCGCGATGCATTACTGACGGCGTTAAAGGCGGGCCGGCCAGGGTATGCCGCGGTGGATGTTTATGAGGAAGAGCCAATCACAAACGGTAACCACCCATATTTGTCGATGCCCAATGTTCTTTGCTCGCCCCATCTTGGCTGGGCCGAGTGGGATAATTTCGAGCTGTACTTTCGTGAATGCTTTGAACAAATCGTTGCCTATGCCAAGGGCGCCCCGATGCGTCTGGCCGGAACCCGCCGATGACGGTCGAACAAGCCGCCTGCCGTAAGATATGTTGACGGATGATGCCATTCCTGCTTCTTGCTTATATCCTTCACTAGCTGGATCGCGGCAATATGGGCTTCGCCGCGTTGCAGATGAACCAGTAGCCGGGTCTCGCGGCGGCACAATTCGGCTTCGGCGCAGGCATTCTTTCGCTCGGCTATTGCACATTCGAAATACCAGGCAACCTCGCCGTGTATCGTTATGGTGCCAGGGTTTGGATTGCCCGCATTATGATAACCCGGGGGTTAATGGCCGCCGGTTGCGCTTTGATCAGCGGCCTTGAAAGATTCTATTCGAGTCGTTTTCTGCTTGGGTTGACCGAGGCGGGGTTCTTCCCCGATGTCGCGTTCCTGCTGTCCTCGACCGTTTGGTCTGTAACGTTACGATCGCGTGAGACCCACGCGTAATCATCACGAAAAAGTGAGGTCATGTTTTGTTTCCCAATTCCGTGTTATTCATCCTCGGCAGAAGATGAAGGGCGCAGAGACATCGACATGATCAGGCAAGCCGATATTTTGCCTATTCGTCATTTTGCGTCCGTAAGCGTGGCACTTCGCATCGTGGCAGTTGCGGTATTCGTTCTTGTCGCGGGCGCGGTGTACAATGAGCTTCATTCCGGCCGAATCGCCATTATCACCGATACAGAACGGCAGATGGCTCGGCTGGACATGGTGTTCGCGGAACAGACCGGCCGTGCGATCGAAGCGGTCGATCTGCTGGTAACGGGTGCGTTGGAAACGGTGCAGACTCAGCCGTTGGCGCTGGACGGGCTTGATGATGTTCTGCGCCGGCGCATCCGGGCGGTGCGTCAAATAGCATCCATCCTAATCGTTGATGCGTCCGGCAAGGTGATCGTTACAACTGATCCGGAAGGGGCCTCGACTCCGCCGGCCGCGGTTGAGGCCATGCTGGCCCGTTACCGGGCGGCCCCGAAAAGCACCTTGTTGATCAGCCCGCCGTTTCGCGTTTCGGACAACAAGTGGAACGCCCTGCTTGGACGCCCCAAATACGACAGCGACGGAACATTTTCCGGAATGGCGGTTGGTTCGATCAACCTGACTTATTTCGAGGATTTTTATCGCGCTGTCGAACTGAACGAAAATGGCGCCATCGTGCTGCATCTGCGCGATGGGACTGTTTTGGCCCGTTTTCCGCATGTCGATAAGGCGATCGGCACCAGCTTTGGCCATTTGCCACCGTTCACTCAGGTCTTGGCGAATGCCCAGGCCGGAACGTTGCTGATGGAAAGTCCCGTCGATGGCAGCATTCGGGTGACTGCGATCCGGGCGCTGCGGGCGTTTCCACTTGCCGTTATGATCTCGGTCGAGCAGGGACGAATCCTTGTGGATTGGCGGCATGGGGCCGTGGCGCTGATCGGCGGCGCTGTGGGCCTGGGCGGTGCGGTTGTGTTTTTATTGCTTTTGCTGTCGCGCCGGTCACGGCAGGTCGAAGGCCTGCTGGATCAAACTCATGCCGCCCATGAACAGGCCGAAGAGGCGAGGGACAGCTTACTGCAACAGATATCGGAACGGGAGCGGGCCGAAGGCGCCCTGCGGCAAGCCCAGCGGATCGAGGCGATCGGACAGTTAACCGGCGGGGTCGCGCATGATTTCAACAACCTGCTGACGGTCGTCCTGGGTAATGTGGATATCCTGCAACGCCGAGCGGCTGCGGATGGCAATGGCGTGTTGGGGGAGCGGTTGTCGGCCATTCGGGCTGCGGCGGAACGGGGTGCGACTTTAACGGGACACTTGCTGGCGTTCGCCCGCCGGCAGCCGTTGATGCCGAAATCCACCGACCTGAACGGAATGATCGAAGGCATGCGGGATTTGCTCGATAGTGCTCTTGGGGGGCGGGCGCATGCGAGCTTCTCCCTGGCGAAGGGCCTGTGGCCCGCGATGGTGGATCAAAGCCAGATCGAGCTTGTGGTGCTGAATCTTGTGATCAACGCCCGCGATGCCATGCCGGACGGCGGTGTCATCATCGTCGAAACGGCCAATCATCGGCTGACCGAAAAAAATGGCCCTGACGGCTCGCCCCCGGGCGATTACGTGGCGATCACCGTTCGCGACACCGGGACCGGAATAGCCCCGGACGTTCTGCCTCGGGTGTTTGAGCCTTTCTTTACCACGAAAGCCCCCGGTTTGGGATCGGGCCTGGGGCTGTCGCAGGTATTCGGGACAGCGCGCCAGTCAGGTGGGGAGGTTCGCATTGCGACGGAAGCAAATCGCGGCACGGCGGTGACCGTCGTTCTGCCGAGGGCCACTAGCATACCGATGCGGGTCAGATCCGATTCGCGCATTGCCGCCCTGAAGGGGACAGAAGCCAGAATTCTGTTGGTGGACGACGACGATCCGGTGCGCGCCGTCACAGCCGCCATGCTGCGAGAGATCGGCTACATCGTCAGTGACGTGGCCACCGGTGAGGCCGCTTTGCAGGTATTGGCGAGCGATGCTGGTACGGAGATTCTTCTGACGGATCTGGTCATGCCGGAAATGAACGGGTCGCAGCTTGCGGCATTGGCGAGGGAAAGATGGCGCGATCTGTCGGTGGTGTTCATATCGGGGTATGCAGAACAAGCTGGATTTGTTCTGGCGCGCGGGGATTTGCTGGTTCAGAAGCCCTTCAGCGCGGCTGACCTGCATGGTGCCATCGAGGCAGTGCTGCTGGCGCGGCGGGGTATGCTGGCGGGGGCGTGATGGCGTGTTCGGTGCCGGTGTGCAGTGGTTCTACCGACTGTATCCTTCGCTACCGACTGTATCCTTCGCTCTGGCCAGAGTGGGGATTCGCTGCGATTGTAGCGTTATCTTCGCTGTTCGGAGACCGTTGATGCGCCCGGAATGAGGAAACAAAATGATCAAAATCATGGGCCTTTTAACCCGCAAGGAAGGCATCACCCCGGAAGAGTTCGCGCGTCACTGGTTCGACATTCACGGCCCGCTTGCTCATGCGGTACCGGGCATTCGCCGCTACGTTCAGTCCCATATCACCGGCACCCTCACGCGCCCGGACATCCCGGAAACCGGCATTGAGGTCGATGGCATCGCCGAACTTTGGTATGACGATCTGGAAAGCTTTCAGCGGGCCGCAGCGACGCCGGAGATGAAGGCGCTGACGGACGATGGCACTTTGTTTATCGGTCGGATCAAGACCTACGTGATCGAAGAACGGCAGATTATTCCGAAGGCCTCGTAGCGCGCACCTTGAATGGGCAGCAGTTCTCATTTTGGTGTTCGCGGCCGCGATCGGGTTCCTCGTCATGGTGCGCGAGGGCGCGCTCTCCATGTCTTTGCTGGTCCGAGACGCCAAAAGACGTGGATGGCGTCACCATGACGGCAGGGAACACCATCGCCGCTTTGCCAAAATGAGAACTGCTGTTGAATGGGCCTGTCCTCTTTGGGACAGAGCCCAATCTCCGAGCCAGCCGTTATTCCGCTGCTTGGCTTAGCGATACCGCATCGTACGGGAAGCGCTTCACCTTTGCCATGTTGAGGCCCTCAATGCGTAGCAGGCGCGTGTCGGCCTTCCGCTCCGGCGAGTGCAGCACCCCGATGTCGTACAGATACGCGTCGCCGGGCTGCATGACGTACTCGTGGTTGACTACCGCTTTGCCGGGGGCACCGTCGGTCGGCCGGGCAACGCAATCCCAGGCGGTCATGGTCGTTTCGCCGGCTGCCTGGCCGTAGATCGCCCAGGACGGACCATGGTCGTGCGGCTTGCTGCTCTTCGGCCCGACATATCCGTGGGCGAGGATGGCAAAGCCCAATTCAGCATCTTCATAAAGTAGATGCCGTTCCGGCGTGCCGGGCGGAATGTAGGCGGCAACGAACGCAGGGTCCGAAAGCGCTTGCTTCACAAGGTCGCGCACTTGCTCCCGGCCGGGCGTTCCGGGATGGGACTTCAGGGCGTCGTGGCAGTCGGCGGCGAATTTTTCCAGTGTTATGGCCATGGCTGATCCTCCGTGATTTATCGACGATAGGGGTAACAACTGCCGCGGTCGAGCGTGATCCCAAAATGGTTCCCCAAAGCGACGATCGCATCGGCATTGTCGGGGTACGGATCGGCGTTGTTGGAGCCAACCAGAATGCTGCCGCCACCAACCTTGTCCTTCGGCGGCAGCATGGCGGTGACAAGAGCTTTCCCATCCTGGTCGCGCAGCGTCAGGAACAGCGGCATCGTTCTTCGGATATGGTCTTCCTTGTTGATGTCCTGTTCGATGAACACGGACGTAGCCGGATGGAAGGCATCGACGGCACGCTCCCGCTCCCGCCGGTAGTGCTTCTCTACCGCGTGGTACATTTCGAGTGACTCGGCAACGGCTTCGCCTTCCGTCATAAGGCGGAACCAGGTCCGGTTGCGTGGTGCATCGCAGACATATTCCATGCGCGAACCCCCGTGGCTGAATTGGCGTGGCCTGGATTGGTCTGAAACCATAGCCTAGAATGGAAATGTCTGGCGATCAAACCGCCGGTGCGCCGAAATGGCAAAGGGTTGGAAACACATGGCGGATACATTCGATTACGTGATCGTAGGCAGCGGCGCGGCTGGCTCGGTCCTTTGCAACCGCCTGACGGAGGATCCGAACGTCACCGTCTGCGTCCTGGAAAGCGGGCCGCCCGACTGGCATCCGTACATCCATATCCCCGCGGGCTTCATCAAAATGTTGTTCAATCCGACCTACACCTGGCAGTTCCAGACGGAACCGGGGGAGGGCATCAACGGCCGCCGCATCCCGACGACCCAGGGCCGCACGTTGGGCGGGTCAAGCTCCATCAACGGGATGGTTTATAACCGTGGGCAGCGGGAAGATTTCGACCACTGGGCGCAGCGCGGCAATCGCGGCTGGGGCTATGTCGATATTCTGCCGTACTTCAAACGCGGTGAGCGGCGGTTGGGAGTCGGCGATGACCGCATCCACGGGCGGGAGGGCAAACTGCCGGTCACCGACAACGACTGGAACCACCCGGCGATGGAGGCCTTTTTAAAGGGTGCGCAGGAACTCGGGATGCCGCGCTGCGCCGATTACAACAGCGGCGACAACCAGATGGGCGTCGGCTATTTCCAGCGCCTGATCCACAAAGGCCTCCGGCGTTCCGCTGCTCGGGTATTCCTACACCCGGCGAAGGCCACCGGCCGGTTGGACGTGCGAACCGGCGCGCGTGCAGCGCAGGTCATATTCGACGGAACGCGGGCCACGGGCGTCCGCTATGTCAACGATCGCAATGGATCGGAGCGGCATGAGGTGTTCGCGCGCAAGGAGGTGATCGTGTCCTCCGGCACCGCCAACACGGCGAAGTTGTTGCAGATGTCGGGTGTTGGGCCGGCCTGGCTGCTCCAGGATATCGGTGTGCCGGTGATCGCCGATTTGCCGGTGGGGGAAAATCTCCGCGACCATTATTCCACCCGGATCGTTGCAAAGGTGAAGAATGTTCGCACGATGAACGAGATGGCAACGGGTCTGGGCCTGATGGGCCAGATCGCGCGCTGGGTGTTGGGAAAACCGAGTATTTTGGCGGTGACGCCGTCGGTCGTGCATTGGTTCTGGAAGACCGTGGACACGATGCAGCAGCCGGATATTCAAGGCGTGTTCAGCCCCGCCAGCTACAAGCAGGGGTTCGTCGGACTGCTGGACGACTATCCGGGAATGACCTGCGGGGTGTGGCAGCACCGGCCGGAGAGTATTGGGTATGTCCGGGCGCGCGGGGTCGATCCGTTTGTGGATCCGATTATTCAGCCGAATTATTTGATGGATCGGATGGATCAGCGGGTTTTGGTGCAAGGTATGCATTGGGCGCGCAAGTTGTTGCACACGAACGCTCTGGCGCCGTATTTCGATACCGACGCGTTGCCGGGACCCGATGTCCATACGGATGAGGAATGGCTGGATTACGCGCGTCAGTATGGCTCGACAGCGTATCATCTGATTGGGACGGCGCGGATGGGGCCGGTCACGGACAAGACGTCGGTGGTGGACGATCAGTTGCGGGTGCATGGGTTGCAGGGCATTCGGGTGGTGGATGCGTCGATCATGCCGAACATGCCATCCGCGAACACTTACAGCTCCACCATGATGATTGCCGAGAAAGCATCCGACATGATTCGCGGCCGGGCGCCGTTGCCGCCGGTGGAGGGGATTGCGGCGTAGGCGTTGCGTAACAGCCGTTCTGCGTTTTAACGGCTGAACACAAGCATCCAGGAGCATCCCCATGGGCTGGTTCCCTACCTCCTGGCTGGCGCGCTTCTGGCGATTGCGGTCCTGATCGGCCGCTCCGGGCCGAGGAATCAACTCCGCGCCCGGACCATATCCGGGAACGTGGTCGTCGGCGACGTATCGGGGACGGTGTCGCAAACCAGCACACCGGCGCCCGCACCGGACCCGAAGCCGGATCGAGTCGCCCGGGCGATCGGCGCCGCCGGCGTGCTGATCGCCGCAGCCACGTTCGTGCTCGAACACCTGCTGCCAAAATGATGTGGTCCCGCATCCCGGGCTTCTTTCGCAGCTACCGCGTCTGAACTCGTGACATCCATCCGACGGTGGCGGTTGACATCAATCGTGGAGAATGCTATCAATTTGATAGCAAATAGGCTCGTCATGGGAAGCTTAATTATTCGAGGCGTTGACAACGACCTGATCGCCTGTCTCAAGCGGCGCGCGGTGGCACACGGACGTTCGGCCGAGGCGGAGCACCGGGACATCCTGCGCCAGGTTCTTGCCGAGGGTTCGCCCGCGATGCCGTTTGGCGCTTTGCAGGGTCAAATCCGCATGGCAGCCGATTTCGACGAGACACCGCAAGCGATCATCGACGTCATGGAAAGCGGCGCCGTGTGAAGTTGCTGCTCGACACTCATGCGTTTTTGTGGACGCTGGGAGACCCCGGCCGTCTGAAGTCCGAGACACGGCGCATCCTCGCCGACAGCGGCAGCGCGGTGTTCGTCAGCGTGGTTTCGCTGTGGGAGATCGTGGTCAAATGCCGGGTTGGAAAACTGGAGGCCGATATTGCGTCGATCACCGCGCAACTGGCCCCCGCGAGCAAGATCCAGTTGCTCGACCTCGTGCCGCGGCATCTCCATGCCCTGAACGGTCTGCCGTTTTACGAACAGCATCGCGACCCGTTCGATCATCTTCTAATCGCGCAGGCTATTGCCGAAGGCATGACGCTGGTAACGAAAGACCAAAACGCGCCACTTTATCGCGTGTCGATCATGGCCCCCTAAGCCGGTACCGGCAATTCTCATTTTGACCGGATTCCATTGCATTATCCCCATGGTCTGGCTTGTCCCGGCCATCCACCCCCAGCCGGTCGTGCGCAGATGGCCGGCACAAGACCGGTCATGGCGGACCGGGCAAGGCCGGGTCGCCTACAATGAGAACTGCTAAACCGGCACGCCCCCGCTTGCCCAAGCCGCGCAATACCCCGACAATCCCCCGGACAAGGACAGGGAGCCGCTGGTGGCCGGATTTAAGAGTACCGACAAATACATCGCAACGCGTGATCTGGAGGTGGCGGTGAACGCCGCCGTGACGCTGCAACGTCCGTTGCTGGTGAAGGGTGAACCCGGGACCGGGAAGACCGTGCTGGCGCACGAGATCGCCGGCGCCCTCGGCCTGCCGTTGATCGAGTGGCACGTCAAATCGACCACCAAGGCCCAACAGGGACTTTACGAGTATGACGCCGTCTCCCGCCTGCGGGACGGCCAGCTTGGCGATCCCCGTGTGCATGACATCGGCAACTACATCGTGCGTGGCAAATTGTGGGACGCCTTCGAAGCCGACGAACAGGTCGTGGTGCTGATCGACGAAGTGGACAAAGCCGACATCGAGTTCCCGAACGATCTGCTGCTGGAACTCGATCGGATGCAGTTCTTTGTTTATGAGACCCGTAAGACCATCGTCGCCAAGCATCGGCCGGTGATAATCATCACCTCCAACAACGAAAAGGAACTGCCGGACGCGTTCCTGCGCCGTTGCTTTTTCCACTACATCCGATTCCCGGATCGCCCGACGATGGAAATGATCGTGCAGGCGCACTATCCCGACATCCGCAAGGATCTGGCTCGGGAGGCCCTGAACGTCTTCTTCCAGGTGCGCGACGTGCCCGGCCTGAAAAAGAAGCCGGCGACATCGGAATTGCTGGACTGGCTGAAGCTGCTGATGGTCGAAGACATGCCCATCGAGGTGCTGCGCAGCAACGAAAAGCAAGTGGTCATTCCGCCGCTGTATGGCGCACTGCTGAAGAACGAACAGGATGTCCACCTGTTCGAGCGTCTCGCGTTTCTGGCACGCCGGGGCGCCTGATGTTCACGCATCTGGTCCTCGCACTGCGCGCCGCCGGGCTGCCGGCTTCCATCACCGAACATCTTACGCTGATGGCGGCGATGAAGGCCGGCGTGGCGGAATACAGCATCGAGGATTTCTATTTCCTCGCGCGGGCGACCTTGGTGAAGGATGAGCGGCACCTGGATAAGTTCGACCGGGTGTTCGCGCATTGCTTTAAGGGGCTGGAGCCACCCGAGGGCATCAAGGTCGAAGACCTGCCCGAGGAATGGCTGCGCAAACTCGCCGAAAAGATGCTGTCCCCCGAGGAAATGGAGAAAATTCTGGCGCTCGGCGGGTTCGATGCGCTCATGGCGCGCCTGAAGGAATTGCTGGCGGAACAGAAAGGCCGGCACCAGGGCGGGTCGAAGTGGATTGGCACAGCGGGCACGTCTCCGTTTGGCGCGTATGGCTACAATCCCGAGGGTGTGCGGATCGGTCAGGATGAATCGCGGCACCGTAGTGCGGTAAAAGTGTGGGACCGGCGGGATTACAAAGACCTGGACGACACGGTGGAACTCGGCACGCGCGGCATGAAAATCGCCCTGCGCCGGCTGCGCCGGTTCGCCAGGCAGGGTGCGGCGACCGAACTGGATATTCCGGATACGATCCGGTCCACCGCGAACAACGCCGGCAGCCTGGACCTGAAAATGGTGCCGGAGCGGCATAACAATGTGAAGGTGCTGCTGTTCCTGGACGTCGGCGGATCGATGGACGACCATATCAAACTGACCGAGGAATTGTTTTCCGCGGCACGGTCGGAATTCAAGCACCTCGAATACTACTACTTCCACAACTGTCCGTACGAGAAAGTATGGAAGAACAATCGCCGCCGGCATGAGGAAGTAATCCCGACGTGGCAAGTGCTGCGGACCTACGGCCCGGACTACAAACTGATCATCGTCGGTGATGGTGCAATGAGTCCCTACGAAATCAGCATGCAGGGTGGCTCGGTCGAGCATTACAACGAAGAGGCTGGGACCGTTTGGCTGGAGCGGCTGTCATCGCACTACCGCCATTCGGCATGGCTAAATCCGACGCCGAAACAAAGCTGGGGGCATGTGCGGTCGATTAGTATGCTGAACGACATGATGGCAGGCCGTATGTATCCCCTGACCGTAAACGGGATCGATGAGATGACGAGAGAACTCAGCAGGTAGCCCGCCATGGATGCTTCAGGTGGCCGGTCCTGGTTCATCGGCCAACAACCGCAGCACGGCCATCCACGGGAACCGCGTGTCGAGCACGATTCCTTCCGGCGTCGCCAGCTTTCCGTCTGCGGTCACCGGCACATAATTGAGCGTCACCGAATCCTCAATGTTTCCGCCGATCACCCCGATCCGTCCGGGGACGGCCGTATCGACGACGATATCGCAGTGGGACGTGAACAATTCTGGGGTCGGCAGGTCTTCATACCGCAACCCTTTGGCCTTACCGCGACCAAAGCACACCAGATCCCCTAATGCCGGGGCGTAGTCCTGGACCCGCTCGGCCGACACGAGCCACGCACGGGTCTGCCCCAACGAGACACGCCGGGCGGCGTTGATGTAGTCGGCATGGTCGGGGGAGTAGGGGAAGTTCTGCCCAGCGCCGGCAATTCGCATGACGTAGGAGATAAAGGCGGCCGACCATGCGTAGTTGCCGTCAACGTCGGGGGAGAAGATTGTGCCATGCCCATTGTGTTTGCCGGTCCAGGCACTTTCCGCTGATTCGGTGTTGAGGCCAAGCCACCAGTACTCGCCGACGCGCTGCCACAGACCTTCCTCCCGTTCGGGCTTGATGACCCGCGTTGCCTCGGCGTCTGGATCGGCGATGTTCTGGCCGAACAGCCGCCACTCCCGCAATGCCACGGCAACCACGGCGGCGCGGGTGAACGGTTGGTAGGGAACTTTGGCGAACATCGGGACGTGAGCGTTGGGCATCGGGCTTCCCATGCAGGCGGTGAGGACGAATAATGGTAAGATCGGTAACCAGCGCATTGGCCTTCACGTATCGCGAATAGACGTTGGACGCCACGAGGGAAACCGGTCCAGCGCGGATTGCTGACACGAACCCCGGAACACTCCGGCGCTGAAGCCATACCGGCCGGGTCGATCAAGTTTCCGGCATCAAGGCGGATTCCCGGCCTAATCTGCCGGGCGACACTGGTAATCGGCCCAAGACGTAGCGATATCGGATTGATGGAGTGGCTGGCAATACAATAGAAAAATTGCTTCTGGCCGCGCTGAAATTTTTTGTCCTGTTACGACTGATCGTTGCCAGGGCTTGTCCTGGGCAATATTTATTCAATACGATTTGGCGAAAGAAAGTACCTGCCATGTCCCGCAATTTTCTACCGGTACTTGCCCTGTTGGGCACCGGATTAATGCTCTCCGCTTGTGGTTACAGCCAGGGTGACCGAGCAGCCTCCGGCGGCTTGTTAGGTGCTGGGGCAGGAGCGACCATTGGTGCTCTCACCGGCGGTAGCCTGGTCGGGGGCGCGTTGATAGGAGGGGCAGCCGGAGCCATCGGAGGCGCGGCGACAAATCCCAACTCCGTCAATCTTGGGCGTCCAGCTTGGCGTTGAGTCGATCCGACGTGATTTGGGGTCCGGGAGACCGCAGAATCAGCAGTTCTCATTTTGATGTTCGCGATCGTGTTCCTCGTTATGGTGTGCTTCCGCGCACCATAACGGCATGGGACGCAATCGCCGCTTTGCCAAAATGAAAATTGCTGGCAGGCCGCATGGGTGGGCGACCAGCACGCGATTCAGCCCATAGACACGGTTTCGTCGAGCTTAAGTAGATCGGCCAAATGATTCACCGAGTACAGGCCGAACTATCGGCGTTCGGGGAATAGTCCCAATAACCCGTCGGCCGACGCCGAACACCGCCCCCGTTCGGTGATCAGTCCAGTCACTAACCGAGCGGGCGTGACGTCGAAGGCCGGATTGGCAGCGGGACTGTCGGCTGCGACAACCCGCATCGTGGCGATTGTGCCGTCGGGCAGGCGTCCGGTCATGTCCGTTACCTCGGCGGCGGAGCGTTCCTCGATCGGGATGTCGGCCACGCCGTCGGACAATTCCCAGTCGATGGTGGTGGACGGCGTCGCCACCCAGAAGGGCACGTTGTTGTCGTGCGCTGCCAGCGCCTTCAGGTAGGTGCCGATTTTGTTGGCGGCGTCGCCGGTGCGGGACACGCGGTCGGTGCCGACGATCACCAGATCGACCATGCCGTGCTGCATGAAATGGCCGCCGGCATTGTCTGCAACGACGGTGTGCGGCACTCCGTGCTTGCCGAGTTCCCACGTCGTCAGAGCGGCACCCTGGTTGCGGGGGCGCGTTTCATCGACCCAGACATGCAGATCTATCCCGGCATTGAACGCCGTATAGATCGGAGATAATGCGGTGCCCCAATCGACCGTGGCCAGCCATCCGGCGTTGCAATGGGTCAGCACATTCACCCTGTGACCCGGACGCACGGCCGCCTCTATCAACGGCAATCCGAACTGACCGATGGCCTGATTCTGCGCGACGTCCTCATCGGCGATCAGCGCTGCCTCGGCATAGGCAACCGCGACGCGTTCGGACACCGGTGTGTTACGCAGGCGGGTCAGCATCCGGTCCAGCGCCCACCGCAGGTTGACCGCCGTCGGGCGGGTCGCGTTGATCAGTTCGGCATCACGCTCCATCGCCTCGGTCGAGGCATCCGCCCGCAATGCGAGGCACAAGCCGTAGGCGGCGACCGCACCGATCAGCGGGGCGCCGCGGGTCTGCATCGACTTGATGGCATGCGCGGCCTCATCGCGGGTCGTTAGTCGCAATACCTCTAGCGACCAGGGCAGTTTGGTCTGGTCCAGGATATGGACCGACCAGCGATCGTCCGCGTTCAGCCAGACGCTGCGGTAGGCGATACCATCGATTTTCATGGGACTATTTTCATCGTGACGAGACTCGTTGATGCAACACGCAGACCAGGGTGAACAGACGGCGTGCGGTGTCGAAATCGATGTCGATTTTTCCGGCCAGACGCTGGGTCATCAACTCCGCACCTTCGTTATGTAGCCCGCGACGTCCCATATCGATGGCCTGGATGCGCTGTTCGCGACCTTCCTCGACCGCCTTGATATGACTATCGACCAGCAACTGGTAGTCTTTGACCAGCCGCCGAAATGGTCCCAGCGCGAGGCCGACCGCGATTAACGGCTCACCCGGAACGTCGCGGATATCGAATATCAGCCGGCCTTCCTGAATGGACAGATGCAGTGCGTAGGGGCCGGGCTGGCCGGTGCCGGTCAATGGCGCGAAATGGTTGGCCGCCGCCAGATCCGCGACCGCTTGTTCGCGATCCGCCTCAATGAACGGGGACAGGTTATTGGGCGAGTCTCCATCCAGGATCACACGATCCAGGCGCGAGGTCGTGCTGGTCATCTCTCGCTTGCGTCGCTTTTCAGCATGTTCAGGTTCAGCATCAGACCCACGGTGCCGCCTTTGATCGGTCTCAGGAGTCCGAGCGCGAGGCAGAACGTCAGCGGCAGGAAAATCGTGGACATGACCCAGATGGGGGGCTCGTTCATCCGGTCAACCATGAACATCAGAGGCACAACGATATGGCCGGTGATCAGAATGGTGAAATACGGCGGCGCATCGTCTGCCCGGGCCAGGCCGAGAGGGGCACCGCAGTTTTTACACTCGGCTACGACTCGGAGAAAGCCATTGAATAGATGAGATTTTCCGCAGCCGGGGCAGCGGCCGAGCAGACCCCTGCCGATGGCGATCGCCATGCTGGGGTGCGGCCAGGGGTGCGGTGTGGCGGATTGATCCGGTTGCCACGGCGTGGGGGTCATTTTCAGGTCCTTGCGGTCGATCGCGGCATGAAGCATCGGTTCGCGCGAACGCGGTCGTTCATCACAGGATAAGCCATGCTGCGCTGCAATACCATATCGGTTTTTTGTTCGCACTGCCAGGGAAGGAAGAGTGGCGCATGGCACGTATTCCGGTAGTGAGTCCCTGTGGCTTCGACGCCTGTCCGGCGGGATTTCGCTGGCATCGGCACCGTCTCGGTTTTCTGGTGCACCAATTCCGGCCGTTGCGGCCCTTCGCGAGGGGGCGGTGGCGATCTAATTCTGGCGGGGCTGGCGTCGCGCATAGTTTGGTGCCGGGTGAGGGACTTGAACCCCCGACCTTCGGTTTACAAAACCGCTGCACTACCGCTGTGCTAACCCGGCTGCCCGACGCCTCGCAGCGTCGCGTCCAGATATCAGAGTTTGTTGGACGCCGCCAACATGCCGATGCTGAATACCAGCACCGCGCCGGTGCGCACCGTTACTCGCAACGCCCTTCCGATTCAACCACAGAGATGCACGGATGACGCCAGTTTAACCGCTCCGCCGGGGAAACGGTTAGTTGGCGCTCTGTAGGATCGCGGCGCAGGTCAGGTGGTGCGACACAGCCAGCACCGCATCGACCTTGTTGAACACAGCAATTCCGGGAACAGGATACGCCAACATGAACCGCCGATCGCATCCAATACACAAAGCCGCACTGCTCGCGGCCTTGTTTGCCGGCACCAGCCTGGGCAGCTTTGGCGTTGGGCACTCTGCCCGGGCTGACGACGCCGCACCGGTCAATCCTCCCGGTGCGCAACTTCTGCCGCACGCATTACCCGATTTCTCGGCCCTGGTAACGCAGGTGAAGCCGGCGGTCGTGTCCATCACCAACAAGATGCGGGCCACTCCGGCGTCGTTCGAAGACGACCAACAGGATGGCCGGACGCAGCAATTGCCGTTTCCCTTCAACCAGATGCATCCCAATGGTCCGCGACAGCGGGAGCATGCGGCCGAGGCACGCGGTTCAGGGTTCATCATCGACGCCGGCGGCACCATCGTCACCAACAACCATGTTGTGAAAGGCGCCCGCACGCTCAGCGTCACGTTGGATGACGGCACGGTTCTGCCGGCCAAGGTGATTGGTACGGACCCGCGCACCGACATTGCCATCCTTAAGGTCGATGCCCGGCGTCCCTTGCCGTTCATCCAACTCGGCAACTCCCGCGACGTGAAGCCGGGTGAGTGGGTCGTCGCGATGGGCAATCCGTTCGGCCTTGGTGGCAGCGTCACGGCTGGCATCGTTTCTGCGGTCAGCCGCGACATCGGTGCCGGTCCATACGATCAGTTCATCCAGGTCGATGCGCCAATCAACCAGGGCAACTCGGGCGGCCCGCTGTTTACGCAGGATGGTAAGGTCATCGGGATGAACACCGCGATCCTGTCGCCGACCGGTGGGTCGGTCGGCATCGGCTTCGCCATTCCGTCGGATATGATCCGCACCGTGTCGGCGCAGCTTGAAAAGGACGGGACGGTAACCCGTGGTTATGTTGGCGTGGAGGCGCAACAGATTACCGCTGCCATGGCGCAGGCGATGCACCTGAAGGAGAATGATGGTGCATTGCTGGCCGGTGTGCAGCCGGATGGCCCCGCGGCTGCTGCGGGTTTGCAGCCTGGCGATGTGATCCAGACGGTGAATGGTTTGAAGATCGCCACCCCGAAGGAACTGGCTCTTAACATTGCCAACATCCGGCCGGGCGAATCAGCGTATCTAGGCGTGCTGCACGACGGTCAGACCAAGGAAGTAAACGTCAAGGTCGGGACGCTGCCGAATGAGCAAACCGCAAGCCGCGATACGAATGGAGGCGAACGCCGCGCCCAGATCGGTTTGGCGCTGGCCCCGCTGTCGCCGGATATGCGAGACCAGCTCGATGTGCCGGATGGCACGACGGGTGCGGTGGTGCAACGTGTGCAGCCTGGCTCTCCCGCTGAGATCGCGGGCTTGCAGCCGGGCGACGTTATCATTGGGGTTGGACGGCAGAAAGTGGGTTCCCCCGAAGAGGCCGTGCGGGCGATGCGCACTGCGATGAACGGCAGCGATCCGGGGTTTGCGTTGCGGGTGATTCGTAACGGCCAGCCGGCGTTCGTCGGCGTTACTTTGGGTGATCGGAGCAACCGGGGTTAACGCAGAAGAAGGGCAGGCGGTGCATGGCCGGGATTTTCAGCCATGCACGTCCGTCAATTCCGGGTGGCGGTTCGATGGTCGATTTCCAGGGACGCGATGCCCCTGGAAATCATGCATCAGGCCGAAGCCGAAAGCCCGGTTCCGCCAGCGGGCCGCGGTGCTTTCGTTGCATTCAGCGGAACTTCCACGTCGATCTCCAGAGTGGAAAAAGATGCTCCCCGATCCATCTTGATTTGCACAGCGTCACGATCGATCGAGATGTGTTTAGCGATTACCGCCAGGATTTCCTCCTGCAGGGTTGCTAGCAGGTCCGACTTGCCGATGACGCTGCGCTCATGCGCCAGCAGCACCTGCAAGCGGTCCCGTGCTACCGGCGCGCTGGTCTTTTTGCGGAAGAATTCAAATAGACTCATGCCACCCTCCGCCCGAATAGCCGGCCGAAAAGGCCACCTCGTTGCATTGGAATCACTACGTCCACTATCTCCCCCTTCAAGCGCCTTGCTGCCTCGAAGTAGGCCCGCGACGGTGCGCTGTTGGGATTGTTCAATGTCACAGGCGACCCGACGTTAGATGCCTTCAGAACGTCTTCGCTTTCGGGAATGATACCGAGCAGGGGGATCGATAAAATTTCAAGCACGTCTTCGACCTTCAGCATCTCGTTTCGCGCCGCTCGGCCTGCGTCGTAGCGCGTGACCAGAAGGTGTTTTTCGA
>JANXLQ010000189.1 GCA_025355085.1 Rhodopila sp.
ACTACGCCCTCGAACAGGCCGAGCACGCAGTGCATGCCGGGAACTCGGTCCAGAGCGGCAACAAAGTGCATCTCCGAGGTGCCGGGGTTAGAGAAGCAGGTCGTCACGCCGCTTTTCAGCAGCGAATGCACAAGACTTTCAGCGCCGTTCATTCTGTTAATTTCCCCATGGCCGCGATCCGGACATCCCAGCTACGCTCGGTCCTATAGGATTTTGTATCTGGTTCGTCGCGTTGTGACCAGAGACGGCAGGGCAATCCAGGGCAATCGGGCGAATGGCTTTTTAATACCTTGGTTCGCTTCGCTCGGGAGTGCGAACAAGCATTTGTTTCACCACGAAGCCACGAAGCCACGAAGGAAACGAACAACCACCGCCAAACCGGACGATTTCATTGGAAACTTCGTGCCTTCGTGCCTTCGTGCCTTCGTGGTGAAATTCCTTCTCAGCCAAAACCACCAGTGCGCCGTTCCAGAGGGCGATGACCGCAGGAACGGCCGGTCAAGCGCTGCTCACCCGATTTCCCCGCAGGGCAATCGGGTGAAGGCCGTCTCGCACCTTACCTCGTTATGGCGCGCCATCCATTGCCGCAGCAGCAACGACTGCCGGCATCAGATCTTCGGCCAGATAACCTCGTGCGTGGCGATCGACGGCGGATACACCGGCACCGGCTTACCCTGGCGCCACTGCACGACGCACAGCTTGGCACCCATGCGGCGGCCTTTTTCGTCGTATTTCAGCGTGCTGTCAGGGAAGAACGCCGCCGGACCATCGGTCATGTCGAGCGTGCGAAGCGCCTGGCTGACCTTGACCCGGTCGGCGACGCCGCTTCTCTCCAGCGCTTCCTTCAGGATCATGACATGGACATAGGCGAAGATCGAGTCGTGTCCGAACCAAGGTTCCCCGGTTTTCGCTATAAACCGCTTTTCCAGGTCTGCCTGACGCTTGCCCGGCCAGTTCGCCAAAGCAACGAGGATGCCTTCCAGATTTTCGGCACCCGCCACATTCAGCAGCTCCGGCACCGCCCAATGGCCGCCGCCGCCGATCTTCGGCAGCTTGTTGCTCCGCAGGCCGAATTCCGCGAATTTATCGGCCAGCAGCTTGTCGTCCGGCACGTTCGTCGATTGGAACCCGAGGAAATCCGGCTTCGCCGACCGGATGTGCTGCACCATCGTCGTCGCATCCGACAGCGGCGGCGTATAGACCTCATCGGCAACCATCGTCAGGCCGAGTTCTTGCGCCTTGGGACCGCGTATCGACTTCATGAAGCTGACCGACGACGCAGTATTGTCGCCGATATACGCGAATTTTGTCGGCTTCCAGCCGTCGCCGCGCGCGCGCGATGCGAGTTCGACGATCATCGGCAGCAGTTCTTCCGCCTGCTTGTCGGCGGTGGGGGACGATTGGAACACATGCTTGAAGCCGCGGCCGGTGATCGCATCCGAGTATGACAGCGTCAGCCACGGCAGGGAGACGCGTTCGGTGACCTCGGTCGCGGCGAGTGTGAAGCTCGACAACCAGCAACCGAAGCCGCCAACCAGATCGGGCTCCTGCGCGACCATGCGCTGGGCGGCGTCCTTGGCTTTCTCAGAGCTGTCCTGGGTATCGTATTCGATCAGCTTCATCTTGGCGCCGCCCATCGACTTGATGCCGCCGGCGTTGTTGACGTCCTCGATGGCGAGACGGGCGCCCATTTGCTCCAGAATGCCTTGCCTGGCCCACGGGCCGGACAACGGCACCAGCATGGCGATCTTCACTTCGGACGGCGTTTGCGCCCTGGCGGCGCGGGTGGACAGCGTGGCGGCGCCGGCGGCGATGCCGAGGCCCATAGTGCGGCGAGATAGGTCTGTCATGGTAGCGTTTTCCCGGACTTATGATTGATTTAGCTTAACCCCAGATACGACTTTCTCACCCGGTCGTCCTGCAACAGGGTTTCGTAAGGCCCGTCGAGTACCATCCGGCCGGTTTCCAGCACGTAGCCATGATCCGACAATTCCAGTGCTTCGGCAACACGTTGTTCGACCAGTAGGATGGTAACGCCGTCTTCCTTATGAATCTGCGACACCCGTTCGAAGATGGTGTCCGCCACGGCGGGCGCCAGACCCATCGATGGTTCGTCCAGCATCAGCAGCCGGGGCGCACAGGCCAGTCCGCGGCCGATGGCGACCATTTGCTGCTCGCCGCCCGACAACGTGCCGGCCATTTGGGTAGAGCGTTCGGCGAGGATCGGAAACAACGTGTGGATGCGGTCCAACGTGTGGTGCCATGCGGCCTGACCGGCTTTGGGATAGGCCCCCATTTCCAGGTTTTCCAGCACCGTCAGGGTTTTGAACACCTGCCGCCCCTCCGGCACATGGGCGATCCCCAGATGCGCCCGTTTGGCTGCGGGAAGGGCAAAAAGATTGTGGCCCATGAAGGTGATCTGTCCGCCGGCGGCCGGCACGATGCCGGAAATCGTTTTGAACAGCGTCGATTTGCCCGCGCCGTTCGGCCCGACGACCGTGACGAACTGGCCTTCCTTCACCGACAGCGAAACATCCGTAAGCGCGCGCAGCCCGCCGTACGAAACAGATAGGTTGGTGACCTCAAGCATCTTGTTTCGCCGCCCATTTTTTGCCGAGATACGCCTCCACCACCGAACGGTTTTCCACCACGTCCCTTGGCAGTCCGCTGGCCAGCACCCGTCCGTGATCCAGCACCACGAACCGGTCGGCGATCCGCATCATCGCGTGCATGGTATGCTCGATGATGACCACCGTCGTGCCTTCGGTGCGAAGCCTTTGCAGCACATCCAGCACATCGTCGCATTCCTCGCGGCCCAGACCCGCCAACGTCTCATCCAGCAACAACACCCGGGGCGCGCCCGCCAGTGCCCGTGCCAGTTCCATCAGCCGGAGTTGCTTGTTCGTAAGCTGCCCGGCCGGAACACCCGCCAGCGCCGACAGCCCGACCCGTTCCAGTGCATGCGCGGCCGAGGCGATCGCATCGGCATCCGTGAAACCCGCGCCGTAGGCCCCGACGATGACGTTATCCAGCAGCGGCAGGCGCGGAAAACTGCGCACCACCTGGAAGGTGCGGCCGACACCCATGCGGGCGACCGCGTGAACCTTCTTGCCGAGCATGGACTGGCCACCGAGGATCGCGGTGCCTTCGTCGGCGGATAAGACGCCGTTCAGCAGGTTGAACAGCGTGGTTTTGCCCGCCCCGTTAGGGCCGATAATCCCCAAAATCTCACCCGCTCGGACATCGAACGTCACGCCGCTGACCGCACGCAAACCGCCGAACGAACGCGACAGGCCCTCCACCTTCATCAACAGAGAGCCTGCCGGGGCGGGTTGCGCGACCGGCGGGGCATTGGCGGCGAGCGATGCCGGCAGCGGGGCAGGCGGCTTTGGGGTAAAATATTTGTCCCGGATGGTCCAGAACAGGCCGTCGGGCGCGGCAAGCATGATGGCAATGATCGCCACGCCGTACACCACGCCCTGAATGCCAGGCAGCATGCTTCCCAGTTCGGCGTTCAGCGACTCGGCCAGCGGCACCAGGATCGCGGCGCCAATCACAGGCCCCCAGATGGAGGCGACGCCGCCGAACAGTGTGACCACGACCGCCTGGGCCGACACCAGCATGCCGAACACCGAATCCGGGGTCACCACCAGCAGCACGCAGGCATAGAAACCGCCCGCCGCCGCCGCCAGCATGCCCGACACCACCAGCGCACGCATCTTCCACAGTTTGGTGTCGATGCCGGCTGCCTCGGCTGCCAGTTCGTTCTGGCGGATCGACAAAAGTGCCAGTCCGAAGCGGGAGTTTTCCACCAGCATGCAGACGAACACGCCCAGGATCAGCAGTATCACGCCGACCAGGGTGTAGTAGTGCGGATTGGTGAATTCCAGGTATGCCGCCGGGTTTTCCCGGTGCATCGGCAGCGACATTTCCTGGAAGCCGAGGTATTGCAGGAAATACAGAATCGCCAACGGATAGGCGAGCATCGACAGCGCGAAATAATGGCCTTTAAGCCGGAATGTAGGCAGACCGATCAGGACGGCGGCCCCGGCGGCGACGATCATGCCCAGCGGAATGCCCAGCCACGGCGTCAGGTTCCAGTAAACCAGGGCCAGTGTCACGACATACGCGCCGATTCCGAAGAACGACGCATGGCCGAACGACAACTGGCCACCATAACCCGAAAGAATATTCCACGACACGCCGAACAGCGCCCAAACCGGCACCAGCGTCATGATCAATTGGTAGTAGCTGTTGGTGACGAACGCCGATATCGCCAGATAGGCGACCGACACGATCCCCAGCGTGACCAGATCTTTCTTTAACCGGGGAGCCGAACCGTACCGCATCAGGCGCGCTCCGCCGAAAAATAATCCATTACGCCCGCTCCGCGGCAAAGTGTTCCATCACGCCCGCTCCGCAGAAAAAATATTCCATTACGCCCGCTCCGCGGAAAAATATTTCATTACGCCCGCTCTGCGGACCGGCCGAACAGGCCTTGGGGGCGCAGCAGGACGATCAACAGGAACACCACGAAAATCGCGGCATTTTGGAGTTGCGGCGGCAGGATCAGGGCCGAACATTGTTGCACGAAGCCCACCGTCAGGCCGCCCCAGAAGGCACCCAGGATGCTGCCCATGCCACCCAGCACGACGCCGGAATACATGATGATGACGTAATCGAGGCCGACGAACGGGCCGAATGAGAGATACGTCGCCATCAACCCGCCGGCGATCGCGGTAATACCGCAGCCCAGGCCGAACGCCAGCCTGTACGCTTTATCGGTGTCGATACCCATGTAGGTCGCGGCCGTCGGGTTATCCGCGGCGGCGCGCAGCGACTTGCCGAAACGGGTATATTCCAACAGCAAATAGAGCCCGGCGGCTGTAACGATCGCCACCACGCAAGAGATCATGCGGGCCTTGTTGAGGAACACCGTGGCGTCGCCGTAGATCGGGCCGATTTCGATGGCGCTGGAGGCCAACGGCGTGCGGACAGTCATCGGGCTGGAGCCGAACAGGATCAATCCGCCATTCTGCAGGATCAGCGAGATCCCCAGGGTGACGACCAACTGGCCGAAATGGCCCTCGTCCAGCGTTCCCGCCGTGCGCAGGCCGGACACTCGCGCAATCAGGAATTTGTGCAGCAGGCAGCCCCCGGCAAACACGATCGGGCCAGCCAGCAAGGCGCCGACGAATGGTCCGATATAGGGGCCAAGGAAGGCTAAAATTCCCCCGCCGGTGACCAGGTACAAGCTGGAGAACATCCCCAGCATCAACAACTCACCCTGGGCGAAATTG
>JANXLQ010000463.1 GCA_025355085.1 Rhodopila sp.
CGGGAACACGGGATCGAACCAGGGCAGGGAGGACGCGCCAGGGGAGGCAACCAGATGCGCGAGATCGGTCATGGCCGAACCGTCGGGCCAGACAGATGCCGTGCAGGCGATGGGGTTGGAGTGACCATGCCGCATCGTAGGGCAGCCGGCCCCGACCGCAAGCACTTCTGTTGGCCGGCCGGTCGAGGGGCACTTCCATCAGGTTGCGCTGGAGTCTCTAAAAAAAAGCCGAGCGCCACATCGCGCTCGGCCCAAATCAACCTCGAAACGACCGGTCGTTAAGCCGCCTTAGCAACAGCCCGCTTCGAAATCACGCCAATCAGGTGCGCCCGATACTCGGAACTGGCGTGAATGTCGCCATTCAGTCCATCCGCCGGAGTAACAATACCCGCGATCGCGTCCGGAGAAAAATTCGCCGACAGCGCCTTCTCCATCTCGGTATGCCGGAACACGCCATCCTGGCTCGCGCCGGTAATCGCCAGCCGCACGCCGTTCGCGAACTTCGCCACGAACACCCCGACGATCGCATAACGCGAGGCCGGGTTACGGAACTTCTCGTAGGCAGACTTCTCCGGGATTGGCAGATCGATCGAGGTAATGATCTCTCCCTGTTCCAACGCCGTGGTGAACATTCCCTGGAAGAAATCGTCCGCTGCGATCGTGCGCCGATCGGTCTTGATCGTGCCTCCCAGCGCCAACAGCGCCGACGGATAGCAAGCGGCCGGATCGTTGTTAGCCAAAGAGCCGCCCATCGTGCCGCGATGCCGCACGGCCTCATCCCCGATCAGCGAGGCCTGATGCGCCAGTCCGGGGATTTTCGCCTTGATATCGGCATTCGACGCGATGTCGGCATGCCGGGTCATCGCGCCAATCGTAATAACGCCGCCCGATACCGTAATTCCCGTCAGTCCCAAAGCCGACAGATCGACCACCGTGGCCGGCTTGTTCAGCCGCTGCTTCAGCACCGGGATAAGGGTCTGGCCGCCGGCCAGCGCCTTGGCTTCCATGTCACCGGACAGCACCTTCACGGCATCCGCCAGGCTGCCGGGCTTCTGATATGCGAAATCGTACATCGTGATATTCCCTTTGCCTTAGCTAATCATTCTGCCGCCATCGCAGGCGCATTGCCCGAAGATGGGGCAGCCTGGATGATGGACCAGAGTTTGGCCCCCGTCGCCGGCATATCCAAATGCCGCACGCCGTAGTCTTTCAACGCATCCACCACGGCATTGATCACTGCCGGGGGCGACCCGATCGCACCGACCTCTCCACAGCCTTTGGAACCGAGCGGATTGTGGGTACACATGGTGTTTTCGGTGGCGACCGACAGGTTCGGAATGTCGTTCGCGCGCGGCATTGTGTAGTCCATGTACGACCCGGACAGAAGCTGGCCGCTGGAGTCATAGATGCAGGCTTCCATCAGCGCCTGACCGATGCCCTGGGCGACGCCGCCCTGCACCTGGCCCTCGACGATCATCGGGTTGATCACACGGCCAACGTCATCGACGGCGGTGAAGTTGATCATCTCCACCACGCCGGTTTCCGGATCGACCTCCAGCTCGGCGATGTGGCAGCCGCCGGGGAAGGTGAAGTTTTTCGGATCGTAGAAGGCGGTCTCGTCGAGGCCGGGTTCCAGTTCCTCGATGGGATAGTTGTGAGGAACGTAGGCGGCCAGGGAGATATCCGTCAAAGTTTTCGACTTATCTGTCCCGGCGACAGTAAACGTGTTGTCTTTGAACTCGATGTCCTCGACCGCCGCTTCCATCAGATGGGCGGCGATTTTCTTGCCTTTCGCAATAACCTTGTCCATGGCCTTGACCATGGCGGACCCGCCGACGGGCAGGCTGCGGCTGCCATAGGTGCCCATACCGAACGGGATCTTGGCGGTGTCGCCGTGGACGATCTCGATCTGGTCGAACGGCACACCGAGCTGATCGACGACAAGCTGCGCGAAGGTGGTTTCGTGGCCTTGGCCGTGGCTGTGGGTGCCGGTGAACACCGTCACGCTGCCGGTCGGGTGGACACGGATTTCCGCGACCTCATACAGGCCGGCGCGGGCACCGAGCGAACCGACAACGGCCGATGGCGCGATGCCGCAGGCTTCGACGTACGTCGAAATCCCAATCCCGCGCAGTTTGCCACGCTTTTTGGCCTCCGCGCGCCGGGCTTCGAAACCGTCCCAATCGGCGTTCTTCAGCGCGACCTTCAGCGTCGTCTGATAATCGCCGCTGTCGTATTGCAATGCGACCGGGGTTTGGTACGGGAAGGCATCGACACCAATGAAATTTTTCCGCCGCAGTTCCACCTTGTCGATGCCGGTTTCCATGGCGATCACGTCAACGAGGCGTTCGAGCAGATAGGTCGCCTCTGGCCGGCCCGCGCCGCGATAGGCATCGACCGGCACGGTATTGGTGAACACCGCTTTGACATTGCAGTAAATCACCGGAGTTTTGTAAACGCCCGCCAGTAATGTCGCGTACAGGTACGTTGGCACGGCGGGTGCAAATGTGGACAGATATGCGCCCATATTCGCCAGCGTGGTGATGCGCAGGCCCAGGAAGTGGCCTTCCTTGTCGATCGCCATTTCGGCGGTGCTGACATGGTCACGGCCGTGTGCGTCGCTCATGAAACTTTCGCTGCGGTCGGCGGTCCACTTCACCGGCCGGCGCAGCTTGCCGGCGGCCCAGGTGACGATCGCTTCTTCGGCGTAGTGATATATTTTCGATCCGAATCCACCGCCCACGTCCGGCGCCACGACGCGCAGCTTGTTCTCCGGGATGTGCAGCACGAAGGCGCCCATCAGCAGCCGGATCACATGCGGGTTCTGGCTGGTAGTGTACAGCGTCCAATCGCCCGACGACGTATCGAAGTCGCCAAGCGCGACTCGCGGCTCCATCGCGTTGGGGATCAGGCGGTTGTTGATCAGGTCCAGCTTTACGACTTTGTGGGCGCTGGCAAACACGCCATCGATCACTGATTTGTCGCCAATCGCCCAGTCGTAGCAGATGTTGCCGGCAACGCCGTCATGCACCTCCCCCGCGCCGGGCTTCACCGCATCGGTCAGGTTCGCGACCGCCGGTAGATCGGTGTAGGTAATCTCCAGCAGTTCAGCCGCATTCTTGGCGTCCTGCCGGGTTTCCGCGATCACCACCGCGACCGGGTCGCCTACATGGCGGACCTTACCAACGGCAATCACCGGATGCATCGGTTCGGCCATGGGGGAGCCGTCCTGGTTGTGGATCTGCCAGCCGCACGGAATGCCACCGAGGCCCGCTTCCACGATATCGGCACCGACAAAGACCTTCACCACACCGGGCGCGGCGGAGGCCGCCGCGATGTCGATGCTGTCGATCGTCGCATGCGGACGGTCGGACCGTTGGATGTAGGCGTAAAGCTGGCCGGGCCGATTGATGTCGTCGGTGTAATTTCCCTTACCGCTTAAGAAACGCACATCCTCCTTACGGCGGACGGATGCACCGATGCCCTGGAATACCATGGTCGTACCCTCCCTGTGCCGGCGGCGCTTATTCGGCCGCTTGAGCGTGCATCAACGGATGTGCGGCGGCGATCGCCTTCACAATGTTATGGTAACCCGTGCAACGGCAGAGGTTGCCTTCCAGGCCCTCGCGGATTTCCTTTTCGGAAAGCCCTTCGGGATGCGACTGCACGAGATCGACGGCGGTCATCACCATGCCGGGGGTGCAGAAGCCGCACTGTAGCGCGTGATGTTCGCGGAACATCTCCTGCATCGGGTGCAGCGTGCCGTCGGCGTCCGCGAGACCCTCGATCGTCAGGATATTGGCGCCGTCGGCCTGTAGTGCGAGCTGGGTGCAGGATTTTACTGAAATCCCGTCGATATGCACCACGCAGGCGCCGCACTGGCTTGTATCGCAGCCAATATGGGTGCCGGTGAGGCCCAATTTCTCACGCAGCAACTCGACCAGCAGAGTGCGGCCTTCGACCTCAACCGTGTGTTGCTTGCCGTTGACCGTCAGGGTTACCTGAGCCATCGCGCTCCCTTTCGTTGTTTCGTCCGTGGTTTTTCGCACGTCGGGCCGCCGAAGGTTACCAGCCGGCGTATGGCCTGTACCCGTGGACGATCCCGTTACCGGTAGTTTGGTCAATCCTGCCGTATGCGGTCAAGCGGGGGGCGCATCCAATATTGCCAGATGCGCCCTTTCCATGCCTGCATCCGCTTATCGAGCGAGCCGAGCCAGGCTTCAGAAAGACGTGGATGGCGGGCCTGCGCCCACCGCGGCGGGATCGGATAGTTTCGACCCAACCGGAGCGGTCATATTTGGGAGTCGGCTTAGATCCCCGCCAGCACCTTGTCCTGTGTCTTTGTTTCAAAATCGCCGGCGTCATGCCGTTCGTGCAACTGGTTCGCGGGATCGCCCTGAAGGCGATTGACGATTCGCCCGCGCTTCACGGCGGGCCGTTCGGCGATTGTATCGGCCCAGCGCTGAACGTACTTGTAGTCCTGCACCGACAGGAAGTCTCCGCCTCCATAAAGTAGCCCCTTCGCCAGCCCGCCGTACCATGGCCAGACCGCGATATCGGCGATGGTGTAATCGTCGCCAGCCAGGAACATGGATTCAGCCAGCCGCCGGTCAAGCACGTCCAACTGGCGCTTGGTTTCCATCGCGAACCGGTCGATGGCATACTCGATCTTGGTCGGAGCATAAGCATAGAAATGGCCGAATCCGCCACCGAGATAAGGCGCGCTTCCCATCTGCCAGAACAGCCATGACAGGCATTCGGCCCGCGGTGCGGCATCCGCCGGCAGGAACACGCCGAACTTCTCGGCAAGGTGCATGAGGATCGCGCCTGACTCGAACACCCGGATCGGCTCCGGCCCGCTGCGGTCCATCAAGGCGGGGATCTTCGAGTTCGGGTTGATCGACACGAAGCCGCTGCCGAACTGGTCGCCGTCTCCGATCTTAATGAGCCACGCATCGTATTCCGCGCCGCTGTGACCGAGCGCCAGCAGCTCCTCCAGCATTATCGTGACTTTCTGGCCGTTCGGCGTGCCCAGGGAGTAGAGTTGCATCGGGTGTTGGCCGACCGGCAATTCCTTGTCATGGGTGGCACCGGCGGTCGGGCGGTTGGTGGTCGCGAACCGGCCGCCGTTGGCCTTGTTCCATATCCAAACCTTGGGGGGTGTGTATTCGGACGAGTCACTCATGTTCCAAAATTTCCTGCTGCCTGACGCCCAAACTGGCCCCGTCGCCCGGGCGACGCAAGTGCGCCGGCCATCTTGGTTCAATTGTGCCGTGCGAAGCACCGGCCCCCAGTCGTCATGATGCGCGGAGGCGCGCCATCCACGTCGTTAGCCGGACTGAAAGAATGGATGGCGCGCCTTTGCGCACCATGACGATGATCGTGCAAGATGGCCTTGACCCGATTGCCCATCGCACCGCCGGTCTTTGCGCCCGGGGGTACCGCTGCTATAGTTGAAATCCGGGCTATAAACTGAGCCATCGGCAACAAGAGGAACAACCATGGAAATCTGTGGGCTGGGCTATATGGGCGTCGGAGCATCCGACCTGTCCGACTGGACGTCCTTCGCCACCGGTTGGCTCGGTATGCAAATGATAGAGCGCGGCAACACCGCCCGGGCCTTCCGCATGGACGACCGCAGCCAGCGCCTGGTCATCGATCGCTCCCTGGCCGAAGGCGAGCGCTTCTTTGGATTTGAGGTTGCCGACGGTGCAGCCCTGCAATCCCTGGCCGCCAGACTCGACGCAGCCGGCGTCCGCGTTCGGAACGAACCCAAATCCCTGGCCGACCAGCGATTCGTCAAAGAACTGATCAGCTTCGACGACCCCGGCGGCAATCACCTGGAGGCGTTTCACGGCGCCGCCATCGCCGGCGAACCATTCAAGCCCGGCCGGTCGATCTCTGGCTTCAGAACCGGCGCGCTGGGCATGGGCCACGTCGTCTTCCATGTGAAAAATATCGACGATTTGCTTGGTTTTTACAAAGATGTGCTGGGGTTTGGGATCAGCGATTATATTACGGTGCCATTCCGAGCGTATTTTATGCATACTAATGCGAGGCACCACTCCGTTGCGTTGATAGAGACCGGCAAACAAGACCTGCATCACCTGATGGTGGAATTGTTTTCGTTGGACGACGTGGGGCAGGGCTATGACATCGCGCTGGGCGAACCGGAAAAGATCGCCACGACGTTGGGACGCCACCCGAACGACGCGGTGACCTCTTACTATCTGCGCTCCCCCGGCGGGTTCATGGTGGAATACGGATGGGGCGGCAAAGAGGTCACGCCCGGTAACTGGACCCCGACAGAGGTCACCGTCGGTCCTAGTCTGTGGGGCCACGAGCGAGCCTGGCTACCTGACGATCAACGCAAGAAGGCGAGAGACATGAAGCTAAAGGCCGCCGCCGATGGCAAGCGGGAGCCGGTATATGTTTTGGACGGCAACTACAGCCGGATGGAGGGCGTGTGCCCGTGGTGGGACGCGGCATCAAGAAACTAATACCAACGGCCTTATGTCCTGACCCTTCTCGTCATGGCAGGCGAAGGCCTGCAATCCACGGCTTTGCTGACCTGAGACTCCTAAAGACATGGATGGCGCGCCTTCGCGCACCATGACGAGGAAGGTGATCGGGGCCGCCAACACCAAAATGAGACCTGCTGCCTGCGCGGGCCACCTTGGTTCAATCGCCGTGCGATTTCAACAATCAATGCCGTAAGGGCCAAGTATCGACGCCTGCCGGTGTTACGCCCCCACCAACCCGCGGGCAAACTCCTCCGCAACGAACGGCCGCAGATCCCCGGCCTTCTCTCCCACGCCAACCGCATGAACCGGAAGTCCGAACGTCTCCGCCAGAGCCACCACAATGCCCCCGCGTGCGCTGCCATCCAGCTTGGTGACCACAAGGCCGGTGACGGCGACCATCTCCTTAAACACCTTCACCTGCTGCACCGCGTTCTGTCCTGTCGTCGCGTCCAGCACCAACAGCACAGAGTGCGGCGCCGTCGCATCCTGCTTCCGCAGAACGCGAATAATCTTCGCCAGTTCATCCATAAGCGCGGCCTTGTTATGCAGCCGCCCGGCGGTATCGATCAGAAGTACATCCGAACCCGCCGCTGTCGCTTTCGTCAGCGCATCGAACGCCAGCCCGGCCGAGTCCGCATTCCGCGCACCCGCGATTACCGGCGTCCCTGTCCGCTCCCCCCAAATCTGCAACTGCTCCACCGCCGCCGCGCGGAATGTGTCGCCCGCCGCCATCATCGCGTGCTTACCCTGCTCGTGGAACGCCTGCGCCATCTTGCCGATCGTCGTGGTTTTGCCGGAGCCATTGACCCCGACCACCAGCACCACATGCGGCTTCCGCGCGGGATCAAGCTCCAACGGCACGGCCACAGGCGCCAAAATCGCCGAGATTTCCTCCGCCAGCGCCTGCTTAATCTCCTCGTCGGTCACTTCCTTGCCGAACCGGGAGCGCCGAAACGACGCGATAACGCGACGCGCCACCTCTGTTCCGAGATCGGCGGAGATCAGCAATTCCTCCAGTTCCTCCAACGCCTCATCGTCCAGGCGCCGCTTCTTGAAGACCGCCGTAATGCCGCCGGCCAATTTTTGCGTACTACGCGCCAAGCCCTCTTTAAGGCGCGAGAAAAAACTACCAAGCGCCATCAGGCTGCCTCCGCCAACAACATATCTTCAGTGGAACCTGTAACAATGGCACGCACCAACCGGCCGGGGGCCATCGGTTGCGCCAATCGCACAGGGGCGAAATGTTCGGTATGGCCCGACTGATCGGCCTCCGTCAGCAAAGACACCACCTGTCCAATCTGGCCGGCAAAGAAACGACGCGCTTCCACCAACCCAGCCGCCCGCAACGCCGCCGCCCGTGCCTTACGCACCGGCTTCGCCACCGAAGGCATCCGTGCCGCCGGCGTTCCAGGACGCTCGGAATACGGAAACACATGCAGATAGGGCAGGGCGGCCTCTTGCACGAAACGCAACGTGTCGTCGAACAAGGCGTCGGTCTCGGTCGGAAAACCGGCTATCAGGTCAGCGCCAATAGCGATTCCCGGCCGTAAATCCCGCGCCCGCTCCACAACCGCCATCGCATCGGCGCGCAGGTGCCGGCGGCGCATCCGCTTCAGAATCAGGTCGCTGCCGGCCTGAAGCGATAGATGCAGATGTGGCATCAGCCTAGGTTCCTCGGCGATCAGGCGCCAAAGATCGTCATCGATCGCCGCCGGATCAATCGAGGACAATCGCAACCTGGGAAGCTCCGGCACCGCCCGCAGCACGCGCCGGATCATCTGCCCGAGCGACGGCGCCCCTGGCAAATCCGGCCCGTAGGACGCCACATCCACGCCCGTCAGCACAACCTCCTGATAACCCGAGGCAACCAGTGTCCGCACCTGATCCGCGATCACGCCGATGGGCACGGACCGGTTAGGCCCGCGTCCGAACGGGATGATGCAGAACGTACAGCGATGATCGCAGCCCTGCTGCACCTGCACGAACGCCCGCGCCCGGCTGGCGAATTCCGTAACCAAGTGGGCGGCGGTTTCGCGTGCGGCCATGATGTCGGACACCGCCGATCCAGCGCCGGGTAGCCAGCTTTCCGGCTTTAGCTTGTCGTCGTTGCCCAGCACACGGTCCACGTTCGGCATCGCTGCCCAGGATGCGGGGTCGATCTGCGCCGCGCATCCCGTCACGACGATCCTAACGCCAGGCCGTTCCCGCGCTACTTTACGGATCGCCTGACGCGCCTGACGTTCGGCCTCGGCCGTCACGGCACAGGTGTTGACGATCACGGTATCGGTCACGCCAACCGACAACCCGCGCATGACCTCACTTTCGTAGATGTTCAGGCGGCAACCGAATGTGAGGATATCGACGGTCATGCGACGATCCCGGAGAACGCAGTGGCAACCGGCCCGGTCATCAGCACATGCCCGTCGTCGCGCCATTCGATTTCAAGCTCTCCGCCATCGACGATCACGCGCGCCCGGCGGTCCGTCAGGCCGCGCCGAACCGCATTGACCAGAGTGGCGCAGGCGCCGGAACCGCAGGCCAGGGTCAGGCCGGCACCGCGTTCCCACACCTTTAACCGGATCGTGCCGGGATCGACCACCTGCGCAAAGCCGATATTGGCGCGCTGTGGGAACAGGGGATCGTTCTCGAACTTCGGGCCGAGATCGGTTACCGCCACGGCGTCTAGTTCGGGAACGAAGAAGGTCGCATGCGGATTGCCCATGCTAACGGCCGCCGGTTCTCCGGGACGGTCCAGGCGCAGTGTGTCCATCGGTCGGGACAGGGGGATTTCGGCCCAATCGGTGCGCGGTTGACCCATATCGACCTGGATCAGGCCATCCGGGCGGCGGATGGATGGCAGATCGCCGGATATGGTGCGGATGGTGATGCTGTCCTGCCCGCTCTCACCCATCAGAATGTCGGCCACGCATCGGGTGGCGTTGCCGCAGGCGCCGGCCTCTGACCCATCGGGGTTGTAAATCCGTATGAAGGCGCCGGGCTCGATCGCGATCAGTTGGTCGCAGCCGATCCCAGTGTGGCGGTCGGCCAGGGCGGCGGCGCGGGCTGGCGTCATGCCAGTCGATTTGGCACGCCCGTCCAGGATGACGAAGTCGTTGCCGCAGCCATGCATCTTCACGAACGGGATGGTCATGGCGCACATATAGAGAAAACCGCGCGGTTACGCCATGTCCCCGGTGCAATCGGTTTGACCGAACGTTTTGGGCCGGCCCGGTGGGGGCCGGCCCGTTGTCGGCTACAGGATGCCCACGCCCTGCACCTGGACCGGTGCCGGGAAGTACCGGAAGCCCTCGCCCTCTTTGGACACATGACCCACGCCGGGCCAGGCGAAGTGGTAGGCCAGCAGCGGCACACGGTTTACCGCAAGCATCGTCAACATGCGGACCCTGCTTTCGGCCGACTGCACCGGGTCGGTATCGAAGGCGAACTGGGTGCGCGGGCGTTCCAGCAACAGCACTGGATGATGCGCGAGGTCACCGATGTAGCAGAGTTGCTTGCCGTCCGATTCGATCATGAAGATCGTATGACTGACGGTATGCCCTGGCGCGGACAACGCGGTGATACCCGGCAGGATCTGTTCGTTGTCCTTGTAAAAATGAATGCTGTCCTTGACCGGCAGAAGGTTGTTCCTGGCCTGACCCAGAAAATGCGGCCGGGCAGGGTAGTTCGGGGGGATTTTGGAGTCGTCTGTCCAATAGTTGAAGTCCGCCTCGCCGATGAAATGCTGCGCATTGGGAAAATTGCGTTTGCCATCGGCGCCGACGAGACCGCCGCAATGGTCGATATGGGCGTGACTCATGACAACGGCGTCAATGCTGGCCGGATCTATGTTGGCTTGTTTCAGTGTGGTCAGCAGTTTGCCGGTCGATTCACCAAACAGCGTGTCTGTGCCCATGCCGGTATCGAACAGGACCACCCGATCACCGAAGTTCACAACCAGGACATTCTGCTCCAACACTGCGTTGTTGGTGGGCAGGAAATTGTCTTTCAGTTCGCGGGCGATCTCGGCTTTGTCGATATTCAGGAATGCGGCATTGGGATCGCCGAGCGGAAGCTGGCCGTCGGAAACGACGGTGCATTCGGCACTTCCAAGCTTGAACCGATAGAAATAGGGTGCCTGGGGCTGACCCATCCCCATCTTTGCCTGCAAATGGCCGGGTAGGGCCGCTGCGGCGATACCTGCGCCGGCTGTTGTCAAAAGCTGCCGGCGCGTGGGCGGATTGAACAAGATCATAGTTGGAGGCCTCCTGGATCTTACTTAATGAACGGGGCAACGTTCGCACATGAATCGTCTGTCGATCAAGTGTGCGCCCAGGCAACCCATTCCGTCGATCAAATCCCCGCATTTTAACTTTCCTGTTGCCGAGCCATCTCTCGCAGTCTGAATTTCTGTACCTTTCCGCTGGGAGTGCGAGGCATTTCCATGACGATTTCCAGCCGCTCCGGGATGTATTGCCGAGCCATGCTTTGGGCGTTGAGGTATTCTGTCATTTCGGCGAATGACAAAGTTTGGCCCTCGCGTGTTTTGACGAAGGCGCAGGCACGCTCACCCAAACGTGCATCGGGGAAGCCCACGACCGCGACCTCGGCGATCGCGGGGTGACGGAACAGCAGGTTTTCGACCTCGACCACGGGAATATTTTCACCGCCGCGGATGACGATGTCCTTGGATCGCCCGGCGATGCGGATATAGCCTTCGTCCATCCGCGCGAGGTCGCCGGTGCCGAACCAGCCCTCTGCATCGGTGTTGTCCAATTCAGGCCGCTTCAGGTAACCAATGAAATTGGAGCAGCCGCGAACTTGCAATTCTCCCAGTTCGCCGGGCGGCACAAGGGCACCGTTTGGATCGGCGACGCGCAGTTCCATGCCGGGCAGCGCGCAGCCATCGGTGGAGGTAGCCCTTTCTTCCGGGTCGTCCAATTTTGTTGTCGTTACTGCACCGTTTTCGGACATGCCCCAGGCGGACACGATCGCGGCGCCAAGCGTGTGGCGGGCTTTGGTAACGAGGGCCCTGGGAATGGGCGCGCCGGCGGACGCGAATACCCGCAGGCTCGGTGTGGCGGTGCCGGTCTTTTCCATATGCTCGGTAAGGTCGTTCAGGAACGGTGTGGCACCCAGCGTAACGGTCGCGTGTTCCTGCACGATTTGGCGCGCCATTTCGGGGGCTGCGAACACATCTTGCAGAACGGCCGTACAGCCAAGCATCACCGGCAGTATCAGGCCGTACATAAAGCCAAGCTGGTGTGCCATGGGGGATGGCATGTGGATCACGTCGGCCTCTCCCAGACCCAGCCGCTCGGTGAACGGAACGAGATTGGACAGCAACGTGTTCGATGTGTGCAGGACGCCCTTTGGCTCGCCCGTGGTTCCGCTGGTGTAAAGAAGCTGAATGACGCCGTCGGGGTTCGGGTGATTCGCCGGGCACTCGGCCGGAGCCAGAAGGGCATCGAACGGTTCCGCGTCCGGCGTATCGCCGCCAGCGGCGAAAACATGTTGCAACGCCGGCAGCCGGTCGCGTACGCGGGCGACCATGGCGGGATAATCGAAGCCGCGAAACCGCGCCGGGACGACCAGCACTTTGGTTTCCGCCAACGCCAGCATGAAGCCGAGTTCGCGCTCGCGGAAAATGACCATGAGTGGATTGCTGACCGCACCTGCTTTAAGGCAACCAAGATGCAGGACAGTGAATTCCCACCAGTTCGGTAACTGGAACGATACCGTATCGCCGGGACCGACGCCTCGGGCGCGAAGATTGCCGGCAACATGGCCGGACAGCCGGTCGAGTTCCCGGTAGGTGATCCGGCGTTCCGAGGCCATTCCATCGGACCGTATCGCCACGACCGCCGTTCGGTCCGGTGTCTTCGCGACCGCTTGCGCCAGATGATCGAGCAGCGTGGTATCCCGCCAATCCCCCCGTGCAACCATCTGCGCCCGGCGGGCCATCAGCCTCTCATGATCGTATTGCATGCGTCCCCGACCTTGTTTTTATTTTTGATTTAGATGCTGCACGGCAATTCGCCCGGCTTTTTCCCGTGCAACGATCAGCTTCATGATTTGCGCAGTGCCGTCGCCGATTTCCAACCCCATCACATCGCGCAGTCGTTGCTGGTGCGGCAGGTCCATCGACCAGCCGTAATGACCGTGGGTCAGCAAGCATTGATGGATGACATCGACGGCGGTTTTCGGACCCAGCCACTTGCACATCGCAGCCTCGGCCGTGTGCGGTTCGCCCGCGTCGCGCAGACACAGGGTGTGATAGCAAAGCTGCCGGACGGCGGCGATCATGCCCTCACCTTCCGCCAGGGGAAAGCTGACGCCCTGATATTGTGCCAGTGGCGCGCCGAAGGCCGGCCGTTCCGTTACGTATGCCCAGCTTTCATCCAATGACGCCTGCGCCGATGCACAGACCTGCAAGCCAATCAGCGCCCTGCTGTAGTCGAAGCCTTGCATGACCTGCACGAACCCAAGCCCCTCGGCCGCCAGCATGTGGTCAGCGTGTACCCGCACCGCGTCGAAGAAGATCGAGCCGCGTCCGACCG
>JANXLQ010000013.1 GCA_025355085.1 Rhodopila sp.
GCACGATCAGCAGTGCTGCGAATCCGAGGTGGCGGAGGAAGGCGGCGAGTGTCATTCGGCAATCCGGTCAGTGTGGGCCGGATCGTCTATCGCCTCCCGGCCGTTCCGGCCATCCCGCTCGGGAAATTACCGCGTGAACCCCTCCAGTTCGTCCTTCGCCCAGTCGATCGCCTGTTTGATTGTTTGGCCTGCAACCAGCTTAGACACCATCGTTGGGATGAGGCCACGGTTCCAGGCCTGGATGCCGATGTCCGGCGGACCCGAGGATCCGGTGATATAATACTCGGCGTCGTGCCACGGGCGGATCGGGTAGTTGTAAACCGTGCCCTTCGGTGGTCCGACTTCATCCCAAATCTTGAAGTCCGACATGGAAAGGTAGGGCGGAATATCGTAGCCATCGACCGCTGTGGTCAGGGACTCCATCTGCTCGCGCGAACCCAGATAGGTGAGCAGATCGCGTCCGGCCGATTTGTTTTGCGCAAAGGACCATTGGCCGAAGAAGTACGGCCGCATCGGCACAAGGCGGCCTTTCGGCCCACGAGGATTCGGGAACGTCCAGCAGTCGGCGGCGACCGCGGGGGCGTCGCGTTTGGCCACAGCCCAGGCAGAGGGAGGGTTGTAGATCATCGCCGAGCGGCCGGAGATCAGTGCCCTGTTGTTCGACGCATCGTCATAGCTGACGGTGTCGGGCGGCAGGAACGGCACCATCCGTTTGGCATACTCCATCGCCTGCCGGACATTGTCGGAATCGACGGTGATCGTGCCCTTGGCATCGACAAGGTCCGCCCCGAACGCCCCGAACGTGGCGCCCCAGGTCTGGTTGGAGTCGGTCGTCCCGCCGCATCCGAAACCGAATGGAAATCCGGCCTTATGGCAGGCTTCGGCGGCTTTGAGTTGCGTTTCATAAGTCCATTCGGCCGACGCGGCGGCTGTCGATTCATGCGCCGGGAACCATTTCTGGACGTCGATACCGGCGTAGTTCTTGAACATGCTTATGCGCGCGCAAGGCGTCAGCGGCGCCGAACCCCACGCGACCGGGACACCCTTCCAGTGGCCTTCCGAGACCCCCAGATATTCATATGCCCGGCCTAGCTTGCCGTATTTGGCGATGAAATCTTTCATGATGTCGTCGACGGGATCGAGTACATCGGTGTACTGATGTACAGACCACATATCGAAGGCCATGATGTCGTGGCCGGTCTTGGCCTGAGCCTCGGCCGCCATCGTTATCTGGATCTTATTGCCGACGGAGGTCAGGAAATCGAGGTTGACCTCGACCTTGTTTTTCTCCGACCAGTCGGCCACGAGCTTGCGCATGGCTTCGTTCCCCGCCGGAACCCAATGGTCCCACAGGGCGACATTCAGCTTCCCGGCGGCGCCGGCGGTTCTGATGTGGACCAGTGGTAGCGCTGCGGCGGCGGCGCCAAGCTTCAGTGCCTTGCGACGCGTCAAACGTGCTTTCATTGTCATGCCCTCCCTGTTTGAGCCGGCATTTTTACCTGCTTTTTTTATTGAAGGGAGTATTCACCGGCTTACGGGCCGAAACAAGCTAATCTGTTGTTAACGATAATAGGTATAAGCTGCCGGTCGATGATGATTCTCGGCGAACCCGCATGATCCAGATAACAAGGTCGCTCTCAATCGATGAAAAGGCGATTGAGGAGACGTTTATCCGCGCCTCCGGTCCCGGTGGCCAGAACGTCAACAAGGTCGAAACGGCGGTACTGTTGCGCCTGTCTCTGGATCGCGCCGACCTGCCACCGCCGGTGCGTGCTCGGTTAGAGAAGCTGGCGGGGCGGCGCCTGACACTGGACGGCGACGTCCTGATCACCTGCCAGCAGCATCGGACGCAGGAACGTAACCGCGCGGAGGCGATGGCGGCGCTTATCGAGCTGATCCGGCGGGCAACCGTCGCCCCGATTCGCCGTGTGCCGACCAAACCGAGCTACGGGTCGAAGCTGCGGCGGCTGGAGGAGAAGACGCATCGCGGTAAGATCAAGCGCGGGCGAGGGGCGGGGGCGGACCACGACTGAAGCGGGACCATGACTGAAGTGGGACCATGACTGAAGTGGGACCATGACTGAAGCGTGACCATCACTGAAGCGGGACCATGACTAAAGCGGCACCACGACTGAAGCGGTTGGGTCACCCCAGCAGTGCCCGCCCGATCAGCATGGCCGACAGCGCCGACAAAGTCACCAGCGCGACCATTCGGTGGTGCTTTGGCCTCGCTTTGTGGAAAGCCCATGTTCCGAGGCGGGAGCCGCCGAACAGGACCGGCAGGGTTACGACCGTCCAGATAAGGATATCCCGGGTGATCAAGCCTCGCATTGTCATGGGGATCAGCGAGACGCACCCGGACAGCATGAAATAGACGATCGTGGTTGCCCGCATGCGCGATGCCGAGTGCCCGAGCGCGAGCAGGAAGACGACGACCGGGGGGCCGCCCATGGAGGCGAGTCCGCTGATGATGCCTGACACCAGACCGATCCCGAATCCGATAAGCCGCGACGGGTTTGGGGGCAGTCGCATGCCGCGCTGGATCAGCCAGACGGACATCGCGATGATCAGTCCGATGACCAGCCGCACGGGATTGGCGGGCAGGGTGGTCAGGATAAGCAGTCCGATCGGGATGCCGGCGAGAAGTCCCGGCGTAAGCAGTCCGACGGCTTTCCAGTCGCATTCCTTGGATGCGGTATGCAGTCCGGCGACGCCGATCACCACCTGAAGTGTGACGACAAGTGGCACAACCTGCGCCGGCGGCAGGGCCAAACTGAGCAGCGGGACCGCCGCGAGGCCGAATCCGAAGCCGGTAAACCCACGCAGGACCGACGCGGCGAGGATGCCGGCAATTGTCACGGCCAGACTGTATATCATTGAAACGGCACGATTTTAATCCTGTTACGTCATTGACCAGATGTCGTTCATTTCGCCTTTTCAGTCAAATCCGGGCGAAAAGCAGCGACAACGGGGTTGTCATTACAGTCGAAAGGCAGCATCTTGCGATTTATGGAGCGAGGGACACCCTCTCGCGGCACGAAAAAATGCCGCAAATTCGCCATTATGGTGAATTCCTTTATAACAGTGCCGGTCATTTCGACCGCATTGGCCGGGCGGTATTGCGCCCCGACCATCGCCGCAACGGATATTCAGCTTTTGTTAACGAATTATCCCCCTTTCAGTGAGAGATAATGATAAAATATTTCGCAATAGCACTTGTTGCAACATACACTGTTTTGGGCGGCCTTTCGCAGGAGGCGAGCGCACACGGATCACCGGTTAGGGAAGTGTCGCGGACACGGTCCGGCAGCGCGTCGTGGATCGGGGAATCAGGCACGGCATCCTATTACGGCGCTGCGCACAACGGCCGCCGTGCGGCGGATGGCAGCCGGTTTAACCAAAAGGCTCTGACAGCCGCACATGCCTGGCTGCCGTTCGGGACCAAGGTCCTGGTCACTCTGCCCGCCACCGGGCGCACCGTTGTCGTGACGATCACCGACCGGCTTTACTCCAAACATCGGATCGTCGATCTATCTCTCGCTTCCGCTCGGCAACTCGGCATGGTCCGTCAAGGCCTTGGCGAGGTCACACTGATCCCGGGCTAACTTTCCCCTACAGGCCGTGCTAGCTCTGCCGGTGGCCGTCCGGTGCCGCATCCAGTTAACGGGACCGGCCGGGCGGAGCGGGGAGCAATAACGATGTTCAAGGATTGTCGCGGTTTGGTGCTGACCACCGTATCGGCACACGCAGCCGCTGCGTTCGACCATGCCATCGACGGATACCTGGGCTATCGGGCCGATATGGCCGCTCGGATGGAGACACTGCTGGCCGCCGATCCTGATTTCGGCATGGCGCATTGCCTCAAGGGCTATCTTTTTCTGATGGGATTCCGCGCCGATCTACTGGGCGCCGCCCGTGCCGCACTGGCCGAGGCCCGGCGTTGCCCCGGAACCGTCCGTGAAAAAGCGCATACCGAAGCGCTCGCACACTGGATCGAGGGCGATCCGGAAGGCGCCATCGCGGTTTGGGACAAGATCCTGGCCAATCATCCACATGACATCCTGGCCTTCCGGCTGGCCCACTTCATAAATTTTTGGTGCGGCCGGCCGGAGGCGATGCTTGCATCCGTGGTATCGGTGGAAAAGCACTGGAGCGACGCGCTGCCAGGTTTCGGCTCGATTCTCGCATGCCGCTGTTTCGCACATGAAGAGGCTGGATATTACCTCGAAGCCGAACACGCCGGACGCGCCGCTATCCGCCACGATCCATCAGACCTCTGGGCCGCGCATGGGGTCGCGCATGTGCTGGAGATGACCGGACGCCGCCTGGAAGGGATTGCGTGGGTCGAGGACCTGCAATCGCGCTGGGACGGCAGCAACAACCTGAAGCATCACCTGTGGTGGCATCAGGCGCTGTATCATCTGGAGTTGGGCGATCTTACCAAGGTGCTGTCGCTATACGACACAGGTTTCCGCGACCCGGGTGCGAAGCTGACGGAAATGGCGCCCGATCTCTACATCGACGTGCAGAACGCCGCCTCGATGCTGTACCGCCTCGGCCGGCTGGGTGCGCCGCTTGGCGATCGCTGGATAGAATTGGCGGACAAGGCCGAGGCGCGGATCGGCGATTGCGAGTCCGCTTTCACACTCCCCCACTGGATGATGGCGTTGGCTGCAACCGGACGCGATAGGGCGGCAAACGCCATGCTGGACGGAATGCGGCACTTTGCGAACGGATCGCAACCGATCGCGCTCTTGGTGCGGGAGATCGCATTGCCGGTGACCGAGGCGGTGCTGGCGAACGGGCAGGGACGGCATGCCGACGCTTTGACGCTGATGCGTCCGGTGCTGGGGGAAATGTACCGCATGGGCGGCAGCCACGCCCAGCAAGACGTGCTGGAGCAGGTCTTCCTGGACTCCGCCCTGAAGGCCGGTTCGGAGCGGGACGCGCGGCTGGTGATGCAACGCGTGGCCGGACGGCATCCAGTTCCCCCTATGCGTCGCCGGGGCTACGCGATGGCCGCATCGCTGGTGTCGCCAGGGGGCGGTTCGGATCAGTGAACTGTCGTAAAATCGTAGGGCGTAAAATCGTAGGGCGCAAAATCGATGGGCGCAAAAATCGTTGGGCATTGAATAACCCCGCCGGAGGGTTACAAGAGCGCACTTGGTTCCCACTGCGGGCACAAACCTGGAGACATCATGGCCGCCCACTGGTTGGTTAAGTCGGAGCCGGAGGCGTTCTCCTGGGATCAACAGGTCGCCAACGAGGTGGAACCTTGGACCGGTGTGCGCAATCACATGGCCAAAAACAACCTTAAGGCGATGCGCAAGGGGGATCTCGCGTTCTTCTATCACTCGAATGTCGGCAAGGAGATTGTCGGCATCGTGGAGGTGGCGACGGAAGCCTATCCGGACCCGACAGCCGAGAGCGGCGGCTGGGTCTGCGTCGATATGAAGGCGGTGCGTGCTGTGCCGACCCCCGTCACGTTGGCCGAGATCAAGGCCGACCCGGCGCTGGCGGACGTTGCCCTGGTGCGTCAATCCCGGCTGTCGGTCATGGCAATCTCAGAGCCGCATTGGGAGAAACTGTGCCGGATGGGCGGTCTGCCGGCGGGTTGGAAGCAATGATCCCAGCCGGTAAAATGATCCCAGCCGGCAAGCGGATTTTGTGCCAAATCTCCGATATCCCGGAGAACGGCGCCAAGGGGTTTCCCGGTTCGGATGGCGCCTTTACCGGCTTGGTCGCCGTGCGGCGGGACGATCGGGTCTATGTCTATGAAAACGCCTGCCCCCATATAGGCACACCACTGGATTGGACGCCGGACCGCTTCTTATCGGCCGATGGAAAGCATCTGATCTGCGCCACGCACGGTGCCGAGTTCACAATCGCCGATGGACTGTGTATTTCAGGCCCGTGCCGGGGCGACCGGTTGACGCCGGTCAGTTTTGAAATTCGCGACGGGGTTATTCTCGTCTTGCAAAGCGGTTGACGTCGGTTTGCCTCGGGCGACAGGATAGCTCACAGGGTAGCAAGGAAATAATCGTGGAAGCGAATACATCGACCCAGAATCAGGTCTTCCCGGTACGAAGCGATTTCGCCGAAACGGCGCATATCGACGCGGCGGGATATCAGGCGGCCTACACGCAGGCCGCCGAAAATCCGGACGCCTATTGGGCGAAGGAGGCGAAGCGTCTGGCCTGGATGAAGTTCCCGGCCAAGATCAAGAACAGCAGCTTTACCGGCGATGTCTCAATCAAGTGGTTCGAGGACGGGGTGCTGAACGCCTCCGAATCATGCCTCGACCGGCATTTGGCGGATCGTGCGGACCAGACTGCGATCATTTGGGAAGGCGACGATCCGAACACCAGCCGGCATGTGACGTACCGCGAGTTGCACGATCAGGTCTGCCGCATGGCGAATGCCATGAAGACCCTGGGCGCCAAACGCGGCGACCGGATTACCATTTATCTGCCGATGGTGCCCGAAGCAGCCGTTGCGATGCTCGCCTGTGTTCGGATTGGTGCGATCCATTCGATCGTGTTCGGTGGTTTTTCTCCGGACAGCCTTGCCAACCGCATCCAGGATTGCGGTTCCACCATGCTGATTACCGCCGATGCCGGCCGTCGCGGCGGGCGTTCGGTGCCGCTGAAGGCAAACGCTGACGAGGCGCTGAAGATGTGCCCGAGCGTTAGGCATGTGATTGTGGCGAAGGTAACGGGGGCGACGGTGGATACGGTCGCCGGCCGCGACCACGATTACACCACGCTGCTGGCGGCCGCGTCTCCCGTCTGCCCGGCGGAGCCTATGTCGGCTGAGGACCCGCTGTTTATTCTTTATACCTCGGGCAGCACCGGTAAGCCGAAAGGCGTACTGCATACGACCGGCGGTTATATGGTCTGGGCCAGTTACACGCATGAAAACGTGTTCGATTATCGCCCCGGCGACGTCTATTGGTGTACCGCCGACGTGGGTTGGGTGACGGGGCACACGTATATTATCTATGGACCGCTCGCCAACGGTGCGACGACGCTGATGTTCGAGGGTATTCCGAACTATCCGGACAGCAGCCGTTTCTGGCAGGTCATCGACAAGCATCAGGTCAACGTCTTCTACACCGCGCCGACGGCCCTCCGTGCCCTGATGCGCGACGGCGACGAGCCGGTCAAAAAGACCTCCCGCGCATCGCTGCGTCTGCTGGGCAGCGTTGGGGAGCCGATCAATCCCGAGGCCTGGATGTGGTATTACAACGTGATCGGGGAGAAACGCTGCCCGATCGTCGATACCTGGTGGCAGACGGAAACCGGCGGCATCATGATCAGCCCGCTGCCGGGTGCCACGGCCCTGAAGCCGGGTTCCGCGACCCTGCCTCTGCCGGGCGTGAAGCCGCTGCTGGTCGATGCCGAGGGCACCGAACTGACCGGTGCGACCGAGGGCAATTTGTGCATCTCCGACTCCTGGCCGGGCATGATGCGCACGGTGTTCGGCGACCATGAGCGGTTTATCCAGACGTATTTTTCGACGTATCCGGGGCTTTACTTTACCGGCGACGGCGCGCGCCGCGATGCCGACGGGTATTATTGGATCACCGGCCGGGTCGATGACGTGATCAACGTGTCCGGCCATCGCATGGGCACGGCCGAGGTCGAAAGCGCGCTTGTCGCCCATCCGAATGTCGCGGAAGCGGCGGTGGTCGGGTTCCCGCACGACATCAAGGGGCAGGGGATCTATGCCTACGTTACCCTGAATGCCGACACGGAGCCGTCCGAGGCTCTGCGTAAGGAGTTGATCGCGTGGGTGCGCAAGGAGATCGGGCCGATTGCCTCGCCCGATGCGATCCAGTGGGCGCCGGGCTTGCCGAAGACCCGCAGCGGCAAGATCATGCGGCGGATTCTGCGCAAGATCGCGGCGAATGAGACGGACAACCTGGGGGATACCTCCACGTTGGCCGATCCGGGCGTGGTGACGGAGTTGGTGGAGAACCGCGTCGGATAAGGGACCTGAGAAGACCGGTGGGCATTTCGGTGCCCACCGTTATTTTAGTTTAACGAGTATGGTATCGGCGGCGCCGCTGTCGCGTATCGGGCGGATATGGGTGTCGCTGAGGATCGCCGATATGCCAAACCAGCGTGTCGCACAGTTAGACCGGCCGTGCCGCTCTGCGCCCGGTGGTGTGCCAGGAATGGCGGGCCTTCCATGGAGAAGGTCGAGAACGCAGAAAAGCCGATGTCCGCCATTATTTAGTCGCCGTCACGCGGCGCCCCCTTATCGTCACGGTGCGCGAAGGCGCGCTACCCACGTCGTTTGCCGGGTTTTTTACTAGAAGACATGGATGGCGCGCCTTCGCGCACCATGACGATGATCGTGGGAGTTGACCTTCACCCGATTGCCCTTGGTACGAACACCGAACATGTTGACCAGCTAACAACATGTCTATATTTTCTTGTTTCGAGGCTGTAGTGGAATCGGATCGCGGTTGAATTTTTATAACGACATATGCATTTAGCAGGCTTTGAGTATCGGAAGCCGCGCGAAATGTTCCAGACGCTCCCAGTCTGTGGGGATTTGGACGTGGTGGGAGGCTTTTTTAACTCATCCCGATTGCTGCCCAATGGATGGGGGCCACCCCGCCGTTAATGACGCCCTGATGGCGTAGGTCATCTGCCATGCCGAACTCACCTAATTCACAAAGAGTAATCAATCATGTCGCTGTATCGAACCTTGCTGAAGCGCTACCGCCCCGAAGCTTTCCTGGTATCGCGGCGCGATGTGATAGGGGGCGTTCTGGCTGGGCTTGCCGTCGGGGCCGGGGCCGAGGCCAAGGTTCCCGCCGCGGGTCCGCCAAACGGCAGGCGCGTGCTGGTGATCGGCGCCGGGTTCTCGGGTCTCTCCTGCGCATACGAGCTTAAGAAGGCAGGGTACGATGTTCAGATTCTCGAAGCACGGCACCGGGTGGGTGGGCGTGTGCTGACGTTTCGGGACTGGATCCCCGGGAAAACGGTCGAGGGCGGCGCCGAGCTGATCGGTAGCAATCACACGATGTGGCTGCACTATGCTGCGCAGTTCAAGCTCCATTTTCGGCCGGTGGCGGAGTCGGCGGACGAAATCAGGCCCATTGTCATCAATGGACGCAGGCTGCCGGAGCAAGACGTTAAGGTGCTGTTCAAGGATGTCGATCGTATCTACAGCGCTATGACCGAAGAGGCCCGCACCATTAACGGCGAGACGCCGTGGGACAGCGAACATGCGTCCGCAATCGATGCAAGGAGCCTGGGCGATTGGGTCAGGGAGCAGAACCCGTCACCAGACGCACTCGCGGTCATCACGGCGCATCTTGGATCTGACAACGGCGCCCCACTCGACAAGCAAGGCCTGCTCGGCATGCTGTCGATGATCAAGGGAGGCGGCCTGGAGAAGTTCTGGACGGATACAGAGGTCTATCGCTGTGCCGAGGGCAATGACAGGCTTGCGGCCGCGTTTGCCAGCGCCATCGGAAGCGCACGCATCCACCTAAACACGCCGGTGGCAAACGTCCGGACCTTGCAGGACGGGGTCGAGGTTACCGATTTCACCGGCCGGGTCTGGACAGCGGAACGTGTCGTGATGACAGCCCCGCCGACGACCTGGCCGAAAATCCAGTTCCAGCCGAAATTGCCCGAGGGGCTGGCGCCGCAGTTGGGGGTGAACGTTAAGTTTCTGTCCCGCCTACGCAACGAGGCATGGAAGCCTGACGGGGCTAATGCCCTCACCAGCGGCTTCATCTGCCTGACCTGGGATGGTACTGAAAACCAGAAGGGGCCCGGCGCCTGCATGGTCTCATTTTCCGGCGGCGATCCGGCGCGAGAGGCGATCGAGCGCTACAGAGCGAACGGAAAGGCGCCGTTTGTTGAGACGATGCAGTCGATCTACCCCCACTTCGCCGAGCAGTTCGTCGATTCGCGATTCATGGACTGGCCGAACGATCCCTGGACGATGGCGGGCTACTCGTGCCCCGCACCGGGCCAGATCACGAAGGGCGGGCCGACGCTGTACAATGGTATTGGCCGCCTGTCATTTGCCGGCGAGTACACCTGCTACACCTTCCCGGGCTACATGGAGGGGGGCCTTCAATCGGGGGTTCGGGCGGCACGGCAGATCGCCGGAACTGTTGTGAAAGCCTGATCAGATTGGGCGTAAGTCCGACATGAACGGCTGGTGGTCAGTGCCCGGCCAGCCGTTGTTCCGGGCAAAGGCTTGGACGCCAGCCGTTAGGACTGTGAAAGTGCGCTGAATGCATCCTTCCATAATACGTCACGCAAAGCAGTCGTGGCAGACGATGTCCGGTCCGGTCGGGGGCGGCGGCGACGACCGATTGGTGGCGCCGGGTTTTGCGATATCTGCGCCCGCCGGGTCCATCCTTGACAGGGCCTTGCGTCTTCACCGGTCCAGGGCATGGACAGTCCTCGTCGTGGTGGCAATCGTCGTCAACTCGGTCATACTTGGCATGCTGACGGCCATTCCGGAGGAAGGGCCGCTCTTCGCGGCGTGCGAGACCATAGACGAGCTGACGCTCTCGATCCTGATCCTCGACGTCCTGCTCACGATCTTCGTCAAACGCCTTGCGGTGCTGCGAAGCGGCTGGGATATGTTCGACATCAGCGTAACGGTTGTGTCGCTGTTCCCGTTGCTTCAGGCGCTGTCGGCATTGCGGGCATTCCGGATCGTCCGCATCATCCGGCTTTTGAAATTCCTCCCGAATGGGGGTGCAATAATCAACGGCATATATGCGGCGATGCGAAGCATGACCACCATGGTTGTCATCCTGGGGATCGTGTTTTATATCTTCGTCGTTCTGTGCACGACGTTATTTCGCGGAATCGATCCGATCCATTTCGGTGATCTCGGGCTGACAACGATCAGCCTCTACGAGGTGATGGTTTACTACGGTGCCGATCCAGAGGTGATGCATCTTGTGACCACCGAGATGCCCTGGAGCTGGCTGATCTTCATCCCCTTCATCTTCCTGACCAGCTTCGCCATTTTCAACATGTTCATCGGTTTGGTCACTACCGCGATGGAAACCGAGATGCACAAAAACGAGGCAGAGGACGGGGCAACCCTGTTGCGACTCGAAACAAAGGTTGACGCACTTGCCACTCGCCTGGACGAACTGCTGACGCGCCTGCAATAATCACCCTTCCGGGAGCGAAATTCGCTCTTGGAGGCGGCACAATGGTTGAAGGTTTGACCAGGGGCATTGTAGCACCGGCCCGGTGTGCAGATGCGTCACCCTCATGTTGGATGAAGTCCCGCCATCCGCGTCTCGCGATGCTGGTTCGGACAAAGACGTGGGTGGCAGGCCTTCGCCTGCCGTGACGAGAACAGGCCGGACGGTCAGTACATTGGGCCGGTGGGATTAGACCTGAGCTTAGTCCCCCGCCTCCAACTCATCGATGAACCCGGAAATCACATCCAACCCCTTGTTCCAAAATGCCGGGTCCGACGCATCCAGTCCGAACGGAGCCAGCAACTCCTGGTGCCGCTTCGTCCCGCCCGCCTTCAGCATGTCCAGGTATTTCGCCTGGAATCCAGGATGTCCCGACTGGAACACCGCGTACAGCGCGTTCACCAGGCAGTCTCCGAACGCATACGCATACACGTAGAACGGCGAGTGAATGAAGTGCGGCACATACGACCAGAACACGCTGTATTCCGGCGTGAATTCGAACGCCGGACCCAGACTTGCGGTCTGCACCTGCATCCACAACTCGCCGATCCGTTCCGGCAGTAACTCGCCCTTGCGGCGTTCGTCGTGCAGCAGGGTCTCGAACTCGTAGAACGCGATCTGACGGACGACGGTGTTCAACATGTCTTCTACTTTCGAGGCCAGCATCTGCCGGCGCTGAGCCGGTCCGGCGGCGTCGAGCAACGAGCGGAAGGTCAGCATTTCCCCGAACACGCTCGCGGTTTCCGCCAGGGTGAGCGGCGTGCCGGACATCAGCCCCCCTTGAGGCCCAGCCAGCACCTGATGCACACCGTGGCCGAGTTCGTGCGCCAGCGTCATCACGTCCCGCGTCTTACCGTGATAATTCAACAGCAAATACGGATGCACGCTCGGTACTGTCGGATGCGCGAAGGCACCGCCGGACTTGCCGGGTTTCAACCGGGCATCGATCCAGGGCTTGTCGAAGAAACGTTTGCCGACCGAGGCTAACTCCGGGCTGAACGCGCCGTAAGCGTCCAGCACCTGCTTTTGCGCAGCCGGCCAGGTGATCAGCCGGTCGTCGTCATTCGGCAGCGGCGCGTTGCGGTCCCAGTGTTGCAGCTTGTCCAAACCAAGCCATTTGGCTTTCATCTGGTAGTAGCGGTGGGACAGGCGAGGGTAGGACTGCCGCACGGCGGTCGCCAGCGCATCGACGACTTCATCTTCCACCATGTTGGCGCGGTTGCGGAAGCTGGTCGGGCGGGCGTGGTGGCGCCAGGTGTCCTCGATCTCCTTGTCCTTGGCCAAGGTGTTGGTGATCAGGGAGAACAGCCGGATGTTGTCGCCGAATGCCTTTCCGATAGCCTTGCCGGCGGCTTCCCGCACCGGCCGGTCGCGGTCGGACAGTTTGTTCAGCGTGTCGCTGACGGTCAGATTTTCGCCGTTCAGGTCGATCCGCATCGCCGCGACGGTTTCGTCGAACAGGCGCGACCATGCGGCGTTGGCGGTCAGGTCCCGCTCATGCGTCAGTTTTTCCAGATCGTCGCTGAGTTGGTGCGGGCGGAACACGCGCAGGTCGCGCAGCCATGGCCGGTAGCGGGCCAACGCGGGATCGGCGAGTTTCGTTTCCAGCACCGCGTCATCGACCCGGTTCAGTTCCAGCGCGAAGAAAATCATGTCGCTGCCGATGGCGGTAATCCGCTCATTCACAGTCTGGTAGAACTGGCCGATCGCGGGGTCGCTGGAATCGCCCGCGAACAGCAACTGCGCATAGGACCCGACGCGGCCCAGAATCTCCTGAATGCTTTCATACCTAACGATCGCGGCGGCCACGGCAGCCCCGGAAGCAGTCGCCAACGTCCCGGCATGCGCCTGCGCGAAGTCCCGTGCCATCTGTTCCGCCTTGCCCAGGTCTGCCATCACCTGTGGGCTGTCGGGCGAGCTATAAAGATCGGACAGGTCCCAGGCTGGTAAAGTGTCCATCTGGGCGGCGTTTGCATCGTTCATCGCGAATTTCGAGTCCCTGGCCTGCTGCATAGTCTTGTCATGTAAGCTAGTAAGACCTGACATCAAAGGGCGCCCGAACGCCCGTGCTTGATTTGCCCGGGCTTGG
>JANXLQ010000026.1 GCA_025355085.1 Rhodopila sp.
ATGGCAATTCGATCGCTAAGGCGACGCCCAACAATAACTACGTCGCTACGAGCGGCGCGCCGGCCTGTCATCGTCATGGCGGGCGAAGGCCCACCATCCACGCCTTGCTGTGCCTGGCTCAAGAAAGACGTGGATGGTGGGCCTTCGCCCGCCATGACGATGACAGGCCGGCGCGCCGCTCGTAGCGACGTAGTTATTGTTGGGCGTCGCCTTAGCGATCGAATTGCCATTTTTCGCCTTTCCCAACGGTACCTGAGCGGACCTGTCGTGCTCGGTTTACAAAAAATCTCTTCATCCCGCCGTCAACCGGTCACAGAACCGCAGGAATTGGTCAACCCGCCGGTCCCAACCGGATGCCAGCGCGACCTCCGCGCCACCAACCCGAAGGCTTTCCCGCAACGCGTCATCGCCAAATAAGTGGATGATGGCCTGCCCGATTGCATCGACATCGTCGCCGTCCACCACCAGCCCATTGACCCGATCGGTTACCGCATCGACGCTGCCGCCCGCACGGCCCGCGATTACCGGCAAGCCGCAGGCATTGGCTTCCAGGAACACCAGTCCAAATCCCTCGGTTTCGCCATCCGGCATCTCCCGATTCGCCATGATGAACACATCGCCAAGGCTGTAGTGCTCGGTCAGTTCGTAGTCGGGCACCGCGCCGGCAAACACCACATTGCGGCTCAGGCCATGTTCGGCCACCAAAGCCTCCAACGTCGGGCGGTATAATCCTTCGCCGACGATCAGATAGACGAGGTCTGGAAACTCTCGCAGCACGGCAGGGAGGCTTTCAATCACCCGGTCCATACCTTTGCGGGCATACAACCGGCTGACGGTCAGCAGCACTCGCCGCCCCTCCAACCCGTATCGCGCCACCAAATGCGCCGGGCGCGGGCGTGGCACAAATCGGGCGAGATCGACGCCGTTGGACACCAATTCGATCTTCTCGGCCGGCACGCCGAAAGCGTTGATCAGATTCTCCCGGGTGAACCGGCTGACCGCCACAATACCGTCCGCTGCGGTAAACGCGCGCCGCCGTCTCTGGCCGCCTTCGTCGTACCGGGTGCGCGTGCTGATTTCCTCGCCATGGATGTAGATCAGCGTTTTCAGCCCGAACAAGTGCCGGCATGCACCCGCCAGCCAGCCGCCGGCAACCAGTTCGCCAATGCACAGGACGGCGATTTTCTCGGAACCGACAATGCGGTGAATGCTGCGCAGGATCGATACACGGATCACCAGATCCGCCGCTGCCCCAGCGATGCGTTGCAGAATACCGGCATCCTCCGGCAGGAAAAGCGTGCGCAGAAGCCGGATGCGATGCACCTTGAACGGCGCCCGCCGGTCGAATTCGCGCCAGCCCTGGATCGGCCAACCGTCGCGATAATCCTCCTGCGGCGCCAAAACCGAGACCCGCCCCCGGCCGAACCGAGCTAAACTGTCATAAACGATGGCCGAGCCGCCATGCACCGGCGGAAAGGTGTTGGCAACGACAAGGCAACGATCTTTCGCCGCCGTCCCGTTATCGCTTACTGCCTCGACATGACTTACCGGCCGGTCCTTTTCCGCCGGGCCGCCATCGCCCACGGCATCGTCATTTCTTTGAACACCGTCACCCCATACCGCACGGTCATCCCCGAACTTGATTCGGTGATCCGTCCGGACTACGGGGGTTGGACGGGTCGCCGGATCAAGTCTGCGGATGAGGGCATTCTGACGGCTCTCAACTTTGGCCGGCTCGACGCGCTGGTTGGCTAATCCGCCCAGATCCGACTGGCCTAAACCCAACTGGCCTAAACCCAACTGGCCCGAACTCAGTTGCCCTGAACTCAGTTGCCCTGAACTCAGTTGATCGTGCAATTCCTTCACCGTCAGGAACACACCGCCGAGTTCATCCCGGAAAAAACTCAGAAACCCGGATATCCGATCGAGAAACACCGCCAGATCGCGATGGGTGCGTACATACGGCGTGTTGCCCGGTTCCAGCGACGGACTGTGATAACTGAGCGTAAAGACCCGCTCGCCACGCTTCAGCAAAGTCCGCGTCAGCCGCAGCATCGCGCCGAGATCGGACCCTTCCGGCGACAGCGTAATACGCTCCAGCAATCCAGCCCGAGCCAACAAACCCGGCGCACGCATCGACCGCAGCGGCTTCTGTTCGGCAACACCATAAATTCCCGGCATCGCCCCCGCGAGCAGTCCCGTAAACGCCCGCGTTACCGGCAACTCCAGCAACCGGCGACGCGCCCCAAACCAGAACGGTCCGTAATCGAACGCCGAAAAATCCGGCCCACCCGCCTCGGTATAGCGGGTCCGAGGGATCAAACTGGTATCGACCAGAAATCCCTCATCCTCCAACAGTCCTGCCGTGGATGGCCCCAATCCGTAGCGCCCCGCCTTGTAAACAGTGGGTTGCACATCGAAGCTTTCCCGCACCGCTTCGGCCAGAACGTGCAGCTTCTCCCGCTCCAGCGCCTGCGGCAGATTGCCGGGAAACGTCAGCCGCTCTTCGGTTTCGCTGGCGAATGGAGGCGTCACCCACGGATGTAACTGCGCCCCGATGTCGCACTTGCCGTCCGCCAGATACTCCCGCAGCACGGACGTGGCTGCCGGATCGGACGCGATCGGATACGTAACCAGATACGTCGGTTTAGCATCGTAGCACGAGAACACCTCATGCGCCCGCTTCTGATACCGGATCGAGGACGTAGCGTTGTTCCTCGCCGACACCGGCCGACCCCAATGAAATTCCTCTTCCGCATCGACAATGATGCAAAGAATTGGCCGCCCGGCGGCCAGCTTGATGGGTTCAATGGCGGGAAACAACGCGTTCGGGTTGTGATCCGAACCCGGAACGGGACGCATGGCGGCTACTGGCTCCTGAACGCTTCCCGCCTCTTATGCCGCGCGCGGAACCACCTGACCACCGGGGACTTCATCCAAGTGGCACGCCGACAAATGTCCGTGGCCGACACTGCGCAAAAGCGGCTCCTCAACCCGGCACCGATCATACACGAACGGGCACCGGGTATGGAACCGGCAGCCGGAAGGTGGGTTGATCGGACTCGGAACGTCACCCTTCAGAATGATCCGGTTCCGCAGCGCCGTTGGATCGGGCACCGGAACGGCGGAGAGCAAGGCGCGCGTGTAGGGATGATGCGACTGCGCGAACAACGTCCGGCGGTCCGTTAGTTCAACGATTTTCCCCAGATACATCACAGCGACGCGGTGCGTCAGGTGCTCCACCGTCGCCAGATCGTGGCTGATGAACAGCAGTGCCAATCCGAGTTCGTCCTGCAAATCCGCCAGCAGGTTGATGATTTGCGCCTTTACCGACACATCCAGCGCCGACACCGCCTCATCGCAAATGATCAGATCGGCCCCGGGAGCGAGCGCCCGGGCAATACCGATGCGCTGGCGCTGGCCGCCGGAGAATTCATGCGGAAAACGGTTGATCGCGTCGCGCGGCAGACGGACCTTGTCCATCAACGTCTCGACCTTTTCCGTAACGTCGCGACGGCCGTGCACCATGCCGAAATTGATCAGCGGTTCGGCGAGGATGTCGCGGACCCTCATCCGAGGGTTCAGGCTGCTGAACGGGTCCTGAAACACGACCTGGACCCGCTTTCGCATCATGCGCAGCTTACTCGCCGGCATGTTGTCGATCCGTTCCCCGTCCAGCCGCACCTCCCCGTCGGTCAGCTTGAACAGGCGCAGGATCGCCTTGCCGACAGTGGATTTGCCGCAACCGGATTCGCCGACCAGCGATAGGGTTTCGCCCCGGCGGATGTCGAATGATACGCCATCGACCGCATGCACCTTGGCGGTGACGCCACCAAGCAGACCGCCGTGGATGGGGAAGTGTTTCTTGAGGTCGTTAACCTCCAGTAGGGGGCGATCGACGGTCATGCCGCCACCATCTGCCCAGCGTAATGACACGCCACGCGGTGCCCCGCCGCTTTCAACTCGATCGCCGGCGCGATAGTCCGGCACATATCGGTCACCATCGAACACCGCCCGGCGAACGCGCACCCAACGATGGGTTTTCGCAGACTCGGCACCAACCCAGTGATTTCCGCCAACCGCGCGCGCCCACCCTCATCCAACGACGACCCAAGTTTTGGAACCGCCCCAAGCAGCCCGCGCGTATAGGGATGCATCGGGCGAGCAAATATTTCGTTGACCGGAGCCTCCTCGACTTTGCGCCCCGCGTACATCACCACGACCCGCTGCGCCATCTCCGCGACAACACCAAGATCATGAGTAATCAGCATGATCGCCGATCCCATCCGCGTCTTCAGATCGCGCATCAGGTCCAAAATCTGCGCCTGAATCGTGACATCCAGCGCCGTCGTGGGTTCATCCGCGATCAGCAGCCGGGGATTGCAGGCCAATGCCATCGCGATCATCACCCGTTGCCTCATCCCTCCCGACAACTGATGCGGATACTCACGCACGCGCCGCTCGGGGGCTGGAATACCTACCAGCGTCAGCATCTCGACGGCCTTAGTCTCAGCGTCGCGCGCATTCATCCCCTGGTGCAACCGGACCGTCTCGCCGATCTGCTGCCCCACCGTCAGCACCGGATTAAGCGACGTCATCGGCTCCTGGAAGATCATGGAAATCGCATTGCCGCGAATACCCCGCATCTCCTGTTCCGAAACTTTCAGCAGATCGCGACCCTCGAACCGGATGCTGCCGGCGATCTTGCCGGGAGGCTCCTGGATCAACCGCAAGATCGACATTGAGGTAACCGACTTGCCGCATCCGGACTCGCCGACGATTCCCAGCGTCTCACCGGCATCAATGTGAAACGACAATCCTTCCACGGCACGCACGACCCCATCCGAGGTCCCAAAATGGGTTTGCAGGTTTTCGACTTCGAGCAATGCCATCGTCTAGTATCCTGTCGGAGCAACGACGAGGGACCCGGCAGCGCGGTGACCCTCTCCGTCATGGCGGGCAAAGCAGGCTGTACGAAAACGCGGCGATGCAAAGGTTAGGTGGAATAATCTTCCACGTAGGACGACGGTTCCGTCATGCCGAAGCAGGTCGGCATCCACATCTTGCTCAATGGACGCCAAAGACGTGGATGGCAGGCCTTCGCCTACCATGACGGGGGAAGAATAAGCGCCCATCCTAAAGCCGCTTCGCCAAACGCGGATCGAGCGCATCGCGCAGCCCATCACCCAGCAAGTTCACCGCCAGCACCGTAATGGACAGAAAAATTGCCGGGAAAAACACGATGTAGGGTTTCACCTGCCAGAGCGCCCGGCCCTCGGCCATGATGTTCCCCCAGCTCGGAATAATCGGCGGCGTGCCGGCACCAATGAACGACAACGTCGCCTCCGTAATCATCGCCGAGGCGCAGATGAACGTCGCCTGCACCATCAGCGGTGCCAGAGTGTTGGGCAGGATGTGCTTCCAAATAATAACGGGCACCCGCGTGCCGGACGCAATAGCCGCCTCCACATAGGGTTGCTCCCGCAACGACAGCACGACGCCGCGCACCAGCCGGCATACCCGAGGGAATTCGGCGATGCTGATCGCAATAATGACATTCTGCACCGACGCCCGCGTCAGCGCCATCAGCGCGATTGCCAGGAGGATCGGCGGTATCGACATCAGCCCGTCCATAACCCGCATCACGATCGCATCAAGGCCACGGATGAACCCGGCGCACAACCCTATCGTCGTTCCCACAATCGACGCACAGAACGCCACCGAGAACCCCACCATCAGCGAGACCCGCGCCCCATAAAGCACCCGCGAATATACATCGCGCCCGAGCATGTCGGAGCCGAACCAATACAGCGCCGAGGGTTCGCGGGTCCGTTTGGCGGGCGCCAACGCCGTCGGGTCCCGCGTGCCAAGATACGGCGCAAAAATCGCCATCAGAATCATGACGGCGACCAGGAAACCGCCGACCGCGATAGTCGGGTTCCGATAGATGAAACCAGCGATGCGGCCACGTTCCTTCGGCACCGGCAGAATGCCGGGCAGGTCCGGGGCAGCGGCGAATGTGGGTGCTGTCGCGCTCAATAGCGGATCCTCGGGTCAAAGACAGTGTAGAGCAGATCGACGCCTAGATTGACCAAAACATAGACAAAACTGAACATCAGGACGACGCCCTGGATTACCGGGTAGTCACGCCGCAAAATGGCATCGACGGTCAACCGTCCGAGGCCGGGGATCGCGAACACGCTTTCCGTCACAACCGCGCCGCCGATCAGCGCCGCGAATCCGATGCCGATAATCGTAATGATTGGCACGGCGGCATTCTTCAACGCATGCACGAACAGCATGCCGCGCTGGCCGACTCCCTTGGCTTTGGCGGTCCGGATGTAATCCTGCGACAACACATCCAGCATCGTTGCCCGCGTGATGCGCGCGATCAGCGCCATATAGACCAAACCGAGTGCAACGGCCGGTAGGATCAGATTACGCAGGAACGGGATCAACCCGTGGCTGATAGACGTGAACCCCTGCACCGGCAGCCAATCCAAACGCAGCGCGAAAACATACGCCAGAACGTAACCAATTACGAAAACCGGTGTTGAGAACCCCAGCACAGCCGTCATCATCACCGTACGATCAATCCATGTACCATGCTTCCAGGCCGCGATCACACCCATCGGAATGGCGCAACTCAACGACAGGATCAGCGTCAGACACATCAGCGAAAGGGTCGGCTCGATACGCTGCGCGATCATGTGGGAGACGGGCAGGTTAGTGAAGATCGAGGTGCCTAGGTCACCTTGCAGCACATGCCAGAACCAATCCCCGAACCGGATCAGGAACGGCCGATCCAGCCCGAGCGATGCTCTGATCCGATCCACGTCGGCAGGGGTCGCCTGATCGCCTGCGATGATCGCCGCCGGGTCGCCCGGGGCAATGTAGAGAAGACTGAAGACGAACAACGCCACCATCAGAACGACGGGGATCGTGGCGGCGATGCGGCGAGCGATATAGGACAGCATCTAGCGGACGTTCTCCTTGGTCATCATGGCCGGGTTTGTCAGCATAGACACACGACGGCCAGACTCGATCTTTACCGTCATGGCAGGGCCTGTCCCGGCCATCTGCGCACGAACAGCCGGTGCGTGGGTGGCCATGACGATCGAAGACGATGCTTCGCTCCGCCGATCGACCAAAACGCCCGCATTACGGACAACAACCCGCGTGGTCCAAATCGGATCGAGATTCGCAAGGTTCTGCCTCGGCACGAACCGCAGCACATTGCTATCGGCCGTTCGGCCGAGGTGTGGAGCGGCCATCAGTCCGGCCGCACCCGCCGTGGTGCGAAGAAAGTCGCATCGTTGCACTCGTTTA
>JANXLQ010000115.1 GCA_025355085.1 Rhodopila sp.
GCGAATCCGGCGACACCGCCCTGCCCTTCGCCGCTGATCCGGTAGCCGTTGGGCGGATCGATGTCGGTCAACTGCACCTTGCCGGTGAAGCGGGCGGAGATCGGCCCGACCTTCACGGCGGCGGTTGCCTTCATCTGGTCGCCGGCCAATTTTTCTAGGCTCTCGCAACCGGGAATGCTGGCTTTCAGCACCTCCGGGTTGTTAAGTGCTTCCCATACGGTTTGCCGCGGCGCCGGAATGCGCCGCTCGCCCGTCATGTCCATGTGAAAACCACCCCTTGTTCAGTGTGCCCAAGGTTACCGGCTGGGTTCCGGGCATGCAACAGACCCCCCGGCGCACGCCTGCATCCTGCGTTTGGACGGATCGCACGGCAAGTTTTACCGCCCCATCGCCGATCCCGGGGCGGAGGGCGGAGGCAGCCTTCAATCGCACCTGATCGCCGATCTGCAATTTCTGTTGGAACCGGACCAGCGCAGCACAGCCAAATCGCGATTACACCAGCATGGCAGGGCTTTGGGCAATCGCGGCCACAAGGTCCGCACGGCTGACGATACCGACCACCTTGCCGTCGCGCAGCACCGGCAAGCGTTTGATTCCGTGTTTGATCATCATCTCCGCCAGTTGCGGCAGGGTATCGCTTTCCGCTGCGGTGAACACATGCGCCACCATGATGTCGGCGGCGGTGCGTGTGTCCTGGCGGATGTAGTCCAGGAAATCCTGCGGCAGTTCCTCGCCCTCCGCGATCACACCCAACCACCAGTCGCGCCGCGCCCTGACGGATTCACGGAATGGTTTCAAGATATCGCTCTCGCTGACGATGCCGGCCAGAGTCTTGTCCGGATGACAGACCGGAACGGCGCTGAGATGCCTGCTGGCGAGCAAGGAGGCAATCTCCGCCATGCTGCTTTGCGGAGCCACGACGGTGACCGGAGTTGTCATGATGGCGGCCGCGATGATGGACATGGTCGATTCTCCTGATTGCCGGGGCATGATTCGCCGGGAAAGGATCGATGTCTTTGATCGTGGTCAAAGTGCCGGATCGAGAACGCCTGATCGAAACTGAACAGGGGAGGGGGCGAAGATCGCGATCGGCGTTTGATGCGCATCAAGGCGCCGCCACCTTACCCGCCTACAGTTGAGGAATATCCGGGAGGGCGATCGATGAGTTACGCAACTTTAATGGTGCATTTGGAACCTGGGCGCCCGAACACCGCCCTGTTGAGTATCGCGGGCGACCTCGCCGCCCGGCTGCATGCCAGCGTAGTCGGCATCGCCGTCTGCCAGCCGATGCGGCTGATCTATAACGATGGTTACGTTCCGGGCGAACTTATCGAACAGGATAGGCGGGAGATCGACATCGAAATCAAGGCAGCCGAAGCCGAGTTTCATGCCGCGCTCGACGCCCGCATCGGCAAGACGGAATGGCGTTCGGCGGTCACCCAGAAATCGCTGCCGGCGTTTCTGGCGAAGCAGGCGCGTTGCGCCGACCTCGTGATAACCGGCGTGGATCGTAACACTTCGCTGTTCGATACCTCCCATCATGTCGATATCGGGGATTTCGTCATGCAGGCCGGCCGCCCGTGCCTGATCGTCCCGGACGGGACAGATCGGCTCGCGCTCGGTCATATCGTTGTGGGTTGGAAGGACACCGGGGAAACCCGCCGGGCGATCTGCGACGCGTTGCCGTTGCTGCAGGTGGCGGGGCGGGTGACGGTGGCCGAGATCGCGGCCGAACAGGACCTTGCAGCCGCGCTGGCGGACATTCAGGACGTCGTTGGGTGGCTCGGGCGGCATGGCGTCAACGCTACGCCGCTGGTGGTGCCGGCGACCGGCGACGATGCCGGGCGGCTGGATGCGATTGTCCGGGAACAGGGGGGCGACCTGCTGGTGGCGGGCGCGTACGGCCACAGCCGTCTGCGGGAGTGGGCGCTGGGCGGGGTGACCCGGGACCTGCTGCTAAAGCCGGGGATCTGCTCACTGGTGTCGCATTAGGTTTGGGCGACTGCCAACAATAAGCGATTCGGCTGTCAGGCCGGGACACATCGCCGAAGGAAGTCACGCAAAGGCCGGTGAATGATCGCATGCCGATTTCGAACACCGCGTACGATTTGCCGGTTCCGGTTTGACTGGGCGCCAAAAAAACGCGTTGGCTGGGGGGTATTGGTCAAAATATCAGGCAGTAATTATTAGTTATTTCAAATACTTAAACGGACTCTACGCGACGCTGTCCCGAAGGTGTTTGCAGCCTCGAATTGGAGCATGGTCAATCGAAGGTCATGATCCAGTTGGACACGATGTGTCTCAGGCAAGCCCTATCGGGAGCGGTCTTTCAGGGGCGTGGGGTGCGGCTATCCCACCCGAAGCGGCTGATTGGAAGCAGCGGGCGCCTGTTCACGACCACCGCAAATTAGGTTGATGGCCACCTGATGTCGCCTCACCGGCTATCCGCTGGCATTCTTCCAGGCTGTCGCAAATCGGTTGATGCGGGGTCTCGTAAGGCCGTTCTCGCGCAGGCGGCGGCAACAGGCTGGCGGCGATGACGGACGCCGATCATGGCTGAACGGCTTTAGCGTGGGCGGCCTGACAGGCCACTTCCGGAGCCGTCACCGCCACCGTTGTCTTCCTCGGCAATGGGTTCCACACCGAAAGGACGGTTGACCAGTGCAAGCACTTCGGTGGCAGCGAACATCCTATTGCGGCGGTAGCCGGTTCTCTCTTGCAGTATCCCAACCTCGCAGAGTTGGCGCACTGCCGCAGAAGCCTGAGCAAAGGTCACTGACAATTTTGAAGCGAGACGGCCGATCGTGATCACTGGGTAGTCCAGGAGCAGGGGGAGGGCGTTCAGTGACGCCGAACCGGAGCGGAATCGACGTCTGGTATCCCAGTTCTCCCCGAGTTTCGCGAGTGCCCGGCGAGTCGTCAGCAGTTCGTCAACCGTCCCCGTCACGGCGTCGGCAATGAAGCCCGTCATCTCAGGCCAATCGTGCTTCTGCTGGGCAGCCTTTAGGGCTGCATAGTAAGCACTCTTATTCGCCTCGATGTATGGGGAGAGATAGAGAGGACTGTGGCCTTCTGCGGCCATCATCATCGGGAGCAACAGGCGGCCAACCCGGCCGTTGCCGTCTCTGAAAGGATGCACCGCCTCGAAATGAGCATGGGCGATGGCCATGCGGGTGAGGACGCTTGACAGAATGGTCTCGTAGCCATCTCCCCGCATGTAATCGACATTCTCCTGGAGACATGCCTCCACGTCTTCGGGCGGGGCCGGATTATATGTCGAATAAGCGATATTTCCAGATCCCCCGATCCAAACGACACGGCTTCGCAACGCACCGGGAGCGTCCTTGTACTCGCCGTCGGATTCCATCACGGCCCGGTGCAACGCGCACACAAGGTCCAGGGTGAAGACGTCCTGCCCGCGGCCCTTGGCCTGTGGCAAATATTTCTCGAGGCCGATTGCATAGTTTCGCACTTGGATAGCAGCCTGGCGGCGTTCGTCGCCGCCGCAATACTCATCTTCTTCAACGGCGAGGAGTTCATCGAGCGTGCTATTGGTGCCTTCAATCGCAGAACTACTCACAGCCTCCCGTCGAAGCAGTACTCGGCTGACGAGCCACGGATCCCGCATCTCAGAGACGATGGTCGAGAGACGCACCAACGACGCCAGAGCTGCGGAATGCCGATCTGTCACTTGGAGAATGGAGGGGGTACAAGGTGGAGGGGGCGATGGCCTCACGCCATAGTGGTTGGCAAAAGGTTCCGGCAACCGCTGGAGCAGCTTTTGGACTTCGGGAGACAGTTCAGCCCGCTTCATAAAAACCCCCATTAGAGCGACGGATAACAATCTTATTATGGTTTATTACTAAAAACCATAATAAGATCATGAATTTTTCTGTCACTTATGGGAAACTGCGATGTCGCGGCATGCCGGCAACATATCCTGGCTGGCGGGGATGCGGTGCCAGCCACATGGGCGAAGCTGACGCGAATTCGGTTGATGGCAAACTGCTGGCTCGCAATTCGACACACTGCGAGCCAAGGCACGTCTCAGATACGGCAACCGGAACGGCATGTATCAACGACTTTGAGACACCCTGGTTTGGTATTTACACTCGATTCTCCGTCCTCACCTTCGGCGGGTCGATCCACATTTCGGTGGGCTTGTCTGGTGGCATCGGGGCCTTGTTCACGAAGCGTTGCGGATTGCCGCGGAACGCCTGATCGAGGATTTCGATCAGAGCGACCTCGATGCGGACTCGGACAGTCTGAATGGCCGGCCACGCAAGACATTGGACTTCGCGACACCGAACGAGCAATTCAGGAGTCTGTCAGCCGGGCTGGCCGGCGAAGAGATTGCCTCAACCGGGGGCGTTCGCTCCGAAATTTGAATCCGCAGCTCAAAAAAAGGCTGCGCGCCGATGATTTGACACAATTTAGCGTTTCGTATTGGTCATTGTCGCGAGATGAATTCGTATTTGATAGATTTCGCCCCTCAGGCGTGACCGGATGTGCCCACCAAGCCCATGAAATCCTTCAATTCGTTGATATTAAACGCTAATCCTGCGCGTTGGCTGGGGGACCTGGATTCGAACCAAGGATGCCCGGGTCAGAGCCGAGAGTTTTACCGCTAAACTATCCCCCAGCAGGGCGCGGGCAGAGCCAATAACACGCCCGCCCCCACCCCGCAACGCCTTCTGTGAAACTTCAGCAGTTCTCATTTTAGCAAAACGGCGGCAGTCGCTCACGCCGTCATGGTTCGGCGTGTCCGGACTACCTGTTCCGTCACATGCCGCGACAGGTGGCTCGGACATGCTCTACCGGATTTACACATCTGCTGGCCGATGGAGCGCCGCTGCCGGGAGCCATGTCCGAAACCATATCCGGCAAGGGGTTTACGTTCAGCTTCAAGCAAGCAGGCGATTTGTACCACAGAGCCAGAACGAAAATCACAAAGTGCCACAGAGAAACGCAGCCGCAGCCGCCGTTCGGACAGGCATGAACGACTATTTTACGGCATGGCTCGCCCGCCAGTGCAACCAGCAACGCCGCGCGCGAAGCGCCATTCTTCCCTCCTCTGTGGCCCTTGTGTACCTCGTGCTGTCTCCGTGTTAAAATCGCTTGCTTTAAACCGCGCGACCATCTGGCATCGCCGATAGTTGCCCTCGCCCTTCGGCCACACACCAAACTGACGCTCGGCTCGAGATGCGCGATATCCGAGCGGACGAGTCGGCCCCTACGGCGAGAAACATACTGGCCGACTCGCTTATTGTTAGGCGCCGCCCTAGCCGATCCCGTTCATTTCACGACGCAGCGGCGCCGCCCGGCTGCTCTCGACAGTGCCGAACAGCACGTCGCGCGGCGTCACGGGCCGGCCGTAGAATTCCGCATCCTTCTTCGGTTCGGCGCGAATCACCGATCCGTCCACGGTCAAGCCGCCGTAAAGCCCGGTGGAAGACGACCACACCACGACATCGGGCAACGACGCGCCGCCAATCGCCCCTTCCACTCCGGACCCCAGGGTGACAACCGCGATACCCGCCTGCGCCCCGATCTTGAACTGGTCCCGCAAGACGCCGTCGAGGCCCTTCTGGGTCATGATCAACATGATCATCTCCGACTGCTCCAACCCCGCCTGCAACCCGAAGGACACCGCACCGATCGCGTAGAACCCCGGATTGCTCCAGCCGCCACGATTGCGGACCATCAGCACGCCGTTGCCGCCCTCTCCGCCAACGATGAAGCCGCCCTTGATCAGTTTGGGAACGATGAAAACCGCCTTGGCCTGACGGATCAATTGCGTGGCGTTGCCGAAAGCCTTGTCGTGCCGCAGGTCATTGAGAACCTTCCGAGCCCCATCGACCGTGACCTGCTGGCTGGTTTGCGCCAGGGCCGTACGGCCGGCAAACAACGTGGCGGCCAAAAGCGCCCCGCCACGCATAAATTTCCCTCGTGTCAACATTCTGTTGTCCTCTCTTGTCATGGCGAACAACCGCAACGACAGCGGATGGGATATTTTCATTCCGAGAGGCCGGCGAAAGATGCAGGTTAATAACGATCCCGTGATGCCCCCCCTTTCAAGATGCCATCGCGATGTAAATCCGTTCGTTATACGCCCGACAACCCCTCGATTTCAGTCTCCGACAGGCCCCATGCGGTGAGTGCTTCCGTTACCGGCACCGATCCTGGCGCGCGCGGTGTCGCCAGTTTTGTGCCGCCGAAACGGGGGGCGGGGGCAGGCTGCGTATATCCGCCTATGTCGATAAAAGCGTCGCGGGCCTGATTATGGGGATGCGTATGCGCTTCCGCCATCGACAGGACCGGCGCGAAGCAGGCGTCGGTTCCCTCCAGCATCCCACACCACTCATCCCGTGTTCGCGTCAGGAACCGCTCGGTCAGCATCTCTTTCCAGCGCGGCCACCCGGCCGTGTCACGCTGTGGCGGCATCGACGCCGGGTCGATCTCCAGCCGCCGCAGCAGTTCGGCGTGGAATTTAGCCTCGATCGGCGCAATGGAAATGTATTGCCCGTCGGCGCACTCATAAACCTCATAGAAATAGGCGCCGGAATCGAGCTGGTTTTCGCCGCGCGGGGCGGTCAGGCGCCCGCCGGCCTTCATGGCGTAGATCGGCGTCATCAGCGACAGCGCGCCATCGACCATCGCCGCATCCACCACCTGCCCTGCCCCCGTCGTGCGGGCCGAGATAATCGCCGCCAAAAGCCCGGTCACGAGATACAGCGCACCGCCGCCGTAATCGCCCACCAGGTTCAACGGCGGCGTCGGCTTCTGCCCCACGCGCCCGATGGCATGCAGCGCACCCGTCAAGGCAATGTAGTTCAGGTCGTGCCCGGCGGCCTGCGCCATCGGTCCCTCCTGCCCCCAACCGGTCACCCGTCCGTAGGACAGCTTCGGATTGCGGCGCAGGCAGACCTCCGGACCCAGGCCGAGACGCTCCATCACGCCGGGACGAAAGCCTTCGATCAATGCATCGGCGCCATCGATCAGGCGCAGCGCCGCCTCGATCGCCGCGGGTTTCTTGAGATCGAGGTTCAGGACGCCGCGGTTGCGATGGGTGAATTCATGTTCCTCGGCCATCGGGACGCCGACATCGGCGCGGGTGACGCGGTCGATTCGCAGCACGGTGGCGCCCATGTCGGCCAGCATCATCGCGGCCATCGGAGCCGGTCCGATGCCGGTGAATTCGACGATTTTTAGTCCGGCCAGAGGTCCCATGAGCCGATTTCCTTCCCGCTGTTATCGATCGCGGGAGTTAACGACGAGGGCATGGCCGGCGCAACCGGCCGGGCGAAGTCCCGGAGGACGCGTGCCATCCGGGACGGTCGAACGGCGGTTTTACGCCCGCTGAACCAACTCGATCTTATACCCGTCCGGATCTTCGACAAACGCGATGATCGTGCTGCCGAATTTCACCGGCCCGGGTTCGCGCGTCACCTTCGCGCCGAAGCCGCGCAAGATTTCGGTGGTCGCGTACACATCCGGCACGCCGATAGCCAGATGCCCGAACGCGGTCCCCTGGTCGTATTTATCGGTGCCGTAGTTATAGGTCAGTTCCAGAAGTGTGTTGCTCTCCTCCGGGCCGTATCCGACGAACGCCAAGGTATATTTGCCGTCCGGCACATCGCGGCGACGGATTTCGTTCATGCCGAAACCCTTGATGTAGAAATCGAGGCTGCGTTGCAGGTCGCCGACGCGCAGCATGGTGTGCAGAAATTGAGCCATGGAAAGTTCCCTTCAGTTGTCGTGCCCGGCCTCGCCGGAGTTCATCAAAAGAATCTGGCCTCGCCGGAGTTCACCCATAAAGCCCGGCCTCACCGGAGTTCAGCTATCGAATCCGGCAAGGCCGGAGATCAGGAAAAGGTCTCGGGATCGAGGCCCAGCAGAAACAACCCCGCCGCGTCCGCCGCGGCAAGGCAGGCCTCACGCTCCGCCAGAATGGTCGCCCCGGCTTCGAACGCAAGCCCCCTCAGCCCGGCGGCGGCGGCGTTGCGGACGGTGTCCGGCCCGATAGTCGGCAGATCGGCGCGCTTTTCCTGTCCGGGCTTCGCCAATTTCACCAAAACGCCACCGATCCCGTCGCGCCGCAACGTCCCGGCGCGTGCCAGCATCGCATCGGTGCCCTCGATCGCCTCGACCGCCAGCACCAGTCCCTGTTGCACGACACAGCCTTGCCCGACATCGGCCGATCCCAGCATCCGCACCACCTGCACACCGCGCTGAATATCCGTCATCGCACTCGCATCCGGCGCCGCCTTCGTCATCAGGCCGCTCGGTGCCACCGCCTCCCGCATCACCTCATGCGCGCCGATGACCGAAAAACCTTCCTCGGTCAGCACCCGGATAACCGCCGCCAGTAGCCCGTCATCGCCGGCAAACGCCGCTCGGCCAACCCGCGCGAGCAGTTTCGCACCCTCGGCATCCGGCCGCAGATCCAGCAGGGACGGCCGGCGCACCGGGCCGATCATCACCAGATCCTGACAGCCATTCTCCCGCAGCGCCGCGATGATCCGGCCGGCCGCACCCAAACGGCGGATTTCGTGCGGCCAGGGGGCAAGGACGGCACGTTCGGCGAATCCCTCCAGTCCAACGATGAACACCGCCCGGCCCGCCGCACGCGCCGCCGCCGCGACTTTCGCCGGAAGCACCCCGCCGCCGGCGATGATACCGAGACAGCGTGGTATTTCTGCCTGATTTTTCATTGCATATTCCGCCATAACGACTCTTTTCTTGCAACCCGCATTCGAATTTTTCCATACAGGACAGGCTTCTATCTCACGCTCGGGTGGGACAGCTCACAGAGATTATGCCACTCATGTTCGAAGACGATTTGCCCGATGCGGTACGGCACGCCACTGCCGCCAACGTCCTTCAATGCCTGACCATGCTGGCCGAGGAAGCGGTCAATCTTAATTTGCCTCGTACCCTGCTTGCCCTGCGGAAAGCGATCCGCGCCTGCCACGCTGAACAGGCCCGTCCGGTGCCAATGATGCGCCCGCGACGCCATTTGGTGTTGCATTAACGGCGGTTCCGCAAGGAATATTTCGCAACTGTCGCTCTGCTGCGCTTGCGAAGGTTGCGTCGGGACGCATTGCGCCATAATTTTGTCCGGAACCACCGGCTCCGGCATGGCGATACCCGTCTGTCGGCGGTGGCGTGCTATCGCACCTGACAACAAGGACATCGCGCATGAGCGCCCCAGCCAAACGGTCTGTCACGATAACCCTCGACGGGTCGAACA
>JANXLQ010000165.1 GCA_025355085.1 Rhodopila sp.
CGATGTCCATTCTGCTTTCACACCGTTAACGATGATCGGTTCCACCGTTACGTCGCCCGGCAGTCCGAACGCTTTGCCGCGCGCGTCCGCGTCCAGACGCATTTGGGGAATTTCCGAGGCCCTCGGACGGGCAGCGATAACCGCCCGCAAGGCGGTCATTTCGGAGTCAGCCATGGATCATCCTTACAGTTCGTCAGCGATTGGCAAAATGTCACGGGTGCGGACAACGCGCGTGTCCCACACCCGGTCGAACTCGGCGATCAGCGTTTGGATTTCGGGACTGTCGTTGATGCCTTGAACGTCTTCCAGGGTGTCGAAACGATAGTAGGCGGTATGCACGGATGGATCGAGCGTGCTCCATCCGCGCATCGCCGATTTGGCGTGGAACGCTTTCACCGCATCAGGCAGATGTTCCGTCCGATACCAATGATCGAACGCGGCGCGGTCTGCCGGATCGGCAACGACCGCACGGACAATCAGATACGCCGTCATTCCGGCTTCGCGTATTTGCCGGTAAGCTGCGCGGTCGGGCCTTCCTGATTTTTTTCTTTGCGGTCCTGGCGCGTCTCCCGCAACCACGTCCGCTTCAGGTCGTCACGGATGTTGAAGCGAAGCTTGCCCAGCCCTTGCGTTTCCACTTCCACCACGTCGCCGTCCATGAAGCTGGACAAACCGCGATGGTTGGTGCCCGTGGCCAGTATATCGCCGGGTTCAAGTGTATGGACGGATGTCACCCACTCGATACACCGGGCGATGTTGTGCGCCATGTCACTGGTGTTGAATTCCTGTTTGGTCTCGCCGTTCACGGTCAGTTTGATCGGCAGGTTTTGCGGATCGGCGATTTCGTCGGCGGTGACCAGATAGGGGCCAATCGGCGCGAAGGTGGCGCGGGATTTCATGGCAAAGAAGCCTGTCGATGGCAGGCCGCGTGCAGAGCCGTCGATGAAGTTCATATAGCCGAAGATATAGTCCATCGCCTCGGCGGCTGGCACGTTGGACGCACGCTTGCCGATGACCAGTGCCATTTCGGCCTCGCCTTCGAAGATAATGGCCGGCTCATCGGGCAACACCATCGTATCGTTCGGGCCGATGATCGCGGTGGACGCTTTGTGGAAAGCGTTGATCTGCGGCTTCTTCGGCAGTGTGCCGTTTTCCATGTAGTTCACCGCCATGCAGACGATGTTGCCGGGCTTCGGCAGCGGCGGACGGATGCGGACGCTGGCCACCGGCGTTCCGGCGCCGGTGGCGGCGGCTTCCAGCTTGGCGCGATAGTCGCCAAACCGTGCGATCAAACTGCTGATCAGGTCACCCGGGCCGGCGTGGGGGATGTCCTTAACCACTGCCGACACGTCGTGGATCACGTCGCCCTTGACGATGCCGAGCTTGAAGTCGTCGTAAAATGCCAGCTTCATGGCGGTCTCTCCCGAGGATTGTTCGTTGTCCCGGAAGCGTAGAACGGTTTTGGAGAGACTGGAAATACGTGAGGAATAAAAGGTCTGCCGGCCGGCGCATTTTGCCGGGGGCATCACGCCAAGGCGATTGCCCATTCAACAGCGATCCGTGCTGCGCGGCGAACGATGCGTTGCCCCCGCCTTGACGAGGGAAACGCAGCGCCTAAGCAGGATTTACCGGCCCAGGCGTTCCGTGTTGGCGGCGACCGTCGCTTGAATCGGCGCCATCGCGGCTTGCTGGACACCAAGCGCCAACAGACCCACGGCAAAAAAATTCGTCGCCGCGCGGTTGAACCAGTCGAGGGCAAACTGCCCCTGTGCCTCGGCCATCGCAACGGGCGAACCGCATGTCGCCATAGCAATCGTTGCACGGGCTGTCGTCATGATCTCGTCCGAGGCAAGGCGGGCGATCGCCCAGGCGGCCTGATTGGTTTGTTCGAACGCAATGTTGCCGGCAGCGGAGAACGCCTCCATCTTTTCCGGCACCATGCGGCCGAATTCCGCGTGGTCGGCGCCCATCGGGTCGAACGCGGCTGCCATACCCAGAGCCACACGTCTGGCGATGATTTGGCCGGCTTCCATGGCAAGGTCGTTGCTGCTGCCGGCATTGCGCGTTGCCGCGTCCATCACGCCATTGAATGTGGTCATTTGTTCGTTCCTCAGTGCCGCGCGGATATCACGCAGTTCTTATGTTGCAGTGCAGCATATTAAATGCAAGGCTTTTCGGTTCCAAATTTTGGGCGGCCATTGCCGACGGCCGAGTTCCGCGCGTTTCACGGCATCAGCGCATCCCGCTGCCAGAGGGCTCATCATACCGGGTTTCCCATTCTTCAGCCTGCAACGCGGGAACCCATTGCTCCTACCGCCCTGGAAGGCGATCGGTCGCATGGCACCTCCTCGGGCAAGTGGTTTCTTCACCTTTACACAGGGGCGAGATCGATCCAGCCGAGAGGTAGAACAGGTGACGTCGCGAGCCAGGTGCCGTAACATGGGAACGACCCAGAATTGTACCGTCGAAAGACGGACGGCAAGGAGTACGTGGATGGACGCCCCCGACCCGCAAACCATCAGGGCAACCGTCCAGGCGCAACGCGGCGCGATGGACGCTTTGTTTGACCAGCTTCGCAAGGATGGCCTCGACGAACCGGGCATCTCCCGCGATCCCTATGGCGCCGGGGAACAACGGGCGCATGCGACAGTGACCGAGGCGGCCAGGGCACTCGGCCTGGAGATCGGCCATGACGACGCAGCCAACCTGTATATGACCCTGCCCGGCCGCGACCGGTCCGCGCCGGTTCTCGTCATCGGCTCGCATCTGGATTCCGTGCCGCACGGTGGGAATTTCGATGGCGCCGCCGGGGTTTTGGCGGGGCTGGCGGTGGTGGCCTCGTTGCAGACCCTGGGCCTGACGCCCGATCGCGACATCGTAGTCATGGGCATTCGGGCGGAGGAGAGTGTTTGGTTCCAGGTGTCGTATATCGGTAGCCGAGGCAGCCTTGGGACTTTGCCCGGCGGCGCACTGGACGTCAGGCGCGTCGATACCGGCCGCACCCTGACGGACCATATCGCCGCGTGCGGCGGCAACCCCGAAGCCTTGCGGGCAGGCAGCCGGCATTTCGATCCCACCCACATTTACGCCTACCTGGAACTGCATATCGAACAGGCACCAAGCCTGGTGGAGGCTGACCTCTCGGTGGGGATATGTACCGGGATTCCCGGGAATGTCCGCTATCCGGATGCCTGGATTGAGGGTCGGCAAGACCATGTCGGCCTGCCGCGCCAATTCCGTCACGACGCCGCGATGGCAGGGGCGGAGTTCGCCATGGCGATGGATGCGTTGTGGGCGGATCACGACGCACGCGACATCCCGATGGCCTGCACATTTGGGCGCTTTCACACCGACCCGGCGGCGCATGGGCTGACAATCGTGCCGGGCGCCTTCCATTTCAGTCTGGACGTCCGCGCTTATAACGAATCTGTGCTGGCGGCCCTGGAAGACTCAATGGGCGGTATTATCGATGGAATCGAACAACGCCGAGCCGTGCGATTCCACTTGGGATCGCGCACGTCGGCCGCCCCCGCCCGGGTGGATGCGGCGATCACGGCAGGATTAGTAACCGCCGCCGGCCGGCAAAGCATTTCGATGTTGCAAATTGGTAGTCCGGCGTCCCACGACGCGGCCGCATTTGGTGCCGAGGGGGTAGCGATCGGGATGCTGTTCATTCGGAATGAGAATGGTAGCCATAATCCGAATGAAACGATGACGACCGGCGATTTCCTTGACGGGGTTCAAATTGCGCTTCAGTGGGTTGTCAGCACATTTTTATAATTTCCCGGGCAAAGTGTCAGACCAATACATGGACTACCCAGACTCCAAGGCCACTACCGACAGACAGATTGTGAAGATTGCTGTTGGGCGATCCACGCGCTGGCTTGTTGTCGCGCTTTATGCCCTAAGCGGCATTGCGTTCATCGCGGATCTGTATCGAGACAACATGCTGGCGTACGGGATCGTTTACACCCCGCTTATCGCCACCGCGCTGCTGCACAAAGGCCGCTCCGGTCTGTGGATACTGTCCGCCGCTGCCTGCTTTTTTGTGATAATTGGCGCATTTTTTCCTTTCGTCAATCCCGACCTGTTGGATATGATCGGCAACCGCTTCCTATCGATTCTGGCGATCCTGGCGACCGCGGCATTCGTGCAATATTCACGTGACAATCAGGACCGTCTCGCCGCCGAAACACGACGGGCCGAGGCGGCCGAGCGTATGAAAACTGAGATCCTCACCAATCTCAGCCACGAGATCCGGACACCGCTGCACACGCTGCTGGGGGTAGTGACGCTGACAATGGCCGCCAGCAAACCTGAACAACGGACCACGCTGGGCCAAATTCGCGCCGACGGCAGGCACCTTCTGGCGACGATCGACAATCTGATCGACCTAACCCACTTCCAGGAACACGCGCTACAGCGTCAGACGGTCGATGTCGCGACGATCGCACGAGACGCAGCCGCAGCCGCCGGTGCGACCGCGCGGGAACGTCAGGTGACGGTTGTCATGAGCGGGGAGTGCGAAAGCCGGGCGGTCGGCGACTCTCGGGCAGTGCGCCGTATTCTCGACAATCTCCTGGCCAATGCCGTGCGGTTCGCCCCCCCCGGAGGCAGGGTGTCAGTGGTGGTGAACCGCGAGGCTGGTTCCGTGACCGCATCGGTCAGCGATACCGGCAAGGGCCTACCTCCCGGCATGACCGAGACATTGCAGGAATACGGGATGGAAACCGACGGCCTAAACGGATTCCCGACAGAAGGTGGAACAGGGCTGGCGCTATGCAACCGGCTCGCCCGGGCGATGAACGGCCAGTTGATCGCCCGGAACATGCCGGGATCGGGCGCGGTGGTCACCCTGTCGCTTCCGTCGGTTTAGCAGAGAGGCACCAGCCACCCCGGACAGAAAACGGGACGCAATACCGGCCTTAGAGTGCGATCGTTTGAGGTTGCTGCCACCTCAAACGTGAAACACGCGATCGAACATAGAGTTAGACCAACGGTCCTATGTTCTGACCCGTCACCGTCATGGTGCGCGAAGGCGCTCCATCCGCGTCTCGCGATGCTGGTTCGGCCAAAGACGTGGATAGCAGATCTTCTCGCCCGCCATAACGGTGACCGGTCATCGCATAAGCCCGTTGGTGTCAGGCGGCGGCGATCGCCAATCTGCTCGCGGCCCGGGGCCGGCCGATCAACGGCAGCAGGCCGCTCAGGCCGGGTCCGCTATCCTCCCCCGTCAGAGC
>JANXLQ010000180.1 GCA_025355085.1 Rhodopila sp.
CGCCGTGCGGTGGCGAGGGTTTCGTCGTTGGTGACCTGGATGACCTCGTCGATCGCCTCGGTGCTCAGGATGTCCGGCACGAAGCCGGCGCCGATGCCCTGGATTGGATGCGGACCGGGCTTGCCGCCGGACAATACGGCACTGGCCTCCGGTTCCACCGCGATCATCTTCAGGCCGGGGCGGCGGGGCTTCAGCGCCTGCGCGATCCCGGTCAGCGTGCCTCCGGTGCCAACGCCGGACACGACCGCATCGACTTCACCGTTCGTGTCGAACCAGATTTCCTCGGCGGTGGTTTTCGCATGGATCGCCGGGTTGGCGGGGTTGCCGAACTGGTTCGGCATAACCGCGCCGGGATTTGCCGCCATCAGTTCGTTGGCGCGGGCGATGGCGCCGTTCATGCCCTTTTCGCGCGGCGTCAGTTCCAGTTGCGCACCCAGGTAGGCGAGCATCTTGCGGCGCTCGATCGAGACGGACTCCGGCATGGTCAGGATCAGCTTATAACCGCGCGCGGCGGCAACGAATGCCAGGCCGATGCCGGTGTTACCGGAGGTGGGTTCAATCAGCGTGCCGCCCGGCTTCAGGCGGCCGGATTCTTCCAGTTCGACGATCATGTTGACGCCGATGCGGTCCTTGACGCTGGAAATCGGGTTGAAGAATTCCAGTTTCAGTACGATGTCGGCGATGATGCCTTCCTCGGCCAGGATTTTTGGAATACGCACCAGCGGCGTGTTGCCGATGGTTTCGGCGATGCTGTCGTAGATGCGGCCTCGCAGCGGACGGTCGAAAACGAGCGGCTTGTGTTCGGATGCCATGGTGTTGTTCCTTTTTCCTGGATGGCCGCCCTTGATGGCCGGCGCCGGCGCTTAGTGGCGCATAAAAGGCAACTTTGTCCCGCTGTGACAAGATGCCTGCTCAATAAGCTAAAATATAATGTATCGTCGGCTATTTGTGGAAATTTCTTCTGCCGCGAGAGGTCGGGCTGAATGGCCGTGCCAGAGCGGTTCAGCGACGGCAAAGATTGTGGCTTCTCGGTTATGTCCGGGCTGTGTGCCGGTCACTGACGCACCGGCGATTCCCGCGGAGATAGCCGGGACATAAACCCATAAGCATCAGAATGAGCGGTAGCCGGAGCAAAGAATTCTTTCTGAGGGACAGCCCGGCCCTGCGCTCTACGATGTTGTTGGTACCCCGAACCCAACCAACGGTAGGGCAGTTTGACCGAGTACCCAGCCCTCCCATTGGGTTATCCAGGCATCGTCGGGCGCGGCGTCAGGCCGGTTGCCCGCCAGCACATTCAGCACGCACAACACACCGAGGACACTGTCGAAGCGGTCTTCTCCGGACGCATCCGCGCCGAAACCATCCAGCACCGTCCGGCACATAGCGTCGTCGGGGGTTGCCGATTGCTGTTGCATTGCCGCCATCAACGCGCCGGCGGTTGCGCAGCGGTCAGCGTGGCGACGCTTGCTGCCACGTAATTTGATCCCGAGGTGGCGCAGCGCCTCGGCCGGATAGGTTTCGGCCAGCACGACCGAGCCGGGAGCCAATAACGAGCGGAAGGGGCCCTCGAACGGCCATAAACGCAGTGCGCTTCCGTTTGCGAGCGCCGGGAGAATCAGATGTTGCCATGCGGCGATCGCGGCTTTGCCTGACTGGTTGGCGCCCAGCGTCCAAAACAACGGTGCCCCCGCCGGCCGCTCCGCCGTCGCTTGGTCGCAGGTTCGCGACAACTGGGAGGCCCTGGTCAGGCCCAGCGCGAGCGCATGCGACAGGCGGGTCATACCGGCGATACCACGGGCGGGATAGAATGGGCGGTCGTGGCGAATGTCGTCCAGCGTGGCGCAGACGCTGAAGAAGTCGGGTAGTGCGGCGATGTTGCGCAGGAATGCGGTGAAGTCGGCCTCGGGCCGGGTCGCGGCGTAGGCGCGCGGCAAGCCAATCGGTAAATCGGCGCCTAACGCGACCGCTCCGCCATCGGATTCCTCGGTCAGACGGGCCAGAAGTGTGGAGACATCGCCGACCGGGCGCGGTGCGGTCAGTGTCCAACCCGTGGCAGTCCGGCGGGCGACCGTCATCCACCGCTTGCGCGGATCGACGCTCCAATCCGCGTGGGCGGCGAGGCTAGGACCCAAAGGGACGCTGGGCGCGCTCCATCAACCGGCCGAAAAATCCCGGCGGTTTGGGCGGCTTGGCGGCTTCGATCGCCTTCAGTTTTGCTTTGGCCTCGGCTTCCTGTTCCCGCTGCTTGGTGGCGAGCCATTTGTCCAGGCTCATGCCCGCCTTGGCGGCGCGCTTGGCTTCGTAGGCCCGCTGGCCCTCTGTCAAAGTCTTGGCTGTGAGTGTCTTGATCGGTGGCACGTCGGTTCCCCGGATTTCCGATGCCTTTTCGCAGGCGGAGGCCCGGGGATCAAGTGCATTGGGCGATCTGATGTGTAAAGGGGCGGCACCACCTGATGCCGCCCCTTCAGGCTACCGAACGGTGGATTTCGCCGTCGGCACAATCCGCGTGACGACCATGGCGGAGCGATCCAGATACTCCGGCACGCGGGGTGAGATTTGGGTCTTCCAGAAGTCGGACTCATACACTGCTGCGTACAACGCGACGCGCTGTTCCTCGCTGTCGAACCGGCGTAGCCAAATATAGACTGACGGATCGGTTTCGCCGTGGAAGCTGCCGGTGATGACCATGCCTTTGGAGACCTGGAAGGGGATAATTTCCTCCTCCATCATCTTTACCCAGCCCTCCATCTGGCCGGGCAGCACTTTGTATTGACGCAATTCGTAGAATGCCATGGGGTTCCTTCCTGACGGTTTTGAACAGCCATCAGCAAGCCACGGCAAGCGCGGGGATGCAACCTCACCGGGCGGTTGGGACATCCTGCTGCGGGGCTGGCGGAAGGGCCTTGCCACCTGCACTCGCCCGGGCCTGACGCAGCAATTCCCCGCACCGGGCGTCATCCGCGTCCGAGGTGCCGAACTGGACGGTCGGCAGAATAGCAAGCGGCGCGAACAAGACCGCCAACCCCGCCGCCGCACCGGCCCGGGCCGCAGCCTCCGCGCCCGGCAGGATGGTGGGATTCTTGAATGTGCCGGCGATGTTGATTTGCGCCGGCAGCGACCCGACGGAGAAGTGCTTGGAATCCGTCTTCAGCGCCAGATCGATCGTCTCTTTCGACAAATCGAGATTGCCGCCGACATTGGTGATACCCTCTCCGGTATCCAGCGTCATTGCGTTAAACTTCAATACGCCCTTCTGTAGCTCCAGATCGCTTACGAAGCATTTCACCTGAGTCTGCTGTGGAATACCGAGCGCGGACAGCAGAGCGTTGCCGAATTGTAAACCGGTGAGATCTACAAGCACTGCCGACAAATCGCCGCCTGACATCGCCATCTTTATCTGGCCGTTACCATGCGCCATCAACGACGCAAACGAGTCTCCCGTCGCCTCGATCGCGCCGGCACCGCTGACCGCCCCGGCCCCCTGGAAGGTGTGCGTCGCCGCCATCATGCGCGAGACATCCAGGTTCTGCATGCGTATATCTAACTTTGCATGTAGGTTTTTGCCGGAGGCCGGACTCATATCGATGTTGCCAAGCAGCCGCCCCTTGCCCACGCCAAAACTGATGGGATGCACGGCGATCCGCCCGCCCACCACATCCATCACGACGGACAGGTTATCCAGCGGCATGTTACGCCCCTCGATATGGGCGCCGTTGTAACGCAGATGAATATCGGCCCAATCCAACCGCGGGAGACTGATCGGTGTATCCGGCAATAACTTGCTGCCGGCGTTCGCCGTCGCCGCTGCCTGCCGCTGATCCGGCGTTGCATTCGCGATGTTGGAGCGGCCGGGATTACCGCCGATAAAGCCGCTCAGATCCGCCAGATCGACCTTGTTCGACCGCACATTCATCGTCACGACGGGCTTGGATTTCCCCTTCACCTCAGTTCCATTCGGCTGCACTTCGATCGAACCTGCTATGTCGGAGTTTCCCAGCCGCCCCTGGAAGCCGTCGAACCCGATCTTGTCGAAACCGTCCAGATTGAGCCTGCCGGCAATCTGATAGGCAGGTGTTTTCGGAATGGGAAAACCGGCCAGCGGCTCCAGTAGACTCATGTCCGGGCCGGTGAACTTTAAGCGTAGATCGGCGCCTTCAAAGGCGAGCGGATCCCGCAACGTGCCGTTCAACGCAACGCGCGTGGGTCCGTTGGCAAGGTTCAACTCCACCGGCCACGGATGTTGCTTGTCACGCAACGACAGCAGCGCGCCGCCAACCAGGCGGGCGGTGATCTGTTGAGCGGCATAAGTCCCATGGGCTTCTACCACGATCCTGGCGTCGTCGCCTTTGCCTTCGGACGCAATCCTGGCGGCGAAATCGGCGTGCAAATTCGGAATGACCACATGCACGCCGCCGCCGGCGATCCGTAGGTCGCCGATCTTGACGCTGGTCCCTTCGTCGCTGCTTTTGCCGCCGGTACCCTTGCCGCCGATGGACAAGCGAAAATTCGCCGCTCCATCTTTGGTTTCAGCGACCAGGATTTTCGGTTGCTCCAGTCCTATGAACGGCAGGACCAGACCCTGACCATGCAGATAAGCCCATGGTTCAACCTGAAGCGTCAGCTTTCGTACGGCAACGAAGGGCGCGTCCTCATGCGGCCAGTCCGGCGGGTTCGCCACCACCACGTCGTCAGCGACAACCTGAACGATGCGCCCGGCCGTCACATGCAGATGGGACAGCGTGACCGGCCTTCCAAGCGCGGCCGATGCCCGGGATTGGACAATCGGGATGAACCAATCCCAGTCCCAGAGCGCGGTCAGTGCCACAATCAGCGCGAGCGGTATCCCTATCCAGACCAAAGGCCGCGTGAGTCGGGAACGTGCCATGCCGTCCCAACGGCTGAACGGTGCGCCGGTTTTCGATGGGCGTTATCAACTTTGGGGAAAGCCGGCTCCGCAGTTAGTGGCGAACCATCTTCTTGTCGGCGGCCCGCTCTTGCCAGAACCGGCGCAGGCCCAGAATGCAGACCGGCAGCACCTGTTCGGCATCCTGCATCAGTCCGTCCAGTGCCTCATCCGACATCGCCTGACCGCCGCGTTCGCCTGCGGGCAGCGTCATGCCGGCGAGGCTGGCAATCGGGATCAGCAGCACTGACGCGTCCTCATCCGCCAAAGCAGGTTGCCAGGCGTTGGCGCGCAACGTCACCGCCTGCATGCAACCGGCTGCCCAGTCCTCGGCCACCGTCGTACCGGCCTCATCCTGCCAAAGGATCGCGGTGTAGGCTAAGGGGTTGGCATCCAGGCCGGCCTCGATGGCGGCGTAGCGGTCAGCAAGGGCCTGCTCGACCGCCTCCTGCTCCTCCTCATCGGCATAGTCCGGTTCTTCGTTGTCCCAGACTTCGGCCAGCCATTCTTCCTGTGGCACGACCTCTGGCCCGGCGACCAGGCCGGCAAGGAAACCGTCCAGTTCGGACAGATCCATACAGCCCTGAGGTGCGCTGTTAGAGTTCAGGAATTGCGCGAGTTCGTCGAGAGTCACCAGATCACCGTCCGCTGCTGTATGGTCTGCTTATAGAGCCATGGTTCGTTCCTGTTGAACGGTCCATTGCATGACAATGCAAGCGGTCTTTCCCAAACAGCGTGCGTACGGACTAAAGTCACGCAACCGTCATCCGGAGAACTCAAGTGGCCACCATCCGAACCGTCTGCGCACATGATTGCCCCGATATGTGCTCCTTGCTCGCGCACGTCGAGGACGGCCGGATCGTACGCATCCAGGGCGACCCGGATCATCCGTTCACCGCCGGGTTCGCATGCGGCAAGGTCAACCGCGACATGGACCTGGTGTATTCGCCGGAGCGTCTGACGACTCCGCTGCGGCGGATCGGCCCGAAAGGCAGCGGTTCATTCGAGCCGATAACCTGGGAACAGGCGCTGAATGAGATCGTCGCCCGCTGGAGCGGCATCATCGCCGAGTCCGGCCCCGAAGCGATCCTTGGTTACGCCTACAGCGCCCATCAGGGCCAGATCAATCGCGGCCTTACCAACGGTCTGTTCCACGCCCTCGGCACCAGCCGGTTGCTCGGTGGCACCGTCTGCGATTCCTGTGCCGACGCGGCGTGGGAGGCGACCGTCGGCCCGATTGGCGGTGCTGACCCGGAATCGGTGGTGGAGTCCGACCTTGTCATCTCCTGGGGATCGGACCTGCACGCCACCAATGTGCATCTGTGGGCAAAGATCGAGCAGGCCCGCAAACGCGGCGTTAAGCTGGTGGCGATCGATCCGCGACGGACCCGCACGGCCCGGGCGGCGGATTTCTATCTGCCCATTCGGATCGGAACCGATTCGGCCCTGGCGCTAGGGGTGATGCACATCCTGGTGCGCGACGGTCTGGCCGATCGGGCGTATCTCGCGGCCCACACGTTGGGCTTCGATCAGGTGGAGCGCGATGTCCTGCCGCGTTTTACCCCCGAACGGACAGCCGAGATCACCGGTCTGCCGGTTGCGGATATAGAGCGTTTCGCGGCGATGTACGGGGCCGCCCGCAAATCGTTTATGCGCATCGGTTTCGGAATGAGCCGCTACGTCCATGGCGGTCAGAACCTGCGCACCGTGGCCTTGCTGCCGGGCGTCACCGGAGCGTACGGCCGTTACGGCGGCGGCGCGATCGTGGCCACGGCCGCGTCGTTCGATTTGAATTACAACGCCGTGCGGAAACCCTCGGGTCCGGCGGTAGCGCGCACCGTCAACCACCTGAAATTGGGCGAGGCATTGCTGGCGGCCGGTGACGCGCCAATCCGCGCACTGTTTATCGCCGCCAACAACCCGGCCGTCACGAACCCGGATACCGGGAAAATCCGCGCCGGTCTGGCACGTGAGGATCTGTTTACCGTCGTGCATGACCCGTTCATGACCGCCACCGCCCGTTATGCCGATATCGTGCTGCCGGCGGCGACCTACCTGGAAACGGAGGATTTCTACCGTAGCTACGGAACATACTACATGCAGTATGGGCAGCGTGTGGTGGCGCCGTTGGGTGAGGCATGGTCGAACCTGCGGCTGACACAGACGCTGGCGGCTCGGATGGGGGTTGCCGATCCGGTGTTCAGCATGACTCCGCCGGAGATCATGAAGGAATTGTTCCGGGGTGCGGACGTGAAGGCCGATCCGAAGACGCTGCTGAATGGGGTGGCGGTGTCGATCGCAGGTCGTTCCGGTCAGCAGTTCCGCACGCCATCAGGCAAGTTGGAGTTCTACTCGCAAGCGTTGGCGGATCAGGGTCTGCCGCCAATGCCGGACTGGGTGGCAGAGCCGGTGGCCGCGTATCCGCTTAGGTTGTTGACCACGCCGGGATATTTCCAGAGCCATACTGCCTTTTCCGGCGTGGCGTTCTTGCGTGAACGAGAGGGCGTGCCCTACGCGGTGTTGCATCCCGAAGATGCGGCCTCACGAGGCCTGACCGACGGCCAAGCAGTTCGCTTACACAACGGTCTCGGTCAGGTGTCGTTGCGCCTACGGGTTCGCGACGAAGTCCAGCCCGGTGTGGTTCTGGTGCCGGGTCAACGCCCCGACGAGGAAGCTGCGGGAGGCACGGTGAACATGCTGTGCGCAGACGGCTATACGGATATGGGCGCGGGTGCGACCTACCAGAGTACATGGCTGGAGGTCAGCGCGGCGCGATCAATCGGTTGATTGGGTAGTTGCCCGAGTCGCGCGCGGCCTTTGTCCATTTATATCATGGCGGGGTCTGGCCACATCCGCGCGTGTTCAAAGCCGTCGTAAACGCGGGTTTTTGGTTAACGGAGAGTTAACCGAGGGGACAATATCCGCAATAATACCAATTGGCGTTGACGTTGACATACCGCCGGCCGCCCTCGCATCGTCATGGTGCGCGAAGGCGCTCCATCTATGTCGTTAGTTTGGACGAACAAAAGACGTGGATGCCGACCTTCGCCGGCATGACGGATTGGATGGCGGTACGTCAATATCAATGCGGTTTGGTATAAACCACAGACTTCACGCAGAGTTCGCAGGGCGCCGCGCAGAGGCCGTAGAGAAGATTTTCAAGCATCCGGCAGATCGATCGTTAAGATTGTCGTCGCAACAATCTGAATTCCGCATCGTCCAAGCGATTCTGATTTTGGCCGCAGGCCCTAAAAAATCTTCCCTGCGACCTCTGCGTGAAGTCGAAAGAACGATCAGCCACAGGCAATGCCGATTATCCCGGGGTCATCCGGGACCACTGCCAGGCCACGGGCGCAAGTCTCGCCCGCGCGTTGCCTCCGGTTTGCCACAACCAACCGAAATCGAACGACCGAACCCGTTT
>JANXLQ010000193.1 GCA_025355085.1 Rhodopila sp.
TACCCCGACTCCGTCAGAACCCGCAAAAATCGCTTGCGAATCACCCGCCCCAGGATTCTGCTCCGCTTCATGATCCACGGCGGCTTCCTTGACCCTGAATCCCGCAAAGACCTGATCGAACTCGCTCGTGACGGCTCTGCGGCGCACCGGCTAGCACGTCGGGCCAATGCGCTGGCGCTGCTGGATGATGGCATGACCTGCGAGGCGGTGGCTAAAGTACTGTTCCTCGACGACGACACGATCCGGTCCTAATACCAACTGTACCAGGAGGATGGGATCGATGGCTTGGCAAGCTTCGGCTACGGAGGAAGCGCCTGCCGTGTTGAAACCCTCCTGTCCCAAGACGAAACGGAACGGCTCGATCATCTTTTAGCCGGCCGGCAGCCTATTCTGTTGCCCATTACCGCAGACGAGGTTGCCGGATTCAACGCCATTCCGGATGCCATGGCACAATCGCTTGCTTTGCGCCTCGGCCTGAGTGTGGCTGCCGGAAAAATCCTCCAGGCGAACAAGGTGGGTCACACCAAAGCCGATGGCTGGCACCGGCTGGTAACGCCCGCGAAATTTATCGGGGATGTTATCGCCAGAGCCGACTACATTCTGGTCGATGACCATGTCGGATTCGGCGGCACGTTCGCCAATCTGTGCGGTTTTATAGAACATAATGGCGGGAAAGTCCTCGCCATGACGGCGCTAACCGAAACGCGGGAGGCTCGGCAAATAGCTGTTCGCAATCAGACGCTGAATATGCTATATGAGAAGCATGGATCAGAACTTGCCGACTTCTGGAACCGAGAGTTTGGACACGGACTCGATTGTCTCACCAACATCGAGGGAGAGTATCTATGTCGTGTTGAATCTGTTGCCGCCATCAAGACAAGAATGGCTCAGGCAGCAGAGCTTGCACGTGGCCGAGGTCTGTCGCCGGTTAGCCTCGGCAGCGGACTCTAAATAGGTTCGGCCCAGCGCCGGGGTGCCGACCATCGGTATCAAGGAAACCACCCGCCCCTGATCCGAACCACCGCAGAACCTAACCCTCGAAATCCAATGCACCACCGCCACCTCAACCACACAGAGTTCACCCTGGCCGCGATCGAGGACATCCTCGCCCGCGGCCGGATGCCCGATTGGGTGCCGCTGATCATAGCGATCCGAGCCGATCCCAACGGAGAAACCGCTGCAAAGACGCTCCTGTTATGCGAACGTCCTCTATACGCAGCCCCCGTTTTCCGTCGTGTAATCGCCGCCGCGCGGAACGCCGCAGCCGCAGAAACCAGCCCGTCATCGCCCCCCTCTGACGAGAAGACGCCGAACACTGAAACCCGTAACGCTATGAAGGAACTAGATGAAGGCAAGGGTAAGCGGTTCGCCGACCTTGCTGCGATGTTCAGGGACCTGGATATTTAAGCCCACCCTCATTCGCCATCAGCCGGGGGATTGCCTCGATGGACCGAACCCAACGATTTCCGATCCGGCGATTTACATCGTTCGACGCGATGAAGGCCGGCGAATAT
>JANXLQ010000204.1 GCA_025355085.1 Rhodopila sp.
TCGTGGGTCTGAACCGGCAGGCGGCGAGACACGGCACCAACGCCGCGCCCCTTCAACCGAGCATCCGGCGCTATATCCAATTACATACGACAAAGCGATGCCCGGGTGGCACAGTGACGTGCAATTGCCAAATGCAGAGCGGAATGTGTCCTGCATCGCGTTTGATCTAATGAGGTTCAAGCGCCTCGAACGGCCCCTACCCCATCTTTCTGAATTTCCGCAACGACCGCAAATTCACCGGCATCGGGTCGTTCGGGAACAACTGCGGCCACTGCGTCCAGGACACTTCGCCCACATAGATGTCACCACGGCTGTCCACACACAGGCCATGCGGCGCCATGAACTGATCCGCGCCCAATCCGGCGCACAAACCGCCCAGACGAGCCAGCTTCTTGCCGGTATTATCTAGGATCGTGACCCTCGGCCCGAGATTCGGCGCATCGCGGTTGACCCGCTGCCCCGGACCCAGTTCGCCGACATAACAAACCGGACATTTCCCGCCCGGCATGAATATACCGCATGGCCGGTGCAGGTTGTTCCACTGCGTCTCGTAACGGCCGTTACCGTCGAACACCTGGATGCGATGATTCTCCCGGTCTGCGACATAGACCCAGCCATCGGCATCGCAGGTGATGTTGTGCGCGATGTTGAACTCGCCGGGATCGGCGCCGGAGCCGCCCCAGGACAAAATCAACCGCCCATCGGGGGTATATTTGTGAATCCGAGCGTTGCCGTAGCCGTCGGAGACGTAGATGTCGCCCCGGGGAGACATCGCGGTATGGGTGCAGCGGTGGAACGGATCGCCGCTCATGTAAGATGACGGTTTTCCGGAGGTGCCAAGTGTCAGCAGTACTTTTCCCTCTGTGGTACACTGGCGCACGGTGTGATCGCCGTCGTCGGTCAGCCACAACGTCTCGTCCGGAGCCACGAACACGCCGTGTGCGCGCGGGAACAGGCCTTCGCCCCAGGCCCGCAGGAAGTTGCCATCGCGGTCGAACACGATCATCGGGTGTTCGCCACGGTTGAAGACATAGACATTGTCTTTGCTGTCCACGCCGATGCCGCCGATTTCCTTGAACGTCCAGCCGGGCGGAAGTTTCGCCCAGTCCTCGACCGGTTCGTAGATATAGTCGCCGCTGCCCAAGGTCACCATGTTCGTTCCCCACTTCTTCGATGGGTGAAGCTTGTCACGGGTTGCGGGCTTCGACCAGAGGTGCTTGCCCGGGGTCGCTGCCAGATTCCGAAGTGTTTGATTGATATCAATGCTATTCGGCCCTTGCCGAGGGATATTTCCATCGGGCCGCATTAGGCCGGCCACCACCGTTTATATGGGAATACTATATTGGTGCGGTCCAACTCGCATGGCTTCTATAGCTCCACCGCCTTATCTCCTCAGCCTAACGGAGCACGCGCCCCGGTTACGGATGACAGGAGCAATCAATGCCTGACCTGATTTTTCTCGCGGCAGGCGCCGCCTTTCTAACCGTCTGCGCCTTGTACGCTTATGCCTGCGATCATCTGTAGGAGCCACTCCAATGGTGCTGGACTACGTTCTGGGCGGCTTCGTGACCGTCTTTCTTCTGGCGTACCTTATCGTCGCACTCATTAAACCCGAGCGGTTCTAGTCAAGGACACTCGAAAAGCGCGCGACTAACTACGTCGAGTCCCGACTGAACGCGACACAAGATATTTCGGCGGAATCCAACTCCCATGACAATCAATGGCTGGTTGCAGATTGCATTTTACTGCGTTCTGCTTACGCTTCTCACCAAACCGCTGGGGGGCTATATGACACGCGTGTTCGCAGGCGAGCGAACACTTCTTAGCCCGGTGCTTAGACCGCTGGAGCGCGGCCTGTACCGCCTCTCCGGCATCAACGATGCCGAAGAACAGCACTGGGTTACCTACGCTATCGCCATGCTGACGTTCAGTTTCGTGGGGTTTGCAGTCCTGTACGGACTTCAGCGTTTGCAGGCAGTATTGCCATTTAATCCGCAAAACCTCGATGCGGTGTCACCCGATTTGGCGTTCAACACATCTGTCAGTTTCGTAACGAATACAAATTGGCAGTCCTATGTTCCGGAAACCACGCTCAGTTACCTGGTGCAGATGGCGGGTCTGACCGTCCACAATTTTGTTAGTGCGGCGACCGGTATCGCGCTTGCTTTGGCCCTGATCCGGGGTTTCAGTCGCCGTTCGACAAACAGCGTCGGCAATTTTTGGGTCGATATGACCCGCGGCACACTTTATATTCTGATACCCATCTGCATCGTCGTAGGCCTGATCATGGTCTGGCAGGGCGTGCCGCAGAACCTGTCTGCCTATACCGATGTCACGACGTTGGAGGGCGGCAAGCAACTCATTGCCCAAGGCCCGGTCGCCTCGCAGGAGGTGATTAAGATGCTTGGCACCAACGGCGGTGGTTTCTTTAACGCCAACTCCGCCCACCCGTTCGAAAACCCGACGGCCCTGACCAACCTGATTCAGATTCTGCTGATATTCTCGATCGGCGCGGCACTGACAAATGTTTTCGGCCGCATGGTTGGCGACCAACGCCAAGGCTGGGCGATTTTCGCTGTTATGGCGCTGTTGTTCCTCGCCGGAACCGCCGTTCTTTACTGGTCCGAAGCTGCCGGCAATCCGCTGTTCGCACACCTGCCGCTGGATCAGTTGGGTGGGAACATGGAGGGCAAGGAAGTCCGTTTCGGCATCGCCAACTCGGCGCTGTTCGCAACGATCACCACCGATGCCTCCTGCGGCGCCGTCTCATCCATGCACGACAGCCTAACCCCGCTCGGTGGCATGATCCCAATGATCAACATGATGCTCGGCGAAATCATCTTCGGCGGCGTGGGATCGGGTTTGTATGGCATGTTGCTGTTCGTCATCGTTGCGATGTTCGTGGCCGGCCTGATGGTCGGACGCACTCCCGAATACCTCGGCAAGAAGTTGGAGGCGAAAGAGGTTAAGATGGCCATGCTGGCGATCCTGATCGTGCCGCTTTCGATGCTGGGCTTTTCCGCATTGGCGGTGGTCATCCAACCCGGCCTGACGGCTTTGTCGAACGCAGGACCGCACGGGTTTTCAGAGGCGCTGTATGCCTATGTCTCTGCTACCGCCAACAACGGCAGCGCCTTCGCCGGACTGTCCGCCAACACGCCGTTCTGGAATTCCACCCTGGGCCTGGCGATGTTCATAGGTCGTTTCCTGATGATCGTGCCGATGCTTGCCATCGCCGGATCGTTGGCCGCCAAAAAGATCGTGCCGGTTTCGGCTGGTACCTTTCCTACCCATGGCGGGCTGTTCGTCGGCTTGGTCATAGGGGTGATTCTGATCACCGGCGGTCTGACTTTTCTGCCCGCCCTCGCCCTGGGGCCCGTCGCCGAACATTTGTCCATGCTCGCCGGCACAACCTACTGAGGTCTCTGACAATGGAAACCCGCACTCGCTCCCGCGACGCCAAATCCAGCCTGATGGACCCGTCCATTCTGGTCCCCGCCATTGGCCAGGCACTTATGAAGCTAGATCCTCGCCTAATGGTTCGTAATCCGGTGATGTTCGTGGTGGAGGTCGTCGCGACCCTGACCACCGTCATCTTCCTGCGTGACCTGCTATCCGGCGGCGCGCATTTGGGCTTCACCTTCCAGATAATTCTGTGGCTGTGGATCACCGTCCTGTTCGCCAACTTCGCCGAAGCCGTGGCGGAAGGCCGCGGCAAGGCCCAGGCCGCCACATTAAGGCGTGCCCGCACGGACACTATGGCCAACCGGATTACTGCTAACGGCACAGAAACGGTCGCCGCCCCGGACTTAAAGCAAGGCGACCTTGTGCTGGTAGCCGCCGGCGAACTGATCCCGTCTGACGGCGAGGTGATAGAGGGCATCGCATCGATCGATGAATCCGCAATCACCGGCGAATCCGCCCCGGTAATCCGTGAAAGCGGCGGTGACCGTTCGGCGGTGACCGGCGGCACGCGGGTACTGTCGGACTGGATCAAGGTGCGGATCACCGCGGCACAGGGCTCTACCTTCCTGGATCGTATGATCGCGTTGGTAGAGGGCGCCGAACGCCAGAAAACCCCGAACGAAATCGCACTGAACATCTTGCTCGCCGGCCTGACGATCATCTTCGTTTTCGCGGTCGCGACCATCCCCAGCTTCGTTACTTACGCAGGTGGGACGATCTCGGTCGTTATCCTGGTGGCGCTGTTCGTCGCACTGATCCCGACCACCATCGGGGCGCTGCTGTCGGCTATCGGTATCGCCGGCATGGACCGTCTGGTGCGGTTCAACGTCCTGGCAATGTCCGGACGCGCGGTCGAAGCGGCGGGCGACGTCGATACGCTGCTGCTCGACAAAACCGGCACGATCACGCTCGGCAATCGTCAGGCGACCGAGTTTTATCCATTGACCGGTGTCGGCGCCCGCGAGTTAGCCGATGCCGCGCAGTTGTCGTCACTGCCGGACGAAACGCCCGAAGGCCGGTCCATCGTCGTGCTTGCCAAGGAGAAATACGATATCCGGGGCCGCGATATGGCGCCGCTGGACGCGCATTTTGTTCCGTTCTCGGCGCACACCCGATTGTCGGGCATCGATTTCGATCATTCCTCTATTCGCAAAGGTGCGGTCGATGCGGTGCTGAACTGGGTGCAGCAACCCGAACGGAACGGCGGAGCGATGACAGCCTTGCGCTCCGATGCCGCCGTGAAGGAACTGACTGCCATTGCCGAAAATGTCGCCAAGGCCGGCGGTACGCCTTTAGCCGTCGCGAAAGACGGCAAACTACTGGGTGTCATTTATCTAAAGGACATCGTCAAAGGTGGTATCCGGGAGCGGTTCAGCGAACTTCGCCGCATGGGTATCCGCACCGTCATGATCACCGGCGACAATCCGCTGACCGCCGCTGCCATCGCGGCCGAGGCGGGGGTCGATGACTTCCTGGCGCAGGCCACACCCGAGGCAAAGCTGAAACTGATCCGAGACGAACAGGCGCAGGGCAAACTGGTCGCGATGTGCGGCGACGGTACCAACGACGCCCCTGCCCTGGCGCAGGCCGATGTGGGCGTTGCGATGAACACCGGCACCATGGCGGCGCGCGAGGCCGGCAACATGGTCGATCTCGACAGCGATCCCACCAAGCTGATCGAAATTGTCGAAATTGGAAAACAACTGCTGATGACAAGGGGCGCCCTGACGACGTTCTCCATCGCCAATGACGTAGCCAAATACTTTGCCATGATCCCGGCAATGTTCATCGCTTTTTACCCGGGGCTACAGGCGTTGAACGTCATGCATCTGGGCAATCCCCAAAGTGCGATCCTGTCGGCGATCATCTTCAATGCGCTGATCATCGTGGCCTTGATTCCGCTGGCGCTGAAAGGCATCCCATACCGTCCCATCGGCGCCGCCGCGCTGCTCCGACGGAACCTGCTGATCTATGGATTGGGGGGAATTTTGGCGCCGTTCGTAGGGATTAAGCTGATCGACCTCGCGGTGACCGCGCTGGGTCTGGCATGAAACCCTCTCGACGTGACCATTACGCGGACGTCATGGCCGGGCTTGGCTTGGCCACCCACGCCTTGCTGACGTCCGACGAAAGAAAGTCGTGGGTGACCGGGTCAAGCCCGGTCATGACACAAGAGGCAATGTCCCATCCCGATTGTCAGGAGTAATGAATATGCTTCAACATATCCGTCCGGCCGTCACAATGATCGTCTGCATGACCATCCTGACCGGTCTCGCCTACCCGCTGGCCATGACTGGCGTGGCGCAAGCCCTGTTCCCATATCAGGCGAACGGCAGCCTGATCCAGCGTGACGGCAAGGTCATCGGCTCCGCCTTGATCGGCCAGAACTTCACCGGCGAAAATTACTTCCACGGCCGCCTGTCCGCCACCACGGACACCGACCCGAACGACGCGACAAAGACCATCCCGGCCCCCTACAACGCCGGCAACTCGGGCGGGTCCAACCTCGGGCCGACATCGAAAGCTTTGGTGGATCGCGTGACGGAGGGCGCAGGCAAGCTGGCAGCCGAAAACCCCGGCACGCCGGTTCCAATGGACCTTGTAACGACCTCCGCCAGCGGTCTCGACCCCGACATCTCACCGGCCGCCGCGCTGTTCCAGGTGCCGCGCATCGCCAAGGCCCGTCATTTGCCCGAAGCCAAGGTCCGGCAACTGGTCCAGGATCACATCGCCGGCCGCATCGCCGGGCTTGTCGGCGAACCGCATGTGAACGTGCTAGCGTTGAACCTCGCATTGGATGCAGCAGGCTGAATGGGTGAAAACACGAATACCGACCGGCGTCCCTCCCCCGACGCGTTGTTGAGGGAGGCGGAGAAAGCCGAGCGGGGGCGCCTGAAGATATTCCTCGGCGCCGCACCGGGTGTCGGGAAAACGTACGAAATGCTCTCCGCCGCCCGGGCCAGGCGGCGGGACAATATCGATGTGGTCGTCGGTATTGTGGAAACGCACGGCCGAGCGGAGACGGACGCTCTGACGACTGGCTTGGAGATGGTTCCGCGCCGGAGCATCGCCTACCGCGACCGCACCCTGACCGAGATGGATTTGGATGCGACCCTGGCGCGTCGCCCCCGCCTTGTGCTGGTCGATGAACTCGCGCACACCAATGCACCCGGCAGCCGGCATCCAAAGCGTTACATGGACGTTGAGGAGCTGCTTGCCGCCGGAATCGATGTCTATACCACGCTGAACATCCAGCACGTCGAAAGCCTGAACGACGTTGTGGCCAAGATCACCCGTATTCGCGTTCGGGAAACCGTTCCGGACTCGGTGATCGAGCGGGCCGACGATATCGAGCTGATCGACCTGACGCCGGACGACCTGATCCAACGCCTGAAGGACGGCAAGGTCTATGTCCCGGCACAGGCCCAACGCGCCGTGCGCAATTACTTCCTGCCCGGCAACCTGACCGCGTTGCGGGAACTGGCTCTGCGACGCACCGCGCAGCGTGTGGACAACCAAATGGTTGACTACATGCGCAGCCACGCCATCGAAGGCCCCTGGCCGGCCGGGGAGCGTGTGATGGTCTGCATCCAGGGCGGCCGCAAGGCCACCGCCACGGTACGCCACGCCAAACGTCTGGCGGACCAGCTTCGCGCACCCTGGACCGCGATCAATGTCGAAACGACCCGGTCGTCGCGCGCCACCGCCTCGGATCAGGGAAGCGCGGTAGAGGCGTTACGGCTGGCGCAGCAACTAGGCGCGGAACCAGTGCTGATCCCCGGCCAGGACGTTGCGGCTTCCGTCATCGACTACGCCCGCGCCAACAATGTCACCCACCTGATCGTTGGGAAATCGGATCGGCCATGGTGGCTTCAGTGGCTGCTGGGTTCGATCACCCAGCGCCTGATCAACCGGGCCGGCGGGATCAATATCCATGTGATCGATGTGCCGGCCGAACGACAGCAGGCCGAGGCGGTTGCGTCGAAAGCGGATGCCGCACAGAAATTCGATGCGTCGCCGTTCGTAGTCACCACAGTGCTGGTAGCCCTGGCGATTCCCATCGGCATGGGTCTGCACCAGTTGCTGGGGATCACCAATGTTGCGCTGGTGTTTTTGACCGCGATTCTGATCGGCGCGGTCCTGCACGGCCTGGGCCCGTCGTTGTTCGCCTCCTTCGTCGCAATGCTGGCGTACAATTTCTTTTTTCTGCCCCCAATCTATACTTTTACCATCGCCGATCCGGAAAACGTCGTCGCCCTGTTCTTTTTCGCGGTCGTCGCGATCATCGCCAGCAACCTTGCCGCTCGGGTCAGGGGCCAGGCGCTCTCGGCCCGGTTGCGCGCCCGCCAGACCGACGATTTGTATCAGTTCAGTCGCAAGCTGGCCGTAGCGATCACCCTGGACGACCTGCTGTGGGCAACCGCGCACCAGATCGCGCTGATGCTAAAAGTCCGAGTCGTCCTGCTGCTGCCTGACAACGACACAATCTCTGTCCGTGCCGGCTTTCCGCCCGAGGATATGCTGGATGACGCGGACCTTGCCGCCGCCAAATGGTCGTGGGAGAAAAATCACGTCGCGGGCCGAGGCTCCGATACGCTTCCGGGCGCGAAATGGCTTTTTCAGCCCTTGCGGACAGGCCGTGGGCCATTGGGTGTGGTCGGCATCATCCGCGATGACCCCGGCCCGCTGCTGACACCTGACCAGCAACGCCTGCTGGATGCGCTCGCGGATCAGGCTGCCCTTGCCATCGAGCGCGTAAACCTCGCCCGCGACCTGCATCTCGCCAGGTTGGAGGTCGAAACCGACCGCCTGCGTTCCGCCCTGCTGACGTCCATTTCCCATGATCTTCGGACACCTTTGGCGTCGATCCTGGGATCGGCCACCAGCCTGCGATCGCAGGACGCGATCTTGGACGCCGCGACCAAGGAATCGCTGTTAAGCACCATCATTGAGGAGTCCGACCGGCTGAACCGCTTCATCGGCAACCTGCTGGACATGACACGCCTGGAATCCGGCGCCCTGAAACCGCGCACCAGCCTAATCGAACTGTCCGATGTGATCGGCGCGGTTCTGCAACGCACAACGCAAATCCTGGCCGCGCATCAGATAAAGGTCGATCTGCCCGCCAACCTGCCGATGCTGGCGTTGGACATGGTGCTGTTCGAACAAGTCCTGTTCAACCTGCTGGACAACGCCGCGAAACACGCACCTACCGGAACCACGATCACCATCGCAGCCGACCACGACGGAGATACTGTCACGCTTCGTATCATGGACGAGGGCGAAGGCATTCCGCCCAACGATGTCGATCGCATCTTCGAAAAATTCTACCGGTCCGGCGGCGCCGATCGCAGACGGGCGGGAACCGGATTAGGCCTTGCGATCTGCCGCGGATTCGTCGAAGCGATGGACGGCACCATAACAGCCGTGAATCGCTCGGATCGTCCGGGCGCCATGTTCGTCATCGCCCTGCCCGTCCCGATCAACGCGCTGCTGCCGGAAGAGGAAACAACACTATGAGCGCCGGGCCACTTCGGGTATTGGTGGTCGATGATGAGCCGGCGATCCGACGTTTCCTGCGCGCCGGTCTGTCCAGCCAGGGATATGTTGTGAGTGAACTCGAAAGCGGTTTGCCGGCCGTGGATGTTGCTCGCCGCAAAGCTACCGACCTGATCGTTCTGGACCTTGGGCTTCCTGATATCGACGGGTCCGACGTCATCGGCCGCATCCGCGCCGCCGGATCGTCGATACCAATCATCGTTCTGTCCAGCCGCAACGATGAGGCCGCGAAGGTCGATGCGCTGGATCTCGGCGCCGACGATTACGTAACAAAACCATTTGGCATCGACGAACTTCTGGCCAGGATCAGGGCCGCTCAGCGCCATCGGTTACAGGAAGAGGGTGAGACGCCGGTGTTCCGCAGCGGCGACCTGACAGTCGATCTGGTACGCCGGATCGTGACCGTCCGCGGTGAGGAGGTGAAGCTTTCACCTCGCGAATACGCCGTGTTCCGTCTGTTGGTGCAGCACGCGGGCAAGGTGCTGACTCACAAGATGATCCTGCGGGAGGTATGGACGGCCGACACCGACGTGCAATACCTTCGTATCTATATACGAGCACTCCGCCAAAAAATCGAAGCCGATCCGGAACGGCCGGTTCACATTCAGACCGAAACCGGTGTTGGCTACCGGTTGCGGATCACCGACCAGGGCTGACGATCCGCATGGAAATTACCGAATTTCTCACGCCCGACCGGGTTATTCTCGATGTCCGGTCTCGCGATAAACCGCAACTGATCGCCGAGATCGCACGGCAGTTCGGCCGGTTATTACCGGCGGTAAAACCGCAGGCCGTGGAAGCCGCATTATCGGCAAGGGAGCAACTCGGTTCCACCGGGCTAGGCTCCGGCTTTGCCCTTCCGCATGCTCGCATTGAAGGCCTGAACTTGTATCTTGGCATGTTCATGCGGCTATCGAAGTCCATTGATTTCGAGGCAATCGATAGCAAACCGGTCAAACTTGTTTTCGCGCTGCTGATTCCAGCGGAAACGACAACGCCGCACGTCGCAGCGCTGGCCGCCATAACCCGGCGGTTTCGCGATCCCGAATTGGTGGCTCAGCTTCGTAAAGCTGAAACACCGGCCTCGGCTTACGGAAATCTGACGAACTATTAGTGCGGCACCGTACCATATTATGGGTCCGCCGCACTAAGCCGGAATCCTTGCGGTGGGGATAGATAAACTGTTGACGGTCGCGGTCGCCATCCACCCTCGGGCGGAACACCTGCTATCAGGTGTCAAAAGTCCCCTGACGGCCGGTCCATTCCCGCCACAGCAACATCAACGCGGCCATCACCGCGGGACCCAGGAACAGCCCCAGCAACCCCCAGGTTTCCACGCCGCCCAAAATACCGAGCAACACCCAAAGGAACGGCAACCGTGTGGCGCTGCCGATCAATGTGGGACGAACGAAATGATCGGCGACGAACGTTACCACCATGCCGACGGCTGCAATCGCGATGGCGGAGACCATCGAACCCTGGACCAGCAACAGTGCTGCCGCGATTCCGAACACCAGCGGGGCGCCGAGCGGCACCATGGCGGCGATGGCGGTGAACAGGCCGAACAGCGTGGGGTGGGGCACGCCCGCAATGACGTAGCCGACGCCCATGATGAAGCCCTCACCCAGGCCGACCAGCACCAGTCCATCGACCGTGCCATGAACCGACGCGATCATTTGCCGGCCGACGCGTTCACCGGCGGGACCGAAGGCGCGCTCACTGGCCTGCTTTAATTGCTCTCCGACCCGGTCGCCGTCCCTGAACAGAAAAAACAGCGTCAGCAGAGTGAACCCGAACAGCACGACACGGTGGACAATCTCGCCCCCCAGTTCACGGCTGTTCGTAACAAACTCGGACTGCCGCGCCTTTTGCAGCAATGCTTTGGCGGAGTCCGGATTGGTCAGATTGTCTTGCCACCAGCCCGTCGCCTGCTGACTTCCCACTGGCAGGTGACCGAGCCATTCCGGGGCGGGAATGCCGTCGGTCCTGGCTTTATCGATACTCTCGTAAAGGATGTGTATTTCTTTCCCTGCCTGGACGGCGACCAGCACCATCGGAACGAGGAACATCAGCGCCAGGGCCAGGGTGAACACGGAAGGCAGCAGGATGTTATGCTTTCCCGGCGGCCAGCGGCGAAGGGCGCGCTGAAATAACGGCCACACAGCGATCGCCAGAATAGCTGCCCAAATCAGGGCGGGCAGATACCGGTGCAATGTCCAAATACCCAGGCATACCAACAGCAACGCCAACACAGCCCTCGCGGCCTGCTGCGGGCGGGACGCTCCATCCGACGCCAAGATGCTCACCGAAGCCCTCCGGGGGGATACGGCGGCGGGGGGCCATTGCGGCGGGGCGGCGGCACGGTCAGACGCTGCGTCATCATCACCGCACCCGCAACGACCAGCGCCAGGGCGGCTATCCAACGGCCGATCGGGGCGGCGTAAACGGCATACGGTCGCCACACCAACATCAGGAAGACCGCGGTGACCACCACCAGCGCGCCAAATCCGCGATGTCCGCGCTGCGATGCCAGAACGGCCAGCACGGCGAAGACGACGTAGATTGCGATGGCGAAGGCGCGGACCACTCCGTAGGTCTGGGCACCGAGCGCCAGGAGCATGTTATGGAAAGCGGCGTCGATTGCGTCGATAACGGCCAAGCAAACGTCGATAAACCGGTCCGGGCCGATCACGTACAGCATCACGGCCAGCACGAAGCCGCCGCCCCAGATCGCCAGAATACTGTCTCGCCGCACGGTCTTGCTCCAGTCGCTGTTGCATCGGTTTTCTAAGCGATCTTTCGTCACAACGCACACCGGACACGATGGTGCCTCTTGCGCTTGCGACCGGATGGGCGAAACTTCTGCACACATCCGGCGAGGATAGCGACCAGGGAAACGCCGCTGTGTGGGAGACATCTGTTATGCCCGACGACGCCGCGCGTCCGTCCACCGATCTGCACTATCTTTCTATCGCCGACGCCTCCCGGCTGATCGAGCAGCGCCATCTCTCGCCGGTAGAGCTGACTCAGGCGTATCTGGACCGCATCGAGGCGTTCGATCCGCAGTTGAATGCCTACCTGACGGTCACCGCCGACCGCGCCCTGGGGCAGGCAAAAATGGCAGAGGCGGAGATTGTCGCCGGCCGGTATCGCGGCCCGATGCACGGGATTCCGTTCGCTCTCAAGGACATCTACTGCACCGATTGTATCCGCACGACCTGCCATTCCCGCACCCGGGCCGATTATGTACCGGGCTTCGATGCCACAACGGTGACGAAGCTGTATGACGGCGGTGCGGTGCTGCTGGGCAAGCTGTCCACCCATGAATTCGCCCACGGCGGCCCGTCGTTCGATCTGCCCTGGCCGGTGGCGCGGAATCCCTGGAATCGCGAACACTTCACCGGCGGATCGTCCAGCGGCTCCGGCGCCAGCGTGGCGGCCGGTTTGGCGCCCGGTTCGCTGGGTTCCGATACCGGCGGTTCGATCCGCAATCCGGCGGCGCTGTGCGGGCTGGTGGGGCTGAAACCGACTTACGGACTGGTCAGCCGGTCAGGGGTCTTCACGAACAGTTTTAGCTACGACCACGCCGGGCCGATGACCTGGACGGTCGAGGACTGCGCGATCATGTTGCAGGCGATAGCCGGTCACGATCCGAACGACCCTGCCAGCGCCGGGCGTATTGTGCCGAACTACCGGGCGGACCTGAACGCCGGGGTGAAGGGGCTGAGGATCGGCGTTCTGCGGCATCTGTACGAGGACGACGTTCCCGTGGCCGACTCGGTAAAAGCCGCGTTGGAGCAAGCCTACGACGTGCTGCGAGGGCTTGGCGCAACGATCGAGGACGCTCGGATAAGACCAGCCTCCGATTACCATGCCGTTAAGATTACCGGGGCGGAGACCGAACTTCTGTCGGTCCACGAGCCGGTGCTGCGCACCCGCCTGAATGATTTCGGCGCCGATTTCCTTGGGCGGGCGCTTGGTGCGTTGCTGATCGGCGGGGCTGATTATATGCAGGCGTCGCGGCAGCGCCGGGCGATGATCGCGGAAATGGCGCCATTATACGATCGTTACGACGTTCTGGTGACCGCCGGTCCAGGACCCGCGGCTCGGTTGGACGCTTGGCGGACGATCAATTTCTGGCAGCGCAATTCGCTGACGACGCCGTTCAACGTGACGGGCGGACCGGCACTGGTGCAGTGCATTGGGTTTACCGGCGACGGCTTGCCGCTGTCCATGCAGGTCGCCGGACGGCCGTTCGCCGACGCGATGGTGCTGCGGGTGGCGAAGGCCTACGAGGACGCGACTCCCTGGAAGCGCCGGCGTCCCTTGCTAACCGCCGGCGCGGCACCCCTGCCCGCCCCTCCGATTCCCGAACCTGCGAAGGCCGAGATCGGTTCGGCGCGGCGGGATGAGATCGCGGCGCTTTGTAAGCGCGCCGGTTTCGCGGTGCGAGAAAATCACTTCGAGCAGCTTTGCGCCACGGCGCCTTATGTCGAGGAGATGGTTGGGCACCTAAATCGATCATGGGAATTCACCGACGAGCCGGCCAACGTGTTTCAGTTCGGAGGGCAAAGCGCCATCGTATGATGGTTGCTTTACCGCCATGGAGACTGCCGCCGAACATTCAGGCCGCACCATGACCCTCTTACGCGACGCGCATCGCAGCCGTGTCCAAAAACCGCTGCGAACCCATCGAACCACCATTGCCAACCACCCATCCCGCCGCACATAAAGTCATTATGATGCGACGCCCCACGCGCCCCCGGGCCTACGCACCCGACCCGGCCGCGCCTCCGGGCCGGTCTTGCGACATGCCCGGATGCAGCGAAGCCGGCGAGTACCGCGCGCCGAAGTCCCGGACCACACTGAACGATTACCACTGGTTCTGCCTGGAGCATGTTCGCGCCTACAACGCCGGTTGGGATTTCTACAAAGGCATGTCCCCCGCTGAAGTGGAGGCACAGCTCCGCGCCGACACCTCCTGGCAGCGTCCAACCTGGCCGATCGGCAGCCTGGGCCACACCGCCTGGAGCGAGGAAGAACTGAAGGACCCGCTGAACATCCTGGGTGCCGCGCGGATGAAAAACCGGGAGCGTCCAGACCCGCAAAAACCCCCGGCGGAGTTGCGTGCCCCCCTGGAAGCGCTCGGCTTGTCCTGGCCAACCACATTGGACGTGGTAAAAAGCCGCTATAAGGAATTAGCCAAACGGCATCATCCGGACGCCAACGGAGGCAGCCGCGATGCCGAGGAACGGCTGAAAACCATCAATCTTGCCTATGCGGCGGTCCGCACCAAGCTGGGTACAGAGACCCGGATGGCAGCCACCGGATAACCAAAATCGCATCGCATCGCCGGTTGCTCTTGCGCCTTGCGCTGCCAACGTTAGACTTTCCCAGAATTGCA
>JANXLQ010000212.1 GCA_025355085.1 Rhodopila sp.
TGACCGTGATGAACGCCCCCCAGCCCCCCTGATCCACCGGATTCTGGTTTGCTCGGCGGGTCACCACGCTGCCCCAGTCCATTGTCTGTAAATCGACGTTCAGGCCGATGGTCTTGAAGAAGTCGCCCGCCACCTCCGACATTTGTTTCAAGGCCGGCTGGTCGCCGGGGGACATGATCATCACCGGTTCGCCCTTATAGCCGGACTCGGCGATCATCTGTTTCGCCTTGGCGATGTCGCGGGGGCCGGTCAGCCGTTCCAGCCCGGCCGTGTTGGCCATCGGCATGGTGGGCGCAAACAGGCCGGTCGGGACGATAGACAATTCCTGCTGATCGCCCACCACGGAATCGATGAAGGCCTGCTGATCCAGGGCGACGATGATGGCCTGACGGACCTTCGGGTTGTCGAACGGCGGGTTCAGGTGGTTGATCACCATGAACATCAGCCAGCCGCCGGGATCGAGCACTTTTGTATATACGCCCTTGGATTTGTTGAGCATGGGGATCAAATCGATCAGCGGCTGTTCCAGCCAATCGGCCTCGTTCTTCTGCAAGGCGGCCGCAGCGGTGGCGGGATCTGGCTGCACCGTCCATTCCACCCGATCGAAATGCGCTGTTTTGCCGCCGGCGAAGAACGCGGGCGGTTCATTTCGCGGCACGTAGCCATCGAATTTGGCATAGGCGCAACTGACGCCGGACACCCATTCATCCTTCAGAAACCGAAACGGCCCCGAACCGACCGGGTCCGTCACCTGCTCGGTGCCCGGTTTGCTCGCGAAACGTTCGGGCATGATGAAGCTTTGACGCGCACCAAACCCGAACAGCAACTGCGGGCAACGTTTTTTAAGGCGGATGGAAAAGCGTTTGTCGTCCAGCGTCACGATCTCATTCACATAGCGCATCAGAACCTGGCCGAAAGAATCGCGCGATCCCCAGCGGCGGATCGATTGCGCGGCGTCCCTGGCGAGGACGGGTTCGTTGTCGTGGAATTTCAACCCGTCGCGTAAGGTGAAGGTCCAGGTGAGTTCATCCGGGGAGATTTCGTGCCCCTCAACCATTTGCGGGCGAATTTGCGTGCCGTCCCAGCCGTACAGCTTATCATAAACCATATATGCGTGATTGTAGGTGGTGACAGCCGTCGTCCAGATCGGGTCGAGCACGGTCAGATTGGTCTGCGGAATGAAGCGCAGCGGCTTTTGGGCCTGCGTCAGGGCGGGCGCGGCCAGGGGGGCAGTCACCGGGGCGGCGGCAAAAGCAGACGCGGCTTTCAGCAGGTCACGACGGCGCATAGAGGGGGCCTCCCGGTTAGTGTGTTGATTGTGATGATTTTGACCGAACCGCGCCAGGATGCAACGCTCCAAACACTTGCCTCGTGTTGCGTCCAGTAGGCGATCGTCGAATACTGCTTGTGCGACGCTCTCCGGCGGTAAAGCACGTTCACCCCGCTTGCCGGCGATGGCGCAGAGACCCAATCACGGCCCCAATTATGGCCCAAGACCTACAGGGAGGACGATCGATGTCATTCTACCGAGGCATGACCTGCGAGAACGTGACCATCAATGGCCACGATGGAACCCCGATTACCGCCTATGTCGCCAAACCATCCGGACCCGGCCCTTTTCCGGGCGTCGTGCTGATCCACCATCTTCCGGGTTGGAGCGAGTTCTACATTGAGACAGCACGCCGGTTCGCCCACCATGGCTACCTCGCGATCTGCGCCAATCTTTATGAACGCTCGGGGCAGGGCGACCCGGACGATGTCGCCGCCAAGGTGCGCGCCGACGGCGGCATTCCCGACGCCCAGATGGTAGGCGATACGGAAGCCGCGGTGAAGTGGATGCGCGCGCAGCCGAACCACAACGGCAAGGTCGGCCTCATCGGTTCCTGCTCCGGCGGACGGCACGCCTTCATCTATGCTTGCCAGAAGACCGGCATCGATGCCGTCGTGGAACAATGGGGCGGTGGCGTGGTGATGGGCGCGGCGGAGCTCAACGAGAAAAAGCCAGTCGCGCCGATCGACATGACTGCCGGCCTGAGCTGCCCGCTGCTGGGCCTGTTCGGCAACGACGACCGCGCACCGAGTCCCGAACAGGTGAACCAGCACGAGGCCGAGCTGAAGAAGCAAGGCAAGACTTACGAGTTCCACCGCTACGACGGCGCCGGCCACGGCTTCTTCTACTGGCACCGCCCGCTTTACCGCCCCGAACAAGCAATGGACGGCTGGAACAAGATATTCGCGTTCTTCGGCAAATATCTCTCGAAGTAGGAGGCCGGGACATGTGCACGTCGATCATCGAGATCGCACGCGCCGAGGGTATGGCGAAACGCGGGGACCAATGGTTCCCGCTATCGCAGGCGGTGGTCGCCTACGACCACGCGCGCCATGCGCCGCTGGGCGACGTCATCACGCTGGATTTCCTCAACGCGGCCCTCGGCCCCGAGGCGCGGGCCGGGATTGAGCTGACGCTGGATACAGCGAAGGAACTACGCGCCGCGCTCGACCGGGCGATTACCGCCGCCGATTTTGAGGAGGCGGAGGTGCGGGGCAAGGGCGCCGCGCCCCGTGTCGTTCATCTTCAACTTGCCCACACACGCTCCAGCCGCTCAGGCATTGCCTGAGGCAGAAGGCCAGCCAAGCGATCCTTCCGGGCCGGGCCGGTTACGCAGCCACCAGGACCAGTCCTGAGGGATCAGCGAAAACGGATCGTTGTGCGCCAGTTCGCGTGCGGCCCAGACCGGCCAGTGCGGGTTAGCCAGGGCCGGCCGGCCCAGCAAGACCAAGTCGATCAACTCCTGACGGATCACGCGGTCGGCCACAGCCGGCAACCCGAGATTCCAGCTCACGCCCACCGGAATACCGACCTCGCGCCGGACCCGGCTACCGCGCTCGACCATGAACGCCACCTGATTGAACGGAACGTCTTTCATGTCATCGGTGTTCATCCCAAGGCTAAGGTCGGCGAGGTCGAGCCCGTGCTGCTTCAGAACCCCGACGGCCCAGACCGCATCGTCGAACTGCACGCCATCCTCGTTGAAGTCATCCGAACCGAGGCGCATCGTGAGCGGAAGGCGTTCGGGCCACACAGCGCGAACCGCATCCAATGCCTCGCGATGGAAGCGGAGCCGGTTTTCCAGGCTGCCGCCGTACTCATCCGTACGTTGGTTGGCCAGCGGAGAGAAGAAGCTGGCGCCGAGGTAGCCGTGCGCAAAATGCATCTCCAGCCACTCGAACCCGGCCAGAAGTGCCCGTTGCGCGGCGCTCGCGTAAGCGCGGTGGATGTCCTTGATTTCTTCGACCGTCAGCTCATGCACGGGATAGGTGTAGCGGCCGCCATAGGTGATCGCCGACGGGCCGCGCACCTGCCATCCGTCGGGATGATCGGGCGGCAACTGGCGCTTGCCCTCCCACGGTTTCATCTCGCTGCCCTTGCGGCCGGTATGGCCGAGCTGGATCGCCGGCACCGACCCCATGTCCTTGATGATCGATGCGACCCGCGACAGACCCTCGATCTGATCATCGTTGTAGATCCCGGCGCAGTGCGTGCCGGTGCGGCCATCCGGCGTGATCGCGATCTGCTCGGGGAACACCAGACCGAATCCACCCGCAGCGCGCGAGCCCATCAACATGATGTGGAAATCGGTCATCTTGCCGTCGATCGACCGGTACATGGTCATCGGCGACATCGCGATGCGGTTGCGCAGCGTGACGCCCTTAAGCGTGAAGGGACTGAAAAGATCGGGCATCGACTGACTCACCTAATTGGACATACGGTCTTGGGACATAAACAAACGCTCGGGCCGCCACAATCCCAGACCGTTACAATCCCGTCGGTTTTCCACGAACGTTCAGGTCAGCAGCAGAGCCATACCCGGGTTGCTTTTTATCGCCGTCAGATAGGCCGTGCGCTGGCCGATGCGGGCGAGGATAGTGGGACAGGACGTGATACCGGGCGGCAGCAGGTAGCGCGTGGTAGAGGTTGAGAGTACCATGACGGCGCCAAACGCGGCAAGAACCCGTTAGGTACACCGCCTCCAAACACCCGATGCGGATCAGGCTGCGGAACTATTCTCCTAACAGCCTGCACAAAGCCCGCGACATCGGCTTCACGCCAGAGCCGCTAGTTTGCGGCGACAGGCCGGTCGAAGCCTCGACGCCCCAACATCGAGGCCAGCGCCAGCAGGCAGAGACCACCGCACAGGAACGTTGGCCTGGAACCCGCGTATCGCAACATTTGCCCGAACACAGCCGGGCCGGCGGTCTGACCCAGAAAGAAATGGAATGCGTGCAACGCCACTGCCGTGCCGCGCGCATGGGGCGCCACCTCTGTCACCCGCGTTTGGATCGAGTTGTGGATCATGAACATGCCAATACCCAGCATCAGCCCGGAGCCGATGAAGACCGCCGCGATGGGCGCGAACGCGAAACCCGTATAGGCCGTCAGGCACAACACTCCGCCCAGGATAACCATCCGGTCCTGTCCCATCCATCTCAGGACTCGTTTCGCGAGCGCCGCGTAAATCAGGCCGCCGGCACCGAACGCGGCGACCGCCAATCCCGCCTCGGCCGTCGCACCGATGCCGCGATCGTGGAGTTCCAGCGAGAAATAGGGAAACGAGCCGAAGACGAGTGCGCCCTCCACCGCGACGGAGAAATACAGAACCCGAGCCGCCGGCATGCGCATAATTTGGACGTAGCCCGCCATGGCACCGGCCGGGTCGAAGCGGCGGCGAGGCTCCTTCGCAATGCGGCGTCCGCCCAATACCAGGGACGCGAAACCCAGCGCCGCCACAAAGCTGGCGCAAAGCATCACGCCACGCCAGCCGATATAAGGCTCCAGCAGTCCGGAAAAACTGCCGCCGGCGATCTGGCCGGAGATCGCGAAGGCGACCAGGCGCGACAGAGCGACCTGCCGTCCTTCCGCAGGCGCGGTATCGGCGAGCAGCGCGATCGCCAGCGGTGTCAGGCCGCCGGCCGCGAGACCCGTCAGAGCGCGCAGCACCATCAACGTGTCGAGGTCCGAAGCGGTGCTGCAGGCGGCCAGCAGCAGCGTCAGCAACCCGATGGCGACGGTCATCACGAACCGCTTGCCCAGTGCATCCCCGACCGGCCCGAGGATCGGCTGGATCAACGCGAACGGTAGAGCAAAGGCGCTGGCCAAAAGCGCCGCACGCGCCGTACTACCCCCCAGGTCGCGTGCGAGCACGGCCACCAGGGGATCGGTCAGGCGTGTCACCAACGCCCCCGAAAAAACGGCGAGGGCGAGGAGACCGATCAATCGCCGGACAGTCGAGTCAGAGTTCATAAAGGGCTGTGTGGCGTGAGGCGGCGTTCGGAGCAACCCGTCACTGTCGCGGGCCGCTCGTATGCCCGGGGTTCGGGTCTGGCCCGCGGCGCGGGCTACGCCGTCCCGACCGCTTTTGCCTCCACCAGACGATCGATGTCATCCTGTGCAAAACCGGCTTCGCGCAGAATTTCCAGCGTATGTTGACCGAGCTGCGGCGGGAAACGATGAATGCCGGCGGGGGTGGCGGAAAAGCGGGCCGGCGGCCGGGCCTGACGGATCTTGCCCTCAGTCGGGTGATCCAGCTCGGGGAACATCCCAACTGCTTTTAGATGGGGCTGTTCGTGGACCTCATCCAACTTCGCGAAGGCGGTGTGCGGCACGTCGATCCGCAGCAATAAGGACTCCCATTCCGCCGTCGTCCGGCCTGGTGCCATCTCGTGCATGCGGTCGTAAATCTTGTCGATGTTGCGGGCGCGCAGCACCGGGTCGCGCACCTGGAATTCCTCGATACACTCCGGAAATCCCACGGCTTCGAAGAAGGCGCACCAGTTGTCGCCAGAATAGGGCAGCATCGTGAGCCATCCGTCCTTGGTCTTGACTGGCCGGCGTGCCTTCATGCGCTTGTAGCCCGACGGTCCGATGGGCGGAACGAACGCCAGGCCGCCGAACATTTCGATACTGTTGAACGCTGCCAGTGTTTCCAGCATCGGCACTTCGACCATCTGGCCCTCACCCGAGCGCTCGCGGTGCAGCAGGGCGGCCGTGACGGCGGAGGTCAGCGCCATGCCGCAGATTTTGTCGCCGATCAGACTGGGAACGAAGGCGGGTTCCTCATCCGTGCCCATGGCGGAGGCGAAGCCGGAGGCTGCCTGGATGATCTCATCGAAGGCCGGCCGAGCACGCCAGGGGCCGTCCTGACCGAAGCCGGTGGCGACGGCGTAGATGATTTTCGGGTTCAGTTCCTTGCACGTCTCGTAGCTGAAACCGAGGCGGGCGAGCCCGGCGGGGCGGACGTTGGACACCAGCGCGTCGGCGGTGGAGATCAGCCGCCGCAGCACCGCCGCGCCGTCGGGGTGCTTCAGGTCCAACGCGATGCTGCGTTTGTTGCGGTTCGCCGCCATGAACTGGCCGCTCATGCCGCGATTGCGGAACTGGCCGGAACTGCGCCAGGTGTCGCCGGTCAGAGACTCCACTTTGATGATTTCGGCGCCCCAGTCACCGAGGGTTTGCGTGCCGAACGGGCCGAACAGCACGGTGGTCAGGTCGATAATGCGAAAGCCTTTGAGCGGCCCTGTCGGTGCGGTCATCGTGGTTCGGTCCTTGGACGATTTCGGTCCAGGATAAACCAGGAGCGGGCGCGTGGCGACAGGGGCCGCCGCGCTAATGCACCCGCACCAGTAATGACTTGATCCCGTGCAGCAGGTTGGAGTGCTGGTAAACCGGCTTGCCCACTGCTTCTATCCGCAGGTCTCGGCGCACGATCTCTTGCCACAACACCCGCAGTTGCAGTTCGGCCAGCCGGTTGCCCAGGCAGCGATGAATGCCGAACCCGAACGAGATATGTTCGCGCGGGCGGGCGCGATCCACGATGAAATCGTTGGGGCGATCGATTACCTCGTCATCGCGATTAGCGGAAATATACCACATCGCAACCTTGTCGCCCGCCTTGATGGTCTTCCCGCGTAATTCAAAGTCGGCGATCGCGGTTCGGCGCATGTGGATCACCGGCGTGTGCCAGCGCACGACTTCCGACACCATACTGTCGATCAAGGCCGGATTTTCCCGCACTTTCCGGAATTCGTCGGGGAAGCGATTGATCGCCCACACGCCGCCCGACATCGAATTGCGCGTGGTGTCGTTGCCGCCGTTGATCAGCAGCGCCATCTGGCCCATGAATTCCAGGTCGGACAGATTTCGAAATGCCTCCCCATGCGCGAGCATTGAAACCAGGTCGGGTTGTGGCGGTAGTTTGGCTCGTGCATCGAACAGGGCGCGCAGTTCATCCACCATCTTGTACAGCTCGGTGTAGCGTTCGTCCTCGGAATGCACGGGTGCGTCGGGCGAGTTGACGTGGCAGGTGTGAACGTCGGACCAGTAGATCAGTTTGTGCCGTTGATCCAACGGATAGTCGAACAGTGTCGCCAGCATCATCGACGTCAGGTTGATTGAGACGGTGGGCACCCAATCGAACACCTCATTGCGCGGCAGAGCGTCCAGAACCGCCTCTGTCCGGCCCCGGATCAGGGCTTCCAGTTTGGCGAGGTTTACCGGCGCGAAGGCAGGCGTGACGACCTTTCGCTGTTCGTCGTGCTTGGGCGCATCGGTGCGAATGAAACTAATACGTTCGCGCCCTTTTGGATGCTCATCCAGTGTGATGCCGCCGCCGTGTTCCCAGCTTGAGGAGAAAACCTGATGATTCACCTCGACCTTGATGATGTCCTTATATTTGGTTACGGACCAATAGGGACCGTAAGGACTTTCGGCGGTGTAGTGAACCGGGTCCTCCCGGCGCAGCCGCTCAAAAAAACGGTAATGGGCGTCCTCGTGATAAATGCGGGGGTCGCTGACATCGAGCGAGTCGAGCGGAACGGCGTATGGGTCGGGCAGTGCGGAGATATCGACCGGTGCGTTCATTGCTGCTTCCTCCATATTTTCTTGTTCTGCTGACGGCGCCGGTAATGGGGGCGCCGGTAATGGGGCGCCGGTTGGCAAGCGATCGAGTCAGGCTATGCGTAAAATCGCGTGGAGGACAGGGCGCTGTTAGCGAAACGCCCGGGCGATTCTACCCCAATCCTCGATCGCGGATTCATGTCCCGGAACAATTGGAATGACGAGCTGCGAAAGACCGCCGTCGCGCATCGCCTCAATGCGTTGCTTGAGGTCCTGCTCTACCCCGGTGAAGGTGGTTTGGCGGATTAACTCGGCAGTAATGAACCGTTCTTCCTCCGGCTTGATCGCGACGCAATGGCCGGTGTGGTTCAGCAGATAGCGCGCGTCGGCGGGTTCGAACTTGCGCGCCGCTTCGATGTAGCCCTGCAAGACATCCTTTACACTGTCCGGCACCGGGGATGTGTTGAGCCAGCCTTCCATGTCCACATCCGCGGCGCGATGCAGCAGCACCGCCGCGCGTGGCCCCGCTTCGGCGCGCACCCTCGGGCTGTCGAGCGTCTCGCCGTCCCTCAGCAGGCAGCCCCAGACCCAGGCCGAGGCATACAGGTCGCTGCCGGCCCGCCCGCTGTCGGTCCAGGTTTTGCGCATTCCGTTCAGTGCGGCCAAGCCATCATCGACGCCGGACATGACTGTTTTCCATGCCGCACCGTGGCGGGCGGCCATCTGCCGGCCTTTCGGCCCGAGTGCCGATATATGTAGGCGGACCGGGTCCTTGATGTTGATCAGGCCCAGTTCGGGGTTGAGGAATTTGATCTTCTTGCGCACGCCGGGATCGACCTCGGCTTCGGTCGTTTCGCCGTTCAGCAGGGCGTAAACGACGCGGATATACTCTTCCATGTCGGCGAGCTTCATCGCGCCCAGCCCCATCGCTCGGCGCGCTGAAAAACCGGTGCCGACACCGAAATCGATCCGGCCGGGCGCCATGCCGTTCAGGGTCGCGAAGGCGCAGGCGGTGACGGCGGGGTTGCGGTTGGTCGGCACAAGCACGCCGGTGCCAAGGCGAATGCTACGGGTCTTCAGCGCCGCCGCGCCCATGGCGACGAACGGATCGCCGACCAGCATTTGGGTGTCGTAGAACCAGGCGTGGGTGAAGCCGAGTTCCTCGGCGCGCTGGGCTACCTTCCAACTATCGTGGGATGTTGGAATGCCGATGCCGAATTCCATGTGCGTTGCTCCCCGTAGGTTTTGTGGGGAGCGTATAGCGGGAGGTCGAGGGCGTCGAATCTGGCTAGCCGTAGGGTTGCTGCCATCGCGGGAAAGGCTGTCGGCGCCTGGATGGGTAATACCAGCAGCTCTATGTCCTGACCCTTCTCGTCATAGCAGGTGAAAGCCTTCCATCCACGTCTTTGACTGAACCAGCATCGCGTTTTGTGGATGGCGGGACGTCGCTCGCTATCCACGAGAACGGTCAGAACATAGGGCCGTTGGTATAAAGAAAGATGTAGAAGCGCGAGATACGGCGTTTTGCGCGTCCCCATTGCAATTTTTTCAATTGGGGTGGGTTAGAGGCGGTCCCGGTCGATAGATCGAAGCTCAAGGCGGAGGTGCCCCTCCATGGTTCACAGCCATCTCGCAGGCAGTCCCAGTTCTAGAGATTGCGGTGGCCGCGGCGTCAAACTCTCGTTCCGTCAAGCGAAGGTCATCAGGCTGTGTTGCCCCCAAATTGTGGTCATAATACCGAAAAAGTTCCGGCCTTTCAGCTAGCAAAGGCCAGCTCGTCGCTCTCGGCGACAATGCGCAGCTTCTCGTCCAGACCCCAGCGTCGCCGCCGTTCTCGGCCGTCAATGATCTCAATCCTGGTGCTCGACATGACTTTAATGCCTACAGTTTCGCTATGTCCGGCTAGGTCAAAGCAAACGCTTACTTTCAAGCATGCATGAATGTCGGAGAAGACCGCATCAACGGCGCAACACCTCGCTGCCCTATACCCCAAATGTCAGCGGGCCAGCTATCGATGCGCCCGGAGAAAGGACCGCACCTGGCGCACCACCACTGGGATCATCTCCCCGGGCTCCTTCCAAGGATACAGGCTCACTTCGGACTTCGGCGCCAGACGCACGGTCTCCATCGCCACGGCGTATGGGTGCGCCGGAACGTCGTCCGGCAGGACCAGGATCGGCGTCTGGCACTTGCTCACGAAATCGCGGGTCACGGTGAAGACAAAGTCGGGGTTATCGCGATACATCTTGTTCAAAAACGGTTCGACCATCGCCATCGTCACGTCCGGCCGCCGAGCGCAGATCTCGGGGCCCCAGCCGGCCATATTGTTGTTGTAGAACAACTCCCGCATCTCCGGCCGCGACCCGCTGGGCTGCGCCAACACGGCGGCAACGACTCGGTCAGGCGCTCGGCGCAGCAGGTTCCAGATGAATGGGCCGCCGATGCAGAAGCCCATCACCATGAACGTGTCGATGCCCAGGTGGTCCATCAACCCAAGCTGGTCATCGGCAAAGGAGTCCCAGGGGCGGTCAGCCTCGATCGGGCCGGAGGACTCGCCGCCGTTCGCATTGCGCAGATCCATCGTGATGCAGCGATACTCGCTTTTGAATTCTTCCATCGCGTTGAACGGCGAACTGCCGGTGAAAAATCCGATTGTCGCGTTCAACCCGCCGCCGGGAATGAGCAACAACGGAAAGCCGGAGCCGGCCACTTCGTAGTGGATGCGGACGTCGCCTCTTTCATAGAACGGCATGTCGGTTCCTCCCTTTACCCAGATTTGGCGGCAGCCGAACGCATGCGTCAATCCCGGCATTCCATCGCGATGCGCGGCAACACCTTATCCATCAGAAACCGCAACGACCGGCCGCTCATGGGTGCCGCCATCAGATAGGTCATGCCGATCTCCGTGCCGCTCCGCAGGCGATTGGTGAGGGCGGCGGCCATGGCGCCCATCATGTGAACCGATAGGCAGACGGAGAATCCCGAAAAGTGATGCTCGGCCAGCCAGACGGCGTCGTAGCCCGTGGTGTCCAGGATGGAAAAGCGTTCCAGCGCCGTCTCGTAAACTGAATTCAGCGGCACGGATCGGTCGCGCCACCCGAAGAACTGCAAGATGCCGACTTTCATGTTTCCCCCCGCATCCACTGTGGCCGCGACATGGACAGGCCAGAGCCCGATGGTGTGGGGCAATGGAGAGAAAGTCCAATGCAGGGACGCATTCCTTGCCTCACCCGGCCCAAGGTTGCCTGCATCCAGGGTTACGGGGCAGTCTGTTCGCCTAAACCGGACGGCGCTGCGGGACGGCCGCGCACCCGCAAGCAGGAGGAAGTCTATGGATCTCAAAGGCGCAGTCGCACTGGTAACCGGCGGCAATGGCGGTCTTGGG
>JANXLQ010000216.1 GCA_025355085.1 Rhodopila sp.
CACACCACCGGGCGTACGGGTCACGTACCACGGCGGTTTCCGACACTGTTCAACGCAGCATGGTGGCCTGCCATTCTCACCAGTCCCAGGTTGTCGAACCATTCGTTGGTCATGGCACTCTTCGCCTGTTCACTGTTCGACAGACGCCACCATCCCTTTCCCGATGACGCCAATTGACGCGCCGGCCGTTCCCGCACGCCCTGTTTTACCAGAAAGGCGGCGAGAGTGGACGGGCTTTTGCACTGCTTGATCCGCACACATCGGAATTTCCGGCGAAGCCAGCCATCAAGGTCCAACAGCGTGCTCCGGCACCGCGCGTTCCGGTAGTAGGTTACCCAGCCGACGATAAAACGATTCGCATCCGCGACCATCCGTTCCAGGGATATCCCCCGGTTCCGACGGGTCGCCTCGCGCAGGCGGTCCTTGGCACGGCCCAGGCTTTTACCCCCGATCCCCAGATTACCTCGTTTGCCCAGCCGGTGGCCGAGGAATTGGCGTTCCCCAACCGGAGCAACCGCGCTCTTGCGCTGGTTCACCTTTAGCCGAAGCTTTCCTTCCAGGAACGCCGTCACCGACGTCATCACCCGCTCCCCCGCCGCCTGCGACCGCACATAAATGTTGCAATCGTCCCGGCGTTTCGTTGGCGTCAGCCAAGCTGACCGAAACGCTTGGTCGGCGTAACGGCAGAACCGGTGGCCCCTTCTCTCCAACTCCTTGTCAAGATCGTCCAGCAGCAAATTGGACAACAGCGGTGACAGCGGTCCCCCTTGCGGAGTTCCCTCCGGCCGCTCCTCGCACACCCCGTTCACCATCATCCCTGCCTGTAGAAAGCGGCGGACGATATGCAGCAGGCGTTTGTCGCCAATGCGCCGCGCCAGACGGGCCATCAGGATGTCATGATTTACCCGGTCGAAGAACTTTTCCAGGTCGATGTCCACAACAATCTCATAGCCGTCCGCCACGTACCCCTGTGCCTGCCGCAGCGCGTCATGTGCGCCGCGGCCGGGCCGGAACCCAAAGCTCGACCCCGAGAACGTCGGGTCGAGAATGGGGTCCAGAACTTGCGTGATCGCTTGCTGTACCAGGCGGTCCACCACCGTGGGAATGCCTAGCTGGCGCTCCCCTCCGCCGGGCTTGGGGATTGAAACACCCCGCACCGGTTGTGGCTTGTAGCTACCGTCCAGCAGGCTCACGACCAATCTTTCGCGATGAACGGCGATCCAGTCGCGCAGGGCTTCGACGGTCATCCCATCCACACCCGGCGCGCCACCGTTCCCCTTTACCCGCTTGTAGGCCCGGTCCAGGTTCGCGGCGCCACACACCGCTTCCATCAGGTGTCGCGTTAAGGCTCGTTCATGATCCCATACCGTGAGTGCTTGAGGCTCCTCGAACGTCGCAGGCCGGGTTCCGCCTTCCCCGCTGACGCCGTGGCGCAACGCCGCCTTGAGGGCCTCGTCGAAGAGGTCCCCTTGGTCAGTCCCGCCTTGCTGCCGCTTCACATCCATCGAATGGTCCAAGCTGCTCCTTGGTTGTCGAATTCAGCCCTTCACCCGGTCCTACGGGCTACTATGGCCTCTGCTGACTTCTCCCCGCCGATCGAGGACCATGTGGGGTCCCCTGCTCCGATCGTTTGGAGAGGCGAAGAGATCTCCCAGGGTAAGACACTGCTCCTTCCCTCGAGTGCTGCCGGATTTACCTTGCGTGGCATCCGCTTAGCCTTTGGACTTTCCCGTCCGTCGCCGGGTCATCCCACCACACAGGCCTTGTATCCGGTTCCTGTTCGTCAGCTCCGAGGTTTGCCGCCGACTTCCTCCCCACCCCACCTCGCGATGACGCAGTTGCCCTTGGCTAACGGTTCCGGCTAACCGGCCCGTAGGGGACTTGCACCCCCAAGATCAGTGCCATGCCTGGCACACGACGTGGATGGCGCGCCTTCGCGCACCATGACGATGCGAGGGCGGCCTGGATTTGGTCAGGTGTGATCAGGATCACCGATCATAGTGACTGATATCCGCGCGCACGATGTGCGGCGGGGCGGTTGACACTGGCCGATCCCGCGCAAGTTGCTTCGGAAGCAACTGGCCTTTGCGTGTTCATTCTTCGAACACGATCACCGACCGGATGGCGCGTCCGGCTTTTAGGTCGTCGAATCCTCGGTTGATCTCCTCCAGCGCGATTCGCTGCGTGATCAGTCCGTCCAGCTTTAGGTCACCGCGTAGATATGACTGCGCCAGCGCGGGAAAATCCGTTGCTGTTTGGGCGCCGCCGTAGCTTGACCGGGTGATTCGTTTTTCGCCCATCAATGCGCCCCAGCGGAACGACACGTCCTGGTTCACCCCGACCTTACCGAGCCAGACGATTTCGCCGCCTGCGCGACAGGATTCGGTCGAGAGGCGGAACGATGTCTCGTTTCCGGCGGCTTCCAGCACGCAATCGGCGCCTCTACCGGCCGTGATGATGCGTACCGCGGCGACCGGATCGGCGGTGCGGGCGTTCACGGTATGCGTTGCGCCCATCTCACGCGCGATCGCCAGCTTTTTATCGTCCAGGTCCACCGCCACGATTTGGGATGCGCCGGCCAGCCTTGCGCCCTGTACCGCCGAAAGCCCGACGGCACCGCAGCCGATCACCATGGCCGTGTCGCCATAGCGCAACCCGGCGATGCGGGTCGCCGCCCCGACGCCGGTCAGCACGCCGCAGCCCAGCAGACAGGCGCGGTCCAGCGGCATTTCGGGCGGGATCGCGATCGCACAGGCGCTGGTGACGATGGCATACTCGGCAAACGCTGCGATGTGCATCATGGTCCGGACGGGTTGGCCATTCAGGGTCAGGCGGGTCGTGCCTTCGAAGGTGACCGCATCGGGTCCCTGCGACACATAGCGCTCACACAGGATCGGTTGTCCGCGTTCGCACTGAAAACAGCGTCCGCAGTGTGGGTTCCAGGACAGCACCACCCGCTGCCCTATCCGTCCCGGATCGACGCCGGGTCCAACCGCGGCGATGGTGCCGGCGGCTTCGTGTCCGGGGACGATCGGCATCGGATAGACCAACTGGCCTTCGATGACCTCCAGGTCGGTGTGGCACAGGCCCGCCGCGGCGATTCGGACCAGCACCTCCCCTGCCCGAGGCGGTTCGGCCTGGACCGTTTCGATCCGCAGCTTTTCGCCCGGCCTCGTTAGAACGGCGGCGCGGAAGTTCAGGGCCGGTGTCATCTCAGGCGGTTTCCATTTCACGGTTTGGTATCGCGCGCGTGTGGTCGCCGCCATCAGGCGGTTGGTTCCGTGCGACGCTAACGAGGCGCCACCGGCGTGTCACGCTTGGTGCATCCAATTGCGATTTTCAGACGCGGATACTCCCGAATCCGGGCGGTAGTGCTAGCGTGCGAATGGTGAGCGACCCGATCCTCCTGTTCCTGACCATTGATGCCGTTGCCCTGCTGCTGCTGGGCACTTTTGCCAGACTTATGCCGCCTGCCGCCTGCGGTTTTCTGGCTGCGGCGCTGTGCGGTCCGGGCGCGCTTTTGTGTCTGCCATCGCTGCTTTTGCATCTGCCCGTCACCGCATTGGTGCTTCCGGCCGGGCCGCCGGGGCTTTCGCTGCACCTGTCGCTCGATCCTCTCGCGGCGGTATTTCTGTTCGTGGTTTTCCTGGCCGGCACAGCCATCTCGGCCTTCCAGGCTACGACCAGTCCAGCGGCCACAGTGGGCAACCTTCAGGTAACGATCTTTTGCCTCGCCGGGATCGCTTTTTCGCTGATGGCGGCAGACGGCGTTTCGATCGCGTTCGGCCTGGCGATAGCCTGTGCCACGATGCGGAAACATCCGGTGTGGCTGGCCACGCCGCTGCTTGTGCTGGTCGCGGTCTGCCTGCTGACGCCGTCCGGCTTTGCCCCTCGGTTCGATACAATCCGAGCGGCGCCGATCGATGCGGGGCATGCGACTGCTGCCGTGGGGTTCACGCTGGCGGCCGTCGCCTGCCTGACGTGGCCGCGCGGCGGTGAGCGATGCTGGACGCGCGATGCCCTGACCGCCGGAGTGGTGCTGCCGGCGGCGACATATTTACTTCTGCGGATGATCGCCGATCTGCCGGGTTCGGCCAACCAGGCATGGTGGGGGATTGTTCTGCTGCTGGCGGGTGGGGCGGTCGCGGTTGTCCAAGGGTGGCGTTCCGCCGAACACGCCGACATCGACGCCGCTGTCGCCGCGTTGATCCGGCGGCAGGCTGGCGTCGCGATGACGGGGATCGGCATCGCTTTGGCCGCCCGGGCGGCGGACCTGCCGGACGCTGCGTCGTTCGCTTTGGCGGCGGTGTTTCTGCTCTCCATTGGCGGTAGCGTGGCGGCAACCCTGGCATCGCTTGCGTCGCACGCGATCGGCACGAGCGCCGGTACCTATCGGTTTTCCCGGCTGGGAGGTCTTGTTCATCTGATGCCCGGAACCTCTGGTGCGTTGGCGGCCGGGATATTGGCCTTGTCGGCGCTGCCTCCGGGCCTCGGGTTCGCCAGCGTGTGGCTGGTGTTTCAGGCGATTCTGTCGTCGCCTCGCACCGGCGGTTTGCCGGCGCACCTGCCGTTGGCCCTGGCCGCGGCTGCGCTGGCGGTGTCCGCGGCCCTGGCGACCGCCGCCTCGGTCCGGCTGATCGGCGTGGCGATTCTCGGACGGCCTCGCACGCCGCGCGGTTCGGGGGCACAAGAGATCCCATCGCCGGTGCGAACAGTTTTGTTGTTGTTGGCGGGTTTTTCGCTGGTGGCGGGTGTGTTGCCCGGCCCGATCCTGCGGCTGCTGGCGGACCCGGCGCTGCGGGCGCTGACCGGGGCTTCGGCGAACCGGCTGGCGTTGCTGTCGTTTGCCGGCACGTCGCCGGGCTACCTGGCGCTGCCGGTGTTCGCGTTGTTGGCACTGGCGACCGGGGGTGTGCTGTTGGCCACCCGCCGGTCCCGCCCCGAGGCAAAAATCGGCGGCATCTGGTCCGATGGCATGGCGTCCCCGGCCGGCCTGCCGTTCGGAGAACCCGCTGCGCAATCTACCGGAGCCGGGTTTTTGCCCGCCCTGCCGGCGATCCGATTCATCCTGCCGCCGGCGTTCGTGGTTCGGGTAGCCAATGTCTCGGCGTACCGATGGTTCGGCGTGTTCGGGTCAGCCGCGACGGTGCAGCCGGACAATGACGGCGGTTTGCCGGAACGGCCCCGGATCGCGACCGTGCGGCCACCGTCCGCCATCGCCGGCATGTGGCTGCTGTTGGCGGCATTCGCTGCGTTGCTGCTGGTCCTGGCGGTCGCCGGATGAGCATCGTTTTGTCACTGTTGGCGCAACTTCTGCACATCGCCCTGATACTGCTGGCCGCACCGGCTCTGGCTGGTGCCATAGATTGGCTGGATGCGAGGTTCGCACAACGATCCGGGCCGCCGGTCCTGTTGCCGTGGCGCGATCTGGTGCGCTGGTCCCGCAAAATCCCGATGGCAGCGGACAATGCCTCCCCGGTCACGCGCCTGGCGCCGGCCGTTGGGCTTGGGGCGACGTTATCCGCCGCCGCCCTGGTGCCGTCGTTTACCCTGGGGATGGCGCTGTCGCCGTTGGCCGACGTGCTGGCCGTCGCCTCACTGCTGACGGTGGCGCGGGTGGCCGGCGTCCTGGCGGCACTCGATGCCGGGACCGCGCCGCCGGGACTGACGGCGCAACGGTCCAGCGCGTTGGCGGTGCTGGCGGAACCGGCGTTGTTACTGTCCATGGTGGCGCTGGCACTGATGGCGGGCAGCTTCAACCTGGACCCGATCATCGCCCAGCAACGCGAGGGCATTCTGTTGCCCGTGACTGCCTCCGCCGTCGTCTTCACCGCACTGGCCGCTCTGGTCTTCGCGGACGCCAGCGCAACGGATCGCGGAGCCGACGCGATCTACAGCGGCATCGACCTCGCGACGGTACGCATGACGGCGTGGTGCCGGCGGCTGGTTTTGCTGAATGCGGTAGGCGGGTTGTTCCTGCCGGCCGGGATGGCGACCGCCGATTCCGGTCCGATCGGATGGTCGATCGGGCTGGCCGCATGGGTCTGCAAGATTGGATTTTTCGGAGTGTGCCTGTCGGGCGCCCAGATTCTCGCGGGCCGGATACCCCGGCGGTCCTTGCCTGACCTGATTGGGGTGGCCACCCTGCTGGCATTGCTCGCCATTGTCATGGTCCTCGCCAGTGGTGGATCGGCATGACCGCTCTGTTGGCGGCATTGGCGCAAGGAACCGCCGGACTGGCGCTGGTCACCGGGTTCGGCCTGCTCTGCATCCGCCAAACCAGCGTGGCATCCATCCTGCTGGCCGTCCAATCCGGCGCGGTTGCGCTGGGTGCCGTCGCGACCCATCGCCCGCTTATGGCCGTGCCGCCGGTCCTGTTGGCCGCCTGTGTCTGGTTGGTCCGTTTGCGGACGAACCAGGATGCGCGAACGGCCCCCGTCGGCGGGGCAAAACTGGGAGTGACGCTGGGCGCCGTGCTGGCGATGCTGTGCCAATCGCAGGGGAGTTTAGGTTTGCCGTTGGCGTCGGTACTGCTCGCGGTGCTGCTGGCGGCGACCCGCACCCATCCGTTCATGCGCACGATTGCTCTCGTCGAGCTGCAAAATGGCATCGTCATGGTTGCGTGCCTCGGTCTTCCGCCAGAGAGCGCCGTATCGCCGCTTCCGGCGTTGGCCGGCCATATGTTGCCGCTTCCGGCGTTGGCCGATCTTATGTCACCGCTGCCGCTTCTGGCGTTGGCCTGCCTTATGTTACCGCTGCCGCTTCTCGTCGGCCTGACGATACCGGCCGTGACCGCTTTCGGCTCTGGACGCAGGACGTTGCTGGGTTGGGTCGATGTGGCGCTGGCGGTCACGGTATTCGCCGCCACTCTTGTCATCCCGATCGACCCGATCGCCTCGGTCTTCGCCCCGTTACTTGGTTTGGACGGGGTGCTGCGATCGGAAGGCCGGCGAAAACGCCATGCTGGTGCCGAGGGGCAAGCCCCGAACGCGACGCGATTTACCCTCACAGGCCGCGGGCTGGCATTGCTGAACAGCATCTTTCTGATCCTGGCGGTCAGTGCCTCGGACCCGTTAGTGGCCTGGTTCGCGATTCTGGCCGCCATGGCAACGGCCGTGCTGCCGACCTTGAGGCGACGATGGGATCAGGCGACGCTCGCCCATCTCGGCGCCGGGATCGTGCTGATGGGGATTCTGCTGCAAGCATTCCTGATGGGATATTTTGGCCTGTTCGCCGGGTTGGCCATTCTCTCGGCGGTTGTACCCGATCTGGCGGCCGTGTCCGTGGTCCTGTTGCTCCGCCTTGCGATCCGTCAGGGGTGGCCGCCGGGCGCCGATGCGCTGGGGGTTGGAATCGCACTGGTCGCGTTGCTGGGCTGCGCCATCGTGCTGCTGCGGGGCCGCCGGCCGGCCGTCGCCAATATCGGGGAGTGGGCCGCACCGGCAATGGCCGGATCATGGCCGGGAACATCGCCGTGGACATCCGGGCCGCTCACGATCTTCACCCAACCACCCGCCGTGGTCGCCGGGGGGTGGTTCAATCCCGGCGAAAACCTGTCTGCCGTGACCAATGTCCGAGCCAGCACACTGATATTGGGACCATTGGCGCGTGTGCCGCGAAGTGCCGCGGAACCGGACAGCATGAAGACCCTGCACGGCGACCGTGCGACCCTGCTTTTCCTCAGTCACGCCAGCATCGCGGCGCTGGCCGTCTGCTTCGGTTCGCCGGACGGACGGTTTGCCGCGCTGATCTTGCTGATCCTGCTGATCCTCAGCCGTTCGGCGGCACGGGCCGCGCGCGGGCCGATTGCCACGCTGGCGTTCGCCGGTTTAGCGGGCGTTCCGCCGCTGGGAGTCTTTCCGGGCCTCGTTCTGGTCGTGCTGGCCCTCGGCGGCCACGATCCCTGGTTGCTGCTGCCGCTGGGGCTATTCGCGATCCCGGTTATCTGGGCCGGCCTTCCCCGCCGCTTGCCCGATATGCGATCTTTCGCCTCGGTCATTTCCATCTTCTGGGTACCGCTGCTGCTCGCGATTCTGGCCGGATACTGCATGCCGGACGACCTTTCGCGGTGGTTGCATGCTATGACAGCCGGCCCGCCATGACGACCGTGGACGCCATCCTGCGCGATGCCCCGGCCGAGATATGCCGCCCCTGGTTGCGCCACATTCTTCGGCATGACGAATGGATCGCCCTCGCACAGGCCGCCGTTGCCGAGGCCCGGGTGTTGGTTGCCCTGTGGGCGGATACCGCCAAAGTCCATGCGCTGTTCCTCGACCCGGCGGGATTGACGATCATCGCGGTTTCGACCCCGGCCGAGGCCGGATCGTATCCCGCCCTGTCGCCTTTTCTGCCCGGCGCCGCGCTGTACGAACGGATGATCCACGATCTCTGGGGTCATCAGGCCACCGGCGCGGCGGATGTGCGGCCATGGTTGGATCACGGCCACTGGCTACTGTCGCAACCGATGTCCACGCGTCCGGGACCGCCTGGACAGCCTGGGCAGCCTGGGGTGCCGAATTATTTCGAACCCGGCGATACCATGATCCTGCCGCTGGGTCCGATCTGGGGGCCGTTGGATGAAGCGGCCCATCTCCGCCTCTCCGTCGCCGGCCCCACCATCCGGCACGCCGACGCTCTGCTCGGTTTTACCCACAAGGGAACCCTGGCCCTGATGCGCGGGAAATCTCCGCGCATCGCCGCCCGCTTTGCCGCCAGACTATCGGGCGACGCGACCGTTGCGCACTCGGTGGCGTTTTCCCGAGCGGTGGAGGCCGCGATGGAGGTGGAGGTGCCGGCGCGGGCGGTCGCGTTGCGAATCGCGATGATGGAGATCGAGCGGGTCGCCGTCCATCTCGACACGCTTGCCGAAGTTGGCCGGTTGGCGGACTCGCCGATCGTGCGATCCCGTTGCAGCCTGCTGCGGGAAACTTTGGTCCGGGCCTCGGACATCGCATTTGGACATCGGCTGATGATGGATTGCGCGATACCGGGCGGTGTCGCCGCCGACATTGCCGAATCCGGTTCCGAGGCAATCCTGCGCGCGTTGGGCGATATTGCCTCGCAATTGTCCTCGATTCGCCGTTTGCATGACGGGGCGGCGTTATCGTCCCGGCTGGTTGGGGTAGGACGGGCCGGCGGTGCATTGGCGGCGTCGCTGGGCGTCGGCGGCGTTGTCGGACGGGCATCGGGGTATGCATTCGATGCGAGAATCGGGTTTGTTTCGGATTATGGTCAGTTTGCTCCACGCATCGCGGTCCGCCATGACGGTGACGCCGCTGCCCGGCAGCATCAACGGATTTTCGAAATCGAGGAAAGCCTGCGGCTGATTGGCGCGGCATTGGATTATTTGCCGGATGGGCCGGTGACCGTGGCTTTGCCGCAGGTCAGCGGCGAGGGCATCGGTTGTGCCGAGTCGGTTCGGGGCGATGTCTGGCATTGGCTTCGGCTGGATCACGGCCAGATCGCTGCCGTCTTCCCACGCGATCCGGGGTGGGCGCTGTGGCCGCTGGCTGAACGCGTACTTGAAGGCGCGGCGGCCGAGGACATCGACCTTATCCGAGCATCGTTGGCGTTAAATGCATCTGGAATGGATTTGTGATGATAATACCAGCCGGCATTAACGTCGATATACTGCCATTCCATTTCGGTTATGGGCCGGCTCGTCCGGGGCAACTGTCGCGGCCAGGACGATGCGGGTCATGACGATGGGAGGCGAGAGTTGGCCTAAATGGGGACTGATATAATGGCGCCTCGGCCTGACCCCATCGATCCGGCAGCCGTCGAGTCGTTGCGTGCCGGACTGGAGGAGGCGGCACAAGCCCGTCTGGGACGCAGTTTGGCGATCCGCCACGTCAACACCGGAAGTTGCAATGGTTGCGAGCTGGAACTGCGGGCATTGCATGGCGTACTGTATGAACTGGAACGGTTTGGCATCAAATTTGTCGAAAGCCCGCTGCACGCCGACGTTCTGTTGGTAACCGGGCCGCTGACCCGCAATCTGGCGGCCGCAATGGTGCAGGCCAGGGATGCGACACCCGATCCGAAATGGGTCGTTGCGGTTGGGGATTGCGCCGTCGATGGCGGCGTCTACAGGGGCAGCTATGCCGTACTCGGCGGTGCGGGCATGGGGGTGCCGGTCGATCTGCTCATCAGGGGATGCCCGCCGTCGCCGGGGACAATCCTGGCGGGGCTAAGGACGTTGCTGGAGGCGAATTTGAATTAGGCGCGACCTCTCCTGCGGACAGGAGAGGTCACCGAAGGCAATCCGTCAGACCATGATCGTTTGAATTTGCATCCGATCAGGGATCTGATTTTGGTTTGAGGTAGAAGCAACCTCGGACGATCACGCTTTAGATCATGTTTGATCGCGCGATTCACGTTTGAGGTAGAAGCAACCTCGAACGATCACGCTTTAGGCTGCGGGCGTCGTGACCTTCTTGGCGTGGCTGGCCTTGTGCGCGCTGACCTTGTGCGCGCTAACCTTGTGGACAGCGGTGTGGTGGGTTTTCTTGTGGCTCGCGGCCATGACCGGCGAGGTAACCAGGGCAGCGGCGGGTAGAACAATTGCCAGCGCGGCGATCAGGCGCTTGAACGAAGTAATCACGAGCATGTGCTCCGGAGAATGAGAGGGCGTGAAGCTGGTTAACAGCCGGGGTGAAGAAGTTACCCTAATCGACTGCATTCATTATGCAACGTGAGGCCGTCCGAAAGCAAGTTAAATCCAGCGGACAGATGAGATCATCACGTTAAAATAGGCCATAGCGACACGCTAGCCACAATTTTTTCCATTTTGGCAGGCTGACGCGTTCATCGAGACGATCCCAGCCCCGCACTTCAAGCGCCGAAAGGATCGAATCGTAAGTCGCCGCCATCAACCGTGCCGGCTTCATCGCGGTGCGGTCGCACTGTGCCATCGCGTCCCGCGCCTGCTGGAAATACCTGTGGGCCAACGTCGCCAGCCGGTCGCAAACCGCTGGCAAACCCGCCGCCGTCAACAGCCCGGCCGGATTGGCGGGAACGCCCGCATCCTGGAGATACTCCCGCGGCAGATATATCCGTTGCCTATCCGCATCCTCCTTGATATCCCGCAAAATATTTGTCAACTGTAACGCTCGGCCTAACGCATACGCGACCCTATCGGCGGCGGGTGACGAATCCCCGAAGGTCCGCACTGACAAACGTCCAACAGCAGACGCAACGCGATCGCAATAAAGGTCGAGGGTCGCCAGATCGGGCGCAACCACGACTGTTTCCGCATCGGTCTGCATTCCATCTATAACGGCGATGAAATCTTCCTCACGCAGGTTAAATAGCGGCACCGCAGCGACAAGCACCCGCGTCACCGGATTTTCCGTTCGACCCTGATACAGTCCGGCAATATGCCCGCGCCATGCCGCGAGGCCGAGGCGTTTTTCCTGCAACGACCCCGCCTCGTCGGCGATATCGTCCACGATGCGGCAAAACGCGTAGATCGCATACATCGCGTGGCGGCGGTCGGGCCGCAACATGCGCATGCCGTGGTAGAACGAGGTCCCGGCCGCACGCACGATGGCTTCTACCGCGTCCAGGTCCGCCTGTGCCACACCCAACGGCGTGGAACGCGGGGGTTTGCCGGCATGTGCGCTCATACCAGATAGAACACGGATGCGAGAATGCTGAACACCGCATCGCTCTTGCTCAGTTTTACACGATCCGCAATTGGATCGTTACTGGATAGACGCTTCGCAAGTCGTTTTGAAAGGCCATAAATAACGCCGGTTTCGAGACGAAGCCGGCGGTTATGGACGACTTCCGGCAATTCCGACGCCGCCTGATTCATTCTGTCGATACGATCTAATAATGTTATGAACACACGGCGCACTGCAGGTGTTTCGGCGGACAGCAGCAGGTCATCGACTTTGGCGCCAAAGTGGTCGAGCAGCGCCAGCGGCAGATAGCAGCGGCCGAGTTCTTTTAGGTCTTTCGCGCAATCCTGGATATGATTCAAAATTTGCAACGAAATGCACAGCGCATCGGAGGAGGAATGGCATTCGTGATGCTCGCCATGCAGATCGAGCATGTAACGTCCGACCGGTACCGCCGAATAGTGGCAGTAGCTGTAAAGCTCATCGATCGTTGCGTACCGCGATTTGACCGCGTCCTGGCGGAACGCCAACAGCAAATCGGTCGCATGTGCTGACGTGACGCCGGTCTGCGCCAGACTGACCCGCAGCGCCGATGCGCTGGGGGAGCCGGTTGAGCGGTGTCCCAGCAGCACGTCTTCCATGATGGTGAGGCGCGCGAGTTTTTCGTCCGGCGACAGGCCGGACGAATCGGCGATGTCGTCGGCATTGCGGGCGAAGGTATAGAATCGGTGGATCGGCTCGCGATGCCTGCGGGCGATCAGACGGGAGCCGACGGGGAAATTTTCATCTGTCCGGCTTTTCCCCGACCATACCTCGACATTGTCGTCAGATTGGCTCATTCGGCGGTTCCCTGATAGGCGCGGCCTTTCCAGGCGACGCCACGGCCGAGATAATGGTTTGCTGCCGATCCGATTGTCGCAGCCATATAGAAGGCGGCAATCAAGGGCAGCAGCAGCGCCCAAAGCGGCGAACATCCAAATCGCCGCAAGGTCGGCAGGTAGGAGGCCGACAGCATCAGCCACGCGACCAATCCCACCCAGCGGGGGGCACCGTGTCCGAACAGTGCCAGGCCGGGGGGCAGCAGCCATGTCAGTGCCATGCCGAGGCTGGTAGCCACGAGCAGCAGCCAGGAGTATCGAAGCTGCACGAACGCGGTGCGCGCGATCATCGCCCAGATGTCAGCAACAGCCGGGTATGGCCGCACAGACCGCGCGAGGTTCGAATGACCGAGCCAGATTTGTCCACCTTTTTTCACGGCGGCGGCCAGTGCGACATCGTCGATCAACGCCCCTTTTACGCTTTCTATGCCTCCGATCCGCCGCAACGCCCGATGACGGATCAAGACAGTTCCCCCCGCCGCCGCTGCGGTGGATTTCAATCCGTCGTTGACCCAATCGAACGGATAAAGCAACTGAAAGAAGAAAACGAATGCGGGTACCAGCGCCCGCTCCGCTAGGCTCTCGCACCTTAATTTTACCATTTCTGAAACAAGATCAAGGTTATAGCGCTCTATTTTGGAGACGAGCGCGGATACGTGGGCCGCTTCCCGTGTGATATCGGCGTCGGTCAGCAGCAACAGGCCGGCGTTGCCGGATTCAGCTACGCCCTGGGACACGGCCCATAGCTTACCGCTCCATCCCGCAGGACGCGGGGCGCCGGTCAGCACGGTCAGGCGGGGGTCGCCGATTGCCCTGGCGATGTCGCCGGTTCCATCGGTGCTGTTGTCGTCGATCAGGATCACGCGGAACGGGCCGGCGTAGTCCTGGGCCAGCAGCGATCGCAGCGCGGCTTCGATCACCGGGGCCTCATTACGCGCGGGTACGATGACGGCGACCGATGGCGTTGTCAGGGGATAGGCGACGGATAACACCGGTCCGGCCCGCCAGAATCTGCCGCGGGCGAAGATCAGATAGATCCAGATCATCAGTGCGAGGACCGCCAGGATAGTCATCCCGGCAGCATCCCGTTTGCGCGGAACCATGCGACGGCGTCCTCGACCGCCAGGCGTACCGGCCGTGGACTGTAGCCAAGCTCCCGCTTCGCCTTGGCGGACGAGTAGAACATCTTTTTGCGGGCCATTTTCAGGTGGTCTCGGGTCATCATCGGCTCGATCCCGGTGATCTTCGCCAGTTTCTCCATCACGAACGCCGCCGGCCAGACGATGGCTTCCGGCAGGCAGATGGACGGCGGTTTGCGATGCACCACGCTGGCGACGAGCGCCAAAATGTCCTTTAGCAGCATGTCCTCGCCGCCCAGCACATAGCGTTCGCCCACCCTGCCCTTTTCGAGCGCGAGGACGTGGCCCTCGGCGACATCATCGACATGCACGACGTTCAGCCCGGTATCGATGTAGGCGGGCACCCGTCCCGCGGCGGCGTCGCGGATCATCTTGCCGGTCGGGGTCGGCTTGATGTCGCGCGGCCCCACGGGCGCGGCGGGGTTGACCACGACCACCGGCAGCCCGTCTCGCCGGGCGAGGTCCAGTACGGCTTTTTCGGCCAGATACTTGGACCGCTTGTAGATGCCGACGAAATCGGCCTCGTTGGTGGGCGTGGTCTCATCCGCCGGTGTGCCGTCGCCGATTTGTCCGAGGGTGGCGACGGAGCTGCAATGGACGATGCGTTCGGCGCCGGCACGGGCGGCGGCGCGCACCATCGCCAGGGCGCCATCGACGTTGGCGCGCAGCATGGCGTCCGGGTCGGGCACCCAGAAGCGGTAGTCGGCGGCGACGTGCAGGACATAGCGGCAGCCGGCGGCGGCGCGGTCGAGGGAGGCTGGATCGGTCAGGTCGCCGGTCACGATTTCAGCATCCAGCCCCGCCAGATTGCGCCGGTCGCTGGCCGGGCGCGTCAGCAGGCGCAATGTGTGGCCGCGTGCCGCCAGCGTACGCGCGACGGCGGACCCTACGAATCCGGTAGCACCTGTGACCAGGGTCGTCATCGTGACTCCATTCCGTAACTGCGCCTCCATAACCGACTGGATCGCCGCATGGAACAGACTTCCCTTGCAATCGCGGTAGGGACGCCCATCGCTGAGCGCCCCCTGCACAGATCCGTACGCGCCTAATTTAGGCATACGGCTCCTGCCTTGAGTGTGTGCCGTCTCGTCATGCTCGTGTTGGCCATGGGTGACAGATACGCGGCATCGGCAAGAAGTCCCGGATACGCGGACCCATCTTGTTCCACGTCGTCGTGTCTTTCCGGCT
>JANXLQ010000260.1 GCA_025355085.1 Rhodopila sp.
CATTCATGACGGTGCAACTGACCACAGCCGTAGGTTTGACCCTGGTGCAGGCGGGACAGATCCTGGCCGCCTACCAAATCGCAGGTTCGGTGAGCCGGCCGATTTGGGGATGGATCGCAGATCGCTTCCTAACACCCGCACAGACGTTGGCGGTGCATGGGGTTGGAATGGCGGCGTGCGCCCTGGTCAATGGACTTTACGGACCGGGTTGGCCGGTGTGGCTGATCACAGCGAACGCCGTGGTCGCGGGATGCACCGCGGGCGGCTACACCGGAGTCGCCTACGCGGAATACGCCACCTTGGGTGGCACGCGCCGAACCGAGGCAACGGGCCTGGGCACTGCCATTTTCTTCTTCGGCGGCATGGCCGTGCCCCCAATCTTCGGTGCGGCGGTCGCGATACTGGGCGGCTATCGCGAGAGCTATATGGCCGGAGCAGCCTGCGCCCTGGTCAGCGCAGTCTTACTGGTGTTGCCGGCATCGCGTGAACGTCGCCAAAACTGAACCCGGGACAATCGGGTGTAGGTCGTCTCGAACATTCATCGTCATAAGGTCGTCGCGCACGTCCATCGTCATAGGGTCGTCTCGACCGTTCATCGTCATGGTGCGCGAAGGCGCGCCATCCACGTCTTTCAGTCAATATCCTGGCAAACGGCGTGGATGGCGTGCCTTCGCGCACCATGACGAACAGGGGCCGGCGCTTCACACGGCACGATGTTACGGTTTTTCCAAAAATACCCCCCTGTTGCTGTCCGTTCACCCGATTGCCCCGGCCGCATCGTCAACCAGCACGATATGCAACCGCCTCGGCCCATGCGCCCCGAGTTCCAGCGTCTGCTCGATGTCGGCAGACCGCGACGGGCCGGTGATCAACATCACGTTGCGAGGCATCGCCCCCACTTCGGCCCGCAGCTTGTCCCACGCCTCCTCGTATGCCCCGACAATCGTAGAGGCGCGCAGCACCACAATCTCTGTATCCGCCAACAAATTCAACGTCACGGGCCGCTCCGGCGCGCTTGGCAGCATCAACGTTCCCGTCTCGGCTATCCCCGCGAACCCGTGCTGAACGCTGACCGCATCGCTGCCCTGTGCGCGTCCCTCGCGTATCTCCAGCAGCGGCCGGGCCGGCCAGGGGATCGCCCGCAATTCAGGGTGCGGTGCCATGATGACGGAACCCGGCAGATTTTGGGCGGCCAGATAATCCGCCACCGCACCCGGCACCGCGTCCATGTCCTCGACCCGGGTAACCGAACCAAACTCCTTCTCAACATTACGCACGAACAGATCGACCTGCCGGGGGTGCGGCAACCGTGAGCGTGCCGGGATCAAATGCCGGGGATGCTGCGCCATCCGACCCAGTAACATGGCGGCCTGATCGGTGGGCAGCGGGCCGCGTTTCAGACCACGGCGGATGCCGGTCAGGATCGACTGCTTGCTCATCGCACCTGCCCCGCGCGCTGAGCCTTGGCGTATCGCGCAAAGAACGTGTCGCCCTCGGGGGCCGGCAGGTCGCGGCCGCCCGTCCAACCGCCCGCCAACGGCATGCTCTTGAAGCGCCCCTTCCTGCGTCCGAGCAATCCCAGACCAAGGGCGGCGGCGCGGGTTGCGAGACGGTACAGCGACGGCCGGCGGGCGAAGAAGCCCCAAAACGCCAAACCGCCCCGCACCGTCGCGGGGGTCAGATGCCGCTCGAATTCCCGTTCCCGCCAATGACGCATGAGTTTCGGCAGTGGGATACGCACCGGACAGACACTCTCGCACTTGCCGCAGAAGGTGGAGGCGTTGGGCAGGTGGCCCGCCTTGTCCACGCCGATCAGGCCGGGGGTCAGCACCGATCCCATCGGCCCCGGATAGACCCAGCCGTAGGCGTGCCCGCCGACCGCGCTATAGACCGGGCAATGGTTCATGCAGGCGGCACAGCGGATGCAGCGCAGCATTTCCTGGAACTCCGTGCCCATCATGGCCGACCGGCCATTGTCGATCAGCACGACATGATACTCTTCCGGCCCGTCCAGATCGCCCGGCCGGCGCACGCCGGTGGAGAACGTGGTATAAACCGAAAAATCCTGCCCGGTGGCCGACCGCGCCAGAACCCGCAACAACGACGTGGCGTCCTCCAGCGTAGGCACGCATTTCTCGATGCTGGCGAGCACAATATGCACTCGCGGCAAAGTCTGGGTTAGGTCGCCGTTACCCTCATTGGTGACGATGATGCTGCTGCCGGTTTCCGCGACCAGGAAGTTGGCGCCGGTGATGCCGACATCCGCCGCCAGGAACTTCGACCGCAGTTTATTACGAGCCTCGATTAGAATGTCGCGCCGTTCGTTGAACTGCCGGTCGGCCGGCAGGTCTGTGTGGGCCTTTCGGAAGGTTTCCTCCCAGTCTTCCATGTTGAGATGGAACGCCGGGGCAATGATGTGGCTGGGCAGTTCGTGGCGGAGTTGGATGATATACTCGCCCAGATCGGTTTCGACCGGGGTGATCCCGTGCTTTTCCAGATGGTCGTTGATGGCGATTTCCTCGCCGATCATCGACTTGCCCTTGGTTACCGTCCGCGCCCCCACCGCCTGGCAGATAGCCAGCACAGCGTCACGCGCTTCCTCCGCGTCGGCGCACCAATGCACCTTGCCGCCGGTTTCCAGAACCTTCGCCTCATAAGCTTCCAGGTAGAAATCCAGGTTCGCCAGAGCGTGGTCCTTGATGTCGCGGGCGGTGTCCCGCAGTTGCTCGAACTCCGGCAGGTTCGCAACCGCCGCGGCTCGGCGCGCGATGAAGCTGGGGCCGCTGCGGGCGAGCGCCTTTTGCAGGCCGGCATTGACCAGCGCCGCGTGGGCGTTTTCCTTGAAAGCGGGGGAGGTCGCGATGTGCATGACGGTTCTCGCTGAATCTGATCCCATTCATACCCGCCACCAGCGGATAATCCCATAGGGGCCAAGCGTTAACCGTTCGGAAACCTTCGGCCGGTTAAAGTCTGCCGGTCACAGCAGAAAGCCCGGAATCATGTTGCCAATACCCAATTCATGTATCGTATCGGTACATACTCAAAAATAGATCCCCGGATCATGGGTGATCCAATCCCGTTCCGGCGTCCGGTTCGATGGGACAACCTACGCTGCGATGAAGCCGAACCCGCGAATATCTACCCGGTGCCGTCGATAGCGCACTGCGCATGTTTTACGCCCTGAAAGCCGGCGGCCACGACACAGCCACCAAAGTCGTCGCCCTGCTGCTCGAAATCGATGACCTTCACCACGCACCATCCGATCTGTGCATGCGCAACGACGGATATTGGATATCCGCCGCCGCATAGGCGTTCCAGGGTGAGTTGTCGGAATTTTGCAGGTCCGCTATCCCTGTATCCAACGCATACCCCCCGAGGAAACAGGCCCATGACGCGCACCCACAACATCGCGGTTCTTCCCGGCGACGGGATTGGCAAGGAAACCGTCCCGGAATCGCTGAAAGTGCTGGACGCCGCCGCCCGCCGCTTCGGCTTCGACCTCAACCTGACCCACTACGACTGGTCGTGCGAGACCTACAAGAACACCGGCATGATGATGCCCGAAGACGGCCTCGACCAACTCGCGAAATCCGACTCCATCCTGCTCGGTGCCGTCGGCTGGCCCGGCGTGCCGGATCATATCTCTCTGTGGGGCCTGCTGATCCCCATCCGCCGCGGCTTCGACCAATACGCGAACGTCCGCCCCTGCAAACTACTGCCCGGCGTGCGGACCCCGCTGGCCGGCCGCACCGAAGCCGATATCGACTTCTACGTCGTCCGCGAAAACACCGAGGGCGAATACTCCTCCGTCGGTGGCCGCATGTTCCCCGGCACCGACCGGGAGTTCGTCACCCAGCAGAGCGTGTTCACCCGCCACGGCACCGACCGCATCATCAAATACGCCTTCGAACTGGCAATGACCCGGCCGAAGAAACACGTCACCTCCGCCACCAAGTCGAATGGCATCATCCACACGATGCCATACTGGGACGAACGCTTCGCCGCGATGGCCGCGCAGTATCCCGAAATCCGCACCGATCAGTACCACATCGACATTCTGTGCGCGCATTTCGTGCAACATCCGGATTGGTTCGATGTCGTTGTCGGCTCCAACCTGTTCGGCGACATCCTGTCCGATCTGGGACCGGCAGTGGCCGGGTCCATCGGCATCGCCGCCAGCGCAAACATCAACCCGGAGCGCCTGTTCCCCTCGATGTTCGAACCGGTGCATGGCTCCGCCCCCGATATCGCCGGCAAATTCATCTGCAACCCGATCGGCCAGATATGGTCCGCCGCGCTGATGCTGGAGCATCTGGGCGAAGCCGACGCCGGCAAAGCAATCGTCGATGCGATCGAGACGTTGCTGCGCGATAGCGGCCCGAAGACCCGCGATATGGGCGGTCAGGCCGGCACAGCCGATGTGGGAACCGCGATCGCGGAATTGGTCGCGGCGGGATAAGGATTTATCGGACCTCTCGGCGGCGATTGCACAGGACTTCGGCAGCATGGAGCGTTCGGAGTTCGTCGCCATGGGAAAAGCCCGGGGCGGCGGGTCCGGCTGAGTGATCCTGACCTACAGCCCACGCAACAAGCGGCTGGTCAACGCCTGGGCTGCCGACCACACAACGGCGATCGCCGGCGGCGAGCCGATCATGGTCCTGGATATGTACGAACACGCATATCAAATGGACTTCGGTGCCAAGGCCGCCGACTATGTTGCCGCGTTCATGGGCGCCCTGAACTGGTCTAACGCCGATCGTCTCTACGCGCACTACAACCGGGGCTAGGACGGCCGTTTGATTGGGAGAAGAAACGATGACGACGCGTGCGGGAAAAGTGGCGGTGGTCTGGCGCGGTGACCGTGACGCAAGAAGCGCGGCGACACCGGAGAATAACCGGTTTCATCGTGTGTTCGAGGAACTCGCGGCAATCGGTATCGTTGCCGAACCCGCCGTGTTCGACGAGGCTTTCGCGGACGAGGTTCGCGCACAGTTGTTGACTGCGGACGGCGTTCTGGTCTGGGTCGATCCCTTG
>JANXLQ010000268.1 GCA_025355085.1 Rhodopila sp.
CCGCGCGGTTCGGCTCGCTGCTGCCGGTGGAGATGAACAGGTCGGGGGTGGCGATCACCTTCAGCGTGCGGATCAGGTTGATACCGCTGCAACTGCGGGAAATATAGCCGCCGAGCCCTTCCTCGAAGCAGCGGATGATGCTGGCGCTGTCGTTGGTCTCGCCGAGGCCGATGATCTTGGTGTGCGGATAGTCGGATCGCAACGCACCCAAAACAACACCGGCCCGCAATCCTGGCAGTAAAAGATCCAGGAACACGACATCGAAACGTGAACCGCTCATTCGCGCCCTGAATTCGACCACATCAGCGGTCTGAACGATCTGCCACGACGGGTGGCAGTGCGTTATCAGTTCGACAAATTCGGCGCGAAAGCTCCGATTCTTTTCCGCAATGAGTATCCGCATTCTGCGTATCCCGGTTGGCGCCTGAAAAGTAACATCAGTTGACGTGAAAGAGAAGCCCTTTCCTGTTAATTTTTCGGTAATTGCATGTTTCATATTGTGAAGCCGGCAGAAATTCCCGGTTGAATCGTCTTTGAGTCAAGGTTGAGTCAAGCCTGTTCTTACAGAATCATAAAACCTTGAGCCTGGGAAACGATCGGGTTTTTCAGAATCCCGGCAATTGGTTTTTAACAAGAACACTTTATTTCGATTTACTTTCAGCGCCAGGGCCAGCCGAGCGGGGTGAATTCACGATGTTGTACTTTTAGCCCGCGACTCTGTACCACGAATCGGCAGTCAAGCTCTGATCGCGTCGGCTGCTGTTGTCCCCATCATTTTTTCTGCCTGCCATGTCGATGCAGCGGGCAGAGCTAACTGGCGCTTTTCACAGCATATACCGCCAGCGTGAATCGCATTTTGCATGGACGGCAACCGGCGCGGGATGCAATGCGGTCCACAGCGCATTTGCCGCCGGTTTTGATCAATGTGACGCAGCGTTACAGCCCTTGGCCAGGCGTCCCACGACAGCGTCATTGGCAGCCGTTTCACGTTGACGCTCCCAGGTCACGCGGCAAGCGGCCGCCGTCAGTTGAAGGCGGCCATCAGACGGATCCCGGCCGGGCCAGCGACCACGATGAAGATGCAGGGCAGGATAAACGCGACCATCGGCAGGGTCAGCAGCACCGGCAGGCGGGCGGCCTTCTCCTCGAAGCGGATCAGCGTCTCGGTGCGCATCTCGCTGCCCAGGGTGCGCAGTGCCTCGCCCAGCGGGGTGCCGTATTGCATGGTCTGGATCAGCGTGGTGGTCAGCCGCTTGAGGCTCTCCAGCCCGGTGCGCTCGCCCAGGTTGGTAAGCACCACCCGCACGTCCGAGCTCATCTGCAACTCGTTGACCGTCTGCTCGAACTCCCAGGCGATCTGTGGATGAGCGACGGCAATTTCCTGCGCCACCCGGCCCAGCGCCGGTTCCAGCGGCAGCCCGGCCTGGGTACAAATAAGCAGCATATCCAAGGCGTCAGGCATCGCTGCCTCGACTTTCTTGACATAGGCATCGCGCAGCTTGCGCACCACCATGTCCGGTCCGACCAGGCCGAGCACCGCGGCGGCGGCCGGCAGCAGGTTGGACATCATGGCATCCATCTCGACATGCTGCGTCACCAGCACGGCGATCAGCGGCAGCCCGACCAGCAGCAGGATCTTGCAGCCGATGAACAGCCCCAACGCGCTGCGCCCGGACATGCCGGCCACCGCCAGCGCCTTTTCCAGTTCCTCGACCATCTTGCGCGACAACACGCCGCTGCTGGCGATGCGCCCGCCGATCGCCGCGACCACGCGCGCCAGGGCGGCGCCGGCTTGCGGTCCGGCGCTCGCTTGTCCGGCGTTGGCGACATAGGTCCCGTTGGCCATGCGCAGCCGGTCGCGCAGTTTCTCCTCGCGCTTGGCATGGCGCATCAATGCCAAGCCGGTTACCACCATGGTCAGCGTCAGCGCGAAGGCGAGGCCGAAGATGATCGGATTGTTCATTTCAGGCTGGTCCGGATGATCGTGCGCATCGTCAGGATGCCGGTGGCGAGCGACAGGAAGGCGATGCCGAGCAGGTTGCGGCCGGACTCCTCGACGAACAACACCGCGATATAGGACGGGCTGAGCACCGCGAGCCCGAAGCCGGACACGAAGGGCAGGGCCGCCAGCACCATCGAACTGGCGCGTGCCTCGGCCGCCAGCGCATAGGCCTTGGAGCGCAGGGCGACACGCTTACGGATCACGTCGGCCAGGTTCTCCAGCGTCTCGGTCAGCCCGCCGCCGGTCTGGGATTGCAGAGAAAGGGCTGTGGCAAAGAATTGATATTCTGGTAAACCAGCACGTTGTGCCATTGCCTTAAGAGAAAGGTCGAGCCGCGTGCCGATGCTGAGGTCGCTGGCGATGCGTTCGAACTCGTCCGCCGTCGGCGCCAGCGACTGGCGGGCGACATGGCGCATCGCCTCGCTGACCGGAATGCCGACGCGCACCGAGCGCACGATCATCGACAGCGCATCCGGCATCTGGTTGCGCAGCAACTGCCGCCGGCGGTCATCGACCCAGCCGAAGAACGAGCGCGCCAGCATCACCCAGACCAACGGGATGGCGGCAAACGCCAGGTCGCCGGCGATGATCGTCAGCACCCCGGCCACCACGCGCGCGATCAGCAGCGCCAGCACCAGCACGATGCTCCAGGGAACCGGATAGTGCTTGGCGTGCGCGGGGTCGAAGCCGAACACGCCCATCAGCCGGCGGAAGTTGCCCTTTTTCTCCGACACCTCAACACGGGTGATGCGCATCCGCATCTCCAGCGGCTTCGCCTCGCCGCCTTGGCCGTTGATCCCCGCCAGCCGGCCTTGCAGCAACTGCACCCGCTTGCGCTCGGCCAGGATGCTGAAGGACGTGACGATCAAGCCGACCAGCAACAGGAACGACCCGCCCAGCAGCCAAATCTTGTGTTCAACGGGCATTTTCGGCTCGCGCGGCATCTTCCAGCGCGCTCATCCAGTCGCGGTCGTAGCCGAAATACACCAGCCGCTCGTAACAGGCCGGGCGGGCACGGCTGACCTTGTAGCGCCCGACGATGCGGCCTTCGCTGTTCTCGCCTTCCATCTGGAACTGGAAGATGTCGTTCATCAGCACGACGTCCTCCTCCATGCCGCAGATCTCGGTGACCTGCGTCACGCGGCGGCCGCCGTCGCGCTGGCGTTCCACCTGGACGATGAGGTTCACCGCGCTGACGATCTGGGTGCGGATGGCGCGCGACGGCAGGCCCATATTGCCCATCTGGACCATGTTCTCGATGCGGATCAGGGCGTCGCGGGTGGTGTTGGCGTGAATGGTGGACATCGAGCCGTCATGGCCGGTGTTCATCGCCTGCAGCATGTCGAAGGCCTCGCCGCCGCGGACCTCGCCGATGATGATGCGATCGGGGCGCATACGCAGGGCGTTGCGCACCAGGTCGCGCTGGGTGATCTCGCCCTTGCCCTCCAGGCTCATCGGCCGGGTTTCCAGGCGCACCACGTGCGGCTGCTGCAATTGCAGTTCGGCCGCGTCCTCCACCGTGATGACACGCTCGGTTTCCTCGATCAGCCGCGACAGCGCATTCATCATCGTGGTCTTGCCCGAGCCGGTGCCGCCGGAGATGACGATGTTGAGCCGGGCGGCCGAGGCCAGCGACAGGATCTTGGCGACCGGGCGGGTCAGCGCCCCGAAGCCGATCAGCCGCTCGAAATCGATCGGTTTCTTGGAGAATTTGCGGATCGACATGGTCGGGCCGTCCAGCGCCAGCGGCGGGAAG
>JANXLQ010000281.1 GCA_025355085.1 Rhodopila sp.
GTTTGCGATTTCGGTACACTCGATGGAAAGCTGGCTGCTACTCTGCCTTTTCAATCGTGATGAACCCAAAAACAGTATGGTCCGGCTCAATCGATTATTGCATAAAAACAATAAGAACCCGTTAGTGAAGGAGGTCCGCACCTATCAGCAGATCGCACGCGGCATCAATCGCAAGCAATTGATGCGGTTGAGGGGGAAGAAAAATAGCCTCGGCCGGTTTCTTGGGCAGCTTGTTGCGCTCAGTGACGCTGGCGTGGTGGAAGTCTGAGCAACCGCCGTTCAGCAACCGATCGGTCGATGACCTCGCTAATGGATCTAATCTGACAGAGTCACCCGGCCGATTTGGCGGATTGCCGCCACATCTGAAGAATCGTGCCGAACACCAAGCGTTATATACTCTCCACTAAGGAGGGCCTACAGCCGGACCATCTCGCGCCGAATGGGCTAACACAATAGAGCTGGCCGCGTAGGATTCACTCTATACAGATGAACACTGCCGTTCCGCTTTCGGCCAATTTCCGCCGGTCAGGCTGAGATTGGCAAGGACCGCTATATGGCGCTCACCCGACACTCAAACCGGCCCACGACCGACACGCGGCATGACATGCTGGGCAAACCGGCGCATCTCGGCTTCGAACGGCTGGAACTGTAGCATGAACAACTCGATCCCGGCGTCCCCGAACGCGCATATCCGTTCCGCGACCTGATCGTAGCTGCCCACCAGATCGGCTGCCGTGCCGCCGTTGCTGCCGACTCGCGGGGTTTTCGACATCGTCTGTGCCATCACTGAGTAAGGATCGGTATTCGCTCGCTGCACCGCTCGGATTGGCGCATCCAGTTTCGCGAGTTCCGACAGGCGCAGCAAAGCGGCGTGCGCCTCGGCCTCGGTTTCGCGGGCGATGACGAAGGCGGAGAGGCCGAATTCCAGCGGTGGGCCTTGACGCGGACGGCTCGCCACATCGGCGATCAGGGCTTGAACATCCGCCAACGGTTGGCCGTTGATGAACCAGACATCTCCATGATCCGCGACCAATGCTCGGGCGGGTTCCGATTCGCCTCCGACGTAGATTTTGGGCCTCGGGCGATACGGGTCTGCCGGACGCAACGTGTAGTCGGTGACGTTGAAATACTGGCCGTGGAAAGTCAGTGTTTCGCCCCGCATCAGCGGTTCCACGACGGCAATCCATTCTCGGCCATAGGCGTAGCGTTCGTCGTGGGGTGCGAAGGGAATGCCGGCTTTTTCCAGTTCCGGCATGTTCCAGGCGTTCACCAGGTTGAGCGCGAAGCGGCCTTTGCTGATGTGTTCGATCTGAAGGGCCATCTTTGCCAGCACGACCGGGTGATACAGGTACGGCTTGATGGCCGTTATGATCTCTATCCGGTTGGTTGCTGCCGCCAGGGCGGCGGATGAAGTCCAGGCTTCGAGCTGATCGTTTGGGGCGTGATGCGGATTGATGGTGTGCTGCGCGACCAAGGTGCTGTCGAACCCCAGCCGTTCGGCTTCCTGCACGAGTGCGAGGTTACGCTCCCACGAAGCGTCGTACGGCTCCTCCGGGTCCTGCAACGCCCCCCGGCTGCCGTGAACAAGTGCCCAAATTCCGAAACGCATGGCGCGATTATCTCCCGTTTCGTCCTTAGCCGCAGGATGCGATGCTGTCGAGAAACACTCGGACTGGCCGAACCGGGTCCTACGCGGTAACGATTGCACCAAAGGAGCCACACCGATGGACCGAGACCTGGAAGAATTCGCCCGCCTGATTGCCGCGGCTGACCGGATCGTCCTGTTCACCGGCGCAGGCATCAGCACGGAATCCGGCATCCCGGACTTCCGCAGCCCCGGCGGCATCTGGACCAAGCAAACCCCGATCGATTTCTCTGACTTCATGCGCTCTGACGCAGCCCGGCGGGAAACCTGGCGCCGGCGTTTCGCGATGCAGCCAGTGTTGCGTCAGGCCACCCCCAATCGCGGCCACCGCGCGGTGGCGGAACTGGTGCGGACCGGCAAAGCGGCGTCCGTCATTACGCAGAACATCGATGGCCTGCACCAGGACTCCGGCATTCCCGACGACCAGGTTATCGAACTGCATGGCAACACCACCTACGCACATTGCCTGAACTGCGGCACGCGCTACGAGATTGAGTCCCTTCGAGTCGATTTCGAAAGCGACAGCATCGTCCCCCATTGTGCGTGTGGCGGGTGGGTGAAAACCGCAACGATATCGTTCGGCCAATCGATGCCGATCAATGAAATGCGCCGCGCCGAAAAAGAAACGCTGCTGGCGGATTTGTTCATCGTGATCGGCTCCTCGCTGGTGGTGTATCCAGCGGCGGGGTTCCCGGAGTTGGCAAAGCGAAACCGCGCCGGCCTGGTTATTCTGAACCTACAGCCGACCGCGTTGGATGACGTCGCCGACCTGGTCTTGAACAGACCGATCGGCGATACGTTGGGTGCGGTCGCCGGCGTCGATTAGTACGACTTCGGCAGGTCGAGTACCCGTTCCGCCAGATAACTGAGAATCAGTTCGCTGGTGATCGGCGCCAGGCGGGGCAGCATGCTTTCGCGGAACAGACGCTCGACATGGTATTCCTGGGCATAGCCCATTCCGCCGTGGGTCAGTACCGCCCGTTCCGCGGCGTGATATCCTGCCTCGGCTGCGAGGTATTTCGCGGCGTTCGACTCGGCCCCACACTCACGACCCGTATCATAAAGCCATGCGGCCTTAAGCATCAGCAGATTCGCGGCCTCCAGTTCGGCCCAGTTCTTCGCGAGCGGATGCTGGATGCCCTGGTTCTGGCCGATCGGCCGGCCGAACACTACGCGATCCTTCGCATACTTGGCCGCCCTTGCCAGCGCCGCACGTCCAATCCCCACCGCTTCCGCGGCGATCAGCACACGTTCCGGGTTCAGCCCGTGCAGCAACGCCCGGAATCCCTCACCTTCCTCTCCGATTCGATCCTCGACCGGCACGCGCATGTTTTCGAAAAACACCATGTTCGAATCGACCGCGTGCCGGCCCATTTTGTGGATCAGCCGCACTTCCGCATGGGTCTTATCGAGATCGGTATAAAACAGCGTCATGCCCTGCGATTTACGTTTCACCTTATCCAGCGGAGTCGTCCGAGCGAGCAGCAGGATTTTGTTCGCGACCTGGGCGGTGGAGGTCCAGATTTTCGTGCCGTTGATGAGGTAATGGTCGCCGTGCAGATCGGCCCGCGTGGTGATTTCCGTCGTGTTGAGCCCGGCATTCGGTTCGGTGACGCCAAAGCACGATTTGTCCTTCCCCTGGATCAGCGGTGGCAGCATCCGGGCCTTTTGCTCGGCGGTCCCATGAACGACCACCGGGTTCAGACCGAAAATATTGATATGGATTGCGCTCGCACCGCTCATGGCGGCACCTGATTCTGCTACTGCCTGCGCCATGATGGCGGCTTCGGTAATGCCCAGCCCCGCGCCGCCATATTCTTCCGGCATCGCGATACCGAGCCAACCACCTGCCGCCATTGCGTCGAAGAAGGCGTGCGGGAATGTTGCGGTATTGTCCCGTTCCAGCCAATAGGTGTCGTCGAAGCGTGCGCACAGACGCAGGACCTCATCGCGGATTTGCTGTTGCGCGTCGGTCAATGCGAAGTCCATCACTCAGATCTTTCCAGGCTGCTTCCTCGGGACGATAAGCTTACCGCGTCATCCCGATTCTGCGAAATCGATGACATGAGAGGATTTCACGATGAATCTGTTGGCTCAGCTTTTGGGGCGCGCCTCCGCCGAGACGGTCGCCCGGGTAGAGACCGATGAACTATCCACATTACTGAGCACCGCGTCGCCGCCCCGGGTCATCGATGTCCGAGGCCATGAGGAATTCACCGGCCCGCTCGGTCATATCGATACCGCCGAAAACATTCCGCTGGATCAGGTTCCCGCACGCGCCGCGGATTTGTTGGCGGCACAAAAGCCGTTGGTCTTGGTGTGCCATACCGACCGGCGATCGTCGGCGGCCGCCGATTATCTGCGCCGGGCCGGGGGCACCGATATCGCAGTGCTTCGAGGCGGTATGGTGGCATGGCGTTCCAAATCCATGCCCTGATTGGCATCACTTACCATGCACAACCGACCTTCTGTGACCGAGACGCTCGTAAAACGCTTCCCGTTCGGTTGATGTCAGTTTGCTTTGTGCCTCTCTTGCGTAAGCCGCCGTCTGGAAGCGCCACGGTTCCGCGGGGGCATCCTCGGCCGCCAACGTTAGCCATGTCGCGGCCTCCACGGCATCGTATGTTCCGTCGATCCCGATCATGATCGCGTAGCCAAGCATGCCGGCGGCCATCGCATCGCCGGCTTCAGCGGCTCTTCGTTGCCAGTGCAGCATCTGGGCGTCGTCGGCCGGGGCGCCTTCCCCGTTCGCATAGGCGATCGCGAGCTTGCGTTCGGCGGACGCCATGCCCAGTTTAGCAGCGGCACCGTAATGACGCACCGCTTCGGCGCAGTCGCGCGGGCGATCGTCGGATCCTTGCCAAAACATGTCACCGATTTTCTCCTCGGCTATTGCTTTGTCCCGATCCGCTGGCTGTGGAGACGACGCGATATCCTGATGGAATTGGTTCCCGCCGGCGTACGGCGAGGACGACACAACTGTAGAGGCCAACGTCGTTATACCGATGGCGACACAAAATCCGGCGGCCGGATGCATGCGTGGTGACTCCTCACGATTTCGTGTATTTCATCTCATGAAAACGAAAAAGTGAAGTTATTTTCACCACATATCGAACACAATTTTTGGTTT
>JANXLQ010000335.1 GCA_025355085.1 Rhodopila sp.
TGCCAGCGGAGCGACCGAGCCCCCGTGCAATACGCCGGATACCCCAGCCGTCGGCCAGGCGGAGGCCTATCGTGGTTCGGTCCACCACCGTCAACGCGTGCGTTCGAGATGCCATCCCACCACCCTAACCCATCCGGCCACCTAGGGGGTGTTCGTCCCGGAACTTGAATCCGCCAGGGGATGAATGAGTGACGAATGAGCAAATCCTCCCCGCCAAATGCCTTAAGTCGATGCATATCCGGACGAGCCGGGCCATGACGGTTGAAGAAATGGAGGCGCGCACATGCGCTGGTATTCGTGCGGGCTTTCACTCGCCCAAAAGGCGTGGTTGGCAGGGCTTCGCCTGCCACGACGTCGAGAACCAGATACATGACGGGGTTCGAAAGCGCTTAATATCCCAGTGCGAGACCGTCTTTGCGCGGCTCCGACCCACCAACCAGGACACCACGATCGTGATCGATCCAAATCGCCTGACCGCCGCCATGCGGGCGTTCCGTTGGTTCCGGCACATGACCCATGGCGGCCAGCGTGCGGACCATATCTTCAGGGACGCCGCGCTCCACCTGTAATTTGCCGCCGTAGGGGAACAGGCGGAACAGGTCGATCGATTGTTGGATATCCAGCCCGTATTCCAGCATGTTGGTCAGGAACCACGACTGTCCCACCGGCTGATAATGCCCGCCCATCACCCCGAACGGCATCACGGCGCGACCGTCCTTCATCACCATTCCTGGAATGATGGTGTGCATCGGCCGCTTGCCGCCGGCTATGCAGTTTGGGTGTCCACGTTCCAGGCGGAAGCCGAAGCCTCGGTTTTGCAGCATCACGCCGGACTGGTGCGACAGGATGCCACTGCCGAAATTCTCGAACAGGGAGTTGATGAAACTACAGGCATTGCCGTCCTTATCGACGACGCAAAGGTAAACCGTGTCCTTGTGCGGGGGCAGGATTGACTCGCCGGCCCTCGGCAGGTCGCGCATCGCGGCCGTGTCGCTGATCAGGTCGCGCATGGACGACAGATATTCCGGGGAAAGCAGTTTCTTTACCGGAACATCGACCGCACCCGGATCGGCCAGGAAGGCGTCTCGGTCGCGATACGCCAGACGCGCCGCCTCAATATGCCGGTGCGCCCGGATTACGCCTGACGCTCCATCGGGGGCCGACGGCATGTTGCCGAGAATACCGAGCATCATGAGGACCAGCAGGCCCTGGCCGTTGGGCGGGCATTGATGGACGTCGTAGCCCTTCCAGTTCAGCGTGATCGGATCGACGAATTCGGCGCCGTGCAGGCCCTTCGCGAAATCTTCTTCGGTATGCAGGCCGCCACGTTCCCGCAACGTCTTCACCATGTCAGCAGCAACCGGCCCCTCATAAAACGCCTTGGCGCCGTGCCGGGAGATCGCGCGCAATGTCTCCGCCAACGCCGGGTTAGCGAATATGTCGCCCGTCTCGGGGGCTTTGCCGTTTGGCAGGAACGGGGTGGAGCCACCCTTGCGCAGCTTCTCCACGCTGCGGGACCAGTCCCAGGACACTTTGGAATGCACCGGCCAGCCATCCTGAGCGAAACGGATCGCCGGTTGGAGCAATTCGTCGAGCCCCTTGCGGCCGTGCGCCTTCAGCAAAGTCTCCCACGCGCTGACCGCACCCGGCACGGTGACGGAGTGGGCGGAGGTGCTCTCCAACGCGCGTATCTGGCGGCTTTCGTACCAGTCGATATTCGCTGCGGCGGGCGCCCTGCCCGACCCGTTCATCGCATAAACCTTGCCGGTGCCGGCCGGCGCATACAGGCAGAAGCAGTCGCCGCCGATGCCGGTCGATTGCGGCTCTATCACGCATTGCACCGCCACGGCGGCCACGGCTGCGTCCAATGCGTTGCCGCCGGCCCGCAAGACATCCAGCGCGGTCAGGGTCGCCGCAGGCATAGACGTTGCGGCCATGCCGTGAGTGGCATAGACCGGGCTACGGCCGGGAATCTGGTAATCGCGCATGGTGGTCCTCAGGTCAGGAAACCATGACACTATCCCAGCCGGCCGACTTGGCAAACGTCCAACTCGCCGGCCCAGTGGGAGGAAAGAAATGCAACAGCAGATCGAATACACCGACTTCGAGATCGTCGATATCCGTGTGGGGACTATTATCGAGGCCCGCGCCTTCCCCGAGGCGCGCAAGCCGGCGATCAAGTTGAAGATCGATTTCGGGCCGGAGATCGGCGTGAAGAACTCCAGCGCACAATTGACCGTGCATTATAAACCCGACCAGTTGATCGGGCGGCAGGTGTGCGCGGTGGTGAATTTTCCGGCGCGTCAGATCGGGACATTTATAAGCGAGGTGCTGACGCTGGGTATGCCGGATGAGGATGGCGCCGTTGTGCTGGTGCGACCGGATCTGCGGGTGCCGAATGGGGGGCGATTATTCTGATCGGCCAAGACGGCGGGATGGGAACGGCGGCGGCCGGTTAGGTTTGTACGGCTCATCATCGGTGACGATGGGGCAGGCCGGACGATGTCACATTTTGAACCAACACTGTAACGGGCACTTGGAGGGCAGCAGTTCTCATATTGGTGTTGGCGGCCGCGATCGTGTTCCTCGTCATGGTGCGCCTTCGTTCAACCCACCTGGTAGAACCCCGGCTGCTCCGGTGGTTCCGCCAGGTCTTCGCTGATCGAGGACACCTCGGCCATGCGCGGACCGCGCCGGCATAAGCGAGACATTTCCTCGACTGACGCGACATCACCGGCGATCAGTGCCTCCACCGCCCCATCCGGCCGGTTGCGCACCCAACCGGACAGGCCAAGTTCCGTTGCCTTATGCACCATCCAGGCACGGTAGCCGACACCATGAACCGTGCCCGAGATAACCAATTTTTTTGCGTTCACCGATCCCCCCGCGTCAGGTCGATATATCGCGCGGCCAGGACAATGTCCGCCAACATACTCGTGCGGCGGTCGGTGGCCTCGTAGTCCTCGCCCCACTGTTCGGCCTGGAACAATTCGTCCAGCGCGCCCAGCCGGTAGGCCGTGCCGGCATCCATCTCCCCGGCCGCGAGCGCCAGACCCAGCACCAGGCTGCCCAACGCCGGCACCGCGATGCCAAGGCCCGCCAGTGCGTCCACGTCCAGGGCGGCCACCGCGCGCCGTAACGCCGAGATGCTGTCGTGATGCTGCTTGATGTACCCGACGCCGGAGGTCACCCGCAGCGGCGCATCATGCGCCAACGCGGCCCAGTCCAGCCAGGGCTGCCAGTGCTGGTGCTGATGATGCACCAGCTTTTGCGGTGCCTCGGCGCGATAGCACAGCAGATCGGTCTCTCCATACCTGGCGATTCCATCGATGGTGGTCGCGGGATCGGGGGCGATGCGTTCCAAAGCCGTGCCGGCCAGCCGCGTCAGGGGGGTGTTCTTGAATGACATCTCACCGCCCTTGCCACCGCCGGCCGCCTGCCATTCGTCGGCGATGGCCTGCGCCAGCCGAGCCGGTCCGACAACCAGATGCGCTTTGCTTGGCAGGCGCATCGGCTTGCCGTCCAGCAGAATAGAGTGCCCTTTTTCGGTCAACTGAACCGACGCGGTATCCCAGAAACGCTTCACCACTAGCCCCTTACCGAAACAGGTTCTTCAAGATCGCAGCGGGGTTCGGCGCCGCCGGCTTACCCGAGGCGGGTGCCCCCGCATCTGGAGCGGACGAAGCCGCCGCCGCTTCCGGGACAGCCTGCCCACGGGCCGCCGCCAAAGCGGGGCCACAAATGCCGGTTGTCCCGCCGCCGAGGAATTTATCCGCTCCCAACAACCCGCCGACAATACCCAACGGCGTTGCGTTGCCGATCACGGCACCGGCGACGGCGCCGGCGTTGGACTCTGCCGCTGCCAATTCGTTGACCTTCACGGCCGGATTGCGAATGGGACCGGTGATGCTCAACGGGATGACCACCCCGGTACCGGCCACCCGGCCTTGCGGACGCAGTTGCATGGCAAGCGTTTCCTCGCCCAGGTTCATCGCTCCGCTGCCTGTCATGGTCAGCAGCGACGAACTGAGCGCCAGCGCCTTGAACGTGCCGATACCGTGTTGGGCGTCCATTCTCAGACCGAAGCATTTCAGCTCGCTGCTGCCGCCCTTGCCGGCCAGATTCATCGAACTCAGCTTGTCCATGACCTTACCGAGGAGGCTACCGAGAAGATGATTGTCGATGGTGCCGCCTGCGATGGCGAGACCGAGGGAGCCGTCAAGGGATGACGCAATCGCGTGCGGGCTAATCCCCGTGCCGTGGAGGTCGGCGTAAACCTCCAGGTTGCCGCTGGCATAAGAGGGTTGGTGTATGGCGGCCAGAATGGTCTTGAGCGCGAGGCCAGGGGCGTGCAGGGCGATATGGACCGGCGGTGCCGCCTGACTTGCATCGGCCGAGAGACTGCCGGCCAGACGACCCTCCGGCAGGTCGCCGGAAAACGGATCGACGGTTAGCTTGCCGTCCTTCAGCACGATATGCGTATCGATCGCCTTGTAATCGGCGCCGCCACCGTGAAGATCGGCGATGTCCAGTTTCAGGTCGGCATCGGCGATGCGCAACAGGTCGAACGGAAGGGGCTCGCCGGAAAACAATCGGCCGGCGCGCATGGCGGGGGCGGGCTTCGCTTCGGACGGCACAGCTTCGGCGGGCACAGTTCCGGCGGGCACAACTTCGGTGGGCGCCGCGCCCGGACTCTTGTCGAACCCGGCCTGAAGCGCGTCGATGTCGATACGGCTGGATTTGAGAACGGCGGTCAACACAGTCCGGGCGCCCAGACCGATCGTCGCATCGCCGGACAGATCGCCGCCGGTGGTGGTCAGGCTAAAACCATGTAAAGCGGCGCCGTTGCGAAAGCCGCCTGCGGCATCGGTCAGAGTGGCCTGAAAAGCGACCTGTTTGAGTGCCGGAAGCGGGCGGCGGGCCAGGGACGACAGCGCCGACAGGTCGGGGATACGGGCGGCAATCGCGAGGTTTACGCCGGTCATGGCCCGGACGCCGGCAACGGTTCCCTTGACCGAGAGTGTCGCGTCCGCCGCCTGAAGGGTTGCATCGACCGGGAAGGGGGCGGGTTTGGCACCCGGTAGCAGCGATGCCAGCGTGCCGCCGGTAGCCACGAAAGTCAGCGGCCGGTCAGCGATTTTGCCGGTTGCATCGGCCTTCAGCGGCTGGTCCGGGCTGGCGGCTGCGACGTTCAGTTGGGTCAGCATGAGACCGGGCACCACGGCGTTGAGATCGGATGCGCCGACATGCAGGGTAAGGGCGGAGAACTCCGGTATTTTGTTCCCCTTATCCGAGACCTTGGCGGTGAAATTGACGTCGTGCAGCGGCGGTGGATGCGCGCCTTGCAACAGTGGGGTCAAGGCCGCCATGTCGGGAACAGTGCCGGTAACAGAGAGATCGTATCCCTTTCCCTGCAGCGGCTGGGTCATCGTTCCGTCCGCGGTCAGCTTCGCGCCCGCAACCGCCAACATTATCTTCATTGGCCAGGGCGACGTTGCTGCCGGGTCCTGCAAGCGGGTCAGACTTCCGGTATCGGCCACCAGATTGAACGCAGCTCCGCTGTAGATGGCATCGGCATCCACATGCAGGGGCGCATCCGGAGACGCGGCCTTCGCCTCCAGCTTCGGCAAACCGAGTGTGGTGAGGGCGTTGGTCTTGCCGTCACGGTAGGCGAGTGTGCCGTCCTGGATGCGGATCGTGTCGATGCTGACGCTTGTCGCGGTCTTGCCGGTTTTGGCAGGGGCCTGTGTGCCGGCGGGGGCCGGCGGGGAAACCTCCGGTGCCATCTGCCAGTTGGGATGACCGGCGCTATCGGTCTCCAGCATGATGTCGGGGCGGATCAGGACCAAACGGTCGATTTCGATCTTGCGCGACAGCAGCGGGAACAGGGCCAGTTGCAGTTCCAGGCCCTGCAGGGTCGCCATGTGGGGGCGCGAGAAACCGGGCGGGTTGGAGAACGCGACGTCCTCGATCTGGATTGTCGGCCACAGCGACGGCTTGAGGGTGATTTTGCCGTTCAACGCCAGTTCTCGCCCGGTGGCGCGCTTAACCGCCTGGACGATGTCGGGCTTGTAGGCGTTGGGGTCCAGCCGAACAAGCAGCACGGCACCGGCGCCCACCACGACAACAAGAACCGCCGCTACAGCGATCGAAGCGATACGAAGGGGGCGCCGGGTTGGGTTCATTTTCGCCTCACAGCAGGTTGGGCAGGTGGGGCGTGAAAGCCCAACGTCTTGAACGTGGCCTTCATATGGGGTGGCAGATCGGCTTCGACAGTGAGGGAGCCGCCAGCCGGATGCGGAAGATCGAGCCGTCTGGCGTGCAGGTGAAGGTCGCTCGAAAGACCCTCGATCAGCGCCGAGAAGGCGAGATTTTGATCGGGTTCCTCGTATTTTTCGTCGCCAAGGATCGGGGCTTTAATGGCGACGCAGTGGACGCGCAGTTGATGCGTGCGCCCGGTGTGCGGCTTCAGTTCCAGCCACGCCAATTTTTGCGCCGCATTGTCCAACGTGACGTAATCGGTGATCGCCCGGGCGCCGTCTGGATCGTCACGCTCGGCCGGGGCGGTGCGTTCCCCGCGCGATCCGCCGACGATGCGCTTCAACGGCAGGTCGATGCGGCCCTCCACCGGGACCGGGCGGCCGGCGACGACAGCCCAGTAGGTTTTGGCGATGTCGCGGCCACGGAACAATGCGGCGAGCTTGCCGGCGGTGCCGGGGGTGCGGGCAAGCAGCAGCAGGCCGGTGGTGTCGCGATCCAGACGGTGAACCAGGCGCGGGCGGTGTTCGGACCCGAAGCGGAGGACGTCGAGCATCGCATCCAGATGGCGAACGATGCCGGGGCCGCCCTGGACCGGTAGGCCGTAGGGCTTGTTGATCACGATGATCTGGTCGTCCTGGTAGATGACCGCCTGCTGCAGGTCCTTGGCATCGTGCGGATCGACCCGATGGATGGGCTTCGGTTCGGCGGGGGCATCCATCTCCGGGATGCGCACCGACTGGCCGGGGGCGAGGCGGGTGTTAGTCTCGGCTTTGGCTCCGTCCACCCGGATCTGGCCATTGCGGCACCATTTCTGGATCAGGCTTTGTTGCAGGCCCTCGTAGTGGCGGCGGGCCCAGCGGTCGAGCCGGATATCGGCTTCGTCCTCGGTTACAGTGTGGGTTTTGACGGTCATGCGCGGGGTTTGGGGCCGAGAGGGGCTGTGGGTCAAGCAGGAAGGGCGGGGTGGCCAGGGCAATCGAGTGGAGATCGTCTCGCACGTTCATCGTCCTCTGGAACGGCGCACTGCTGGTTTTGGCTGAGAAGGAATTTTACCACGAAGGCACGAAGGCACGAAGTTTCCAATGCAATCGTCAGGTTTGGCGGTGGTTGTTCGCTGGCTTCGTGGATTCGTGGTGAAATAGGCGCTTGCTCGCATTCTCATGCCGAGCCGATCAAGGTACTAAAAAGCCATTCACCCGATTGCCCTGGCAGGGTGGCGCCCAGGAACACCGGCGCTAACCCATATTTAACACCCCATCCAAGAATACCCCGCCTTATCAATATCTTGTGGGTCAAAAAATCCAGAGCGGCACTACATTCGCGTCGCATAGGCTGATTGGGCACGTTTTCGGATACCGTTGGAGGGTCCACGCGATTTGGGCAATATCAATCGATAGAGCTACTTGCAAAACTCCGGAATGTGTATCGTCGAAATCCACATATAGCGTTAAAATTTGCCGATCACCCCATATATTGTGCTACCTGTAGGTAATTCGAGTTTTGCAAGTGGCTCGATATAATAAATATTATGGCACTATAAATGATTTTCTGGAATTTGGCGGCCATTTCCATCGATTTTTCGGAGTTCGTTACGAAAAATGTAGAAAAAGTGTTGATATGGGTTAAGCTGGGTTGCCGGTTCGGTATGTGACCGCAGGGCGCGGGCAACTTTCGACGATGCCGGATTGTCGCGCGGTTTGAAGCAAGCGATTTTTAACACGGAGACAGAACGAGGTACACTGAGGGCCACGGAGAAGACAAGAACGGTGCCTCGCACGCCGCGCTGTTGGCGGTTACCGGCGGGCGATCCATGCCGTAAAATAATCGTCTCCGGCCCGTCCGAACGGCGGCTGCCGCTGTGCTTCTCTGTGGCCCTCTGTGTACCTCGTTCTGTCTCTGTGGTAAAAATTGCTTGTTTACTTGCTTGCCGCTGATCGTAAACCCCCGGGTCGGACACGATTTCGGATATGTCTTCCGGCAGCAGCAGCCCACCGGCCAGCAAATGCGTGAATCCGGTAGGGCATGTCCGGGGCACCTCTCGCGGCAAGACGGCGGATTCAAGTTTCGCATCGAACACCATCGGGCTTATTGTTTTTGCCGACGCGACCCATATCGACAACCCAATGCAAATGCATTCTGATCGATTTCAATCGCTCGGTGGAGAACGCAACGGCCAATACACCATCCGGGTCAACAAACAATGGCGGATATGCTTCCGCTTTGAAGATAAAGATGCGTATGACGGCGAAATTATCGACTACCATTGAGGTGATTGCGCTGCCGATCCACCCCGGAGAAATCCTTACCGAGGAAACTGCGACTCGCGGCAATACCGATCACCTGTCTGGCGCCTCATTCACCCCCTAATTTTTGGAAAATACAATGAAATCAATGCGTTAGGCGATGGCGAGCCAGTAGTATAACTTGTTGATATAATTGATAAATCTGGGAATGAGGGGATTTCTGAGGTCTGGCGCGGGATTTGGACATGCCAACCAACCGGATGACTGAAATCGTAGCCGGACAGCGGAATGTCAGGGCCGATACCGATTTGCATCTGGCCACGTATCTCGGCACATCTGCGCGATTTTTGAACGAATTTTCAGGCGACTTACGATTTGGCCGTCACCTGCCAGGATCATGGAGACCGCATCGTCCAACGGATTCGGACGGTCGCTTCGCTTATCCTTTCACTCATTGCCGCGCTTCGTCCGCAATTCCGCCCAGTGCGCCAACCGCTTGCCGATCTCCCTTTCAAACCCTCGATCCTTGGGTTGATACAGATCGATCCGGTCCATCCCATCCGGGAAGTAGTTTTGACCAGAGAACGCGTCCTCCGTCCCATGGTCATACTCATACCCCGCACCATACCCGAGTTGCTTCATCAGCTTCGTTGGCGCGTTCAG
>JANXLQ010000351.1 GCA_025355085.1 Rhodopila sp.
GGTGCTTGTTCCAAAATGAACCAGAGATCCATAATCAGTTTCATCTGACCTTCGCGATCATTGCCGCTTAGCGCCTGTGTCACCGGTTCCGCGCATTCCGCCGTTCCGATTCTGCATAGACACGTGAGCGCGCCGACCCGAATTTCGCTCTGAACATTTTTTGCCAGCGGCAGCACAAGCGGCACCGCGCGCGGTTCTTCCAGCCGCCCCAGCATCTCCATGATGCCGACGACCCCCGACCTTAACGTCGCTTCTAGAAGCGACTTTAGAATCAGGTAGGGATTTCAACCGGACGGATACTTTAATGCCTGGCCGCGCAGGACACTTGAGCACTTTCACGCTGACTGGAAATATCCGTCGTGGCAGAAGAAGTTGGCACATTCTTTAGGCGTAACGCATCCGACGATGTTTCCGAGTGCCTTCCAGAGCCCCTCCACCGTTCGGATCGCTTTGGCTCGCAGCAAGGCCTTGAGTTTGGCGAAGGCCATCTCGATTGGGTTGAGATCGGGGCTGTAGGGCGGGATAAACATTAGACTTGCCCCGGCTGCCTCGATCGCCTCGCGGACGCCGGCGACTTTGTGCGAACGTAGATTGTCCATAATGACGATATCGCCCTGTTTCAGGGTTGGAACCAGAACCTGTTGGACATAGGCCAGGAACAGTTCGCCGTTGATGGCACCGTCGAATACGCCCGGGGCGACGAGACCATCGCAGCGCAACGCACCGATGAACGTCGACGTCTTCCAATGACCGTGCGGCACGGCAGCAACCAGACGTTTGCCGCAAGGCGCTCGGCCTCGAAGCCGGGTCATGTTCGTCTTGGTCCAGGTCTCATCGATGAACACCAGCTTGGCCGGGTTCAAACCAGGCTGCTTTTTCCGCCATTCCGAACGTGCCTCGGCCACATCCGGACGCGCCTGTTCGGCTGCGTGGAGCGATTTTTTTTTACAGTCAGACCAAGCCCTGCCAGCGTCTTCCAAATCAGCCCCGTGCTGGCCGCGACCTTGTGGGTCGCTGATAGCCAGGCCTGCAATTCCGTGATCGTTGCATCCGGACAGGCCGCCACCTGAGCGGCGATCGCGTCATGCAAACTCGCTAATTTAAGGGGCAGGTGGCAGCGCTGGGGCAACGCCGTCCTTTGCCCCGTCCGCTGTCGTCGCGACAATACCTTGGAAACGTAAGACACGCTGACGCGCAACAAAACCGCAATTCGGCCGACCGGCTCGCCGTCGTCCGCCGCTGCGAAAACCCGCTCCCGTAGATCTTGCGAATAGGCCTTACCACGGTACCAAAGCATACTGTCCTCCGGTTCGATTAACCGGAGTCCTAGGAATCACAAATGGCACCCGTTTCGGAAGCCCTCTTGATTCCAGCTAGCGTGAATGTGCTCTAGCGGCAGCGACCGATCGCAAAAGATGCCGCGCCTTCAGTCCGCAGTAACCGTATTGCATTACAAAGTCCCGGCATACCCGCGGTCACGGCGAAGCCGTCAGGTTCCTGACATTGAGGAAGGAATGATCCGGTGGGACGCCGAGATTCCGGCCTCGACCGCGCAAGGCACTCGCCCGGGCGTGAACATGAAAAACTCGCCGGAACAACGACTGAACATTGGGTGTAAACCGAGTCCAAACCAGTGCCTCAAGACACGGGAAGTTCTCCACAGGAGTAATAGTATTCGAAAACCTTCGGATATCGAGAAATCTGGATGGTTCCTCGGTTTAACGCGGTTCGGCAAAGCAGCCTTCGGCATTGGTCTTTTTCTCATCCTGGTGGCTCCCTCGTCGGGCGCCCTGGCGTTCGATCGCGCCGGCTACAAGGCTCGCGCCGAGGCAACATTGGCAGAACTGAACACCAAGCGGCTAACGGATAGCACGGCGACTCTCGCTCGGCTCGACGAGATGGTGGCGTTAGGAATTGTGGGCGCCAAAGAATACGGCGCCCGTCATCCCAAATACGCCAAACTGATGGATGCGGTAATCGCCGACGCTCAGCCAATGAAGGGGTTTACTGACGTCCAGATGGAGGAAAAATGGGGCGAAAAGGGCACGGGCGGTGACGCCGTTGGCATTCCGCTGAAATCCCTTGCCGACTTCGGCCCAGAGCGAGCCCACATGGAATTGGTAATCGGCCCATCCCATCAATACATTTTCATCAAAAAATGGGAAACGGCAAAGAAAGCTCGCTGGCTCGAACAAGCCA
>JANXLQ010000389.1 GCA_025355085.1 Rhodopila sp.
GGGAACGTCAACGTGGAAGAACTCGAAAAACGCACTATGGCCAGGGTATCGGCGCGACTGATCCCTTTTCTCATCCTCTGCTACTTCGTCGCCTATCTGGACCGGGTCAATCTCGCTTTCGCCGCACTGGAGATGAACAAGGATCTCGCCTTCTCCGCCACTGTCTATGGCACCGGCGCGGGCATCTTCTTCCTCAGCTACTTCTTGCTGGAAACGCCCTCGAACCTGATATTGGTACGCGTCGGCGCACGGCGCTGGATCGCGCGCATCATGTTCACCTGGGGCATCCTGTCCGGCTGCATGGCGTTCGTTTCTGGTGAAACGGGATTTTATATCGTCCGCTTCCTGCTCGGTGCGGCCGAGGCCGGATTTTTCCCCGGCATCATCTTCTACCTCACGCTGTGGTTCCCCGCGGCTTATCGCGGCCGGATCATCGGCATGTTCATGGCCGCGATCCCGCTCTCGGCGGTGGTCGGTGCGCCGCTCTCCAGCATGCTGCTCTATCTCGATGGCGGTTTCGGTCTGAGGGGCTGGCAATGGATTTTTATCATTGAGGCGATCCCTGCGATTATCCTCTCCGTCGTCGTTTACTTCTACCTGACCGAAAAGCCTTCGGAGGCAGCCTGGCTCGCCGATGACGAGCGCGCCTGGCTGGTTGCCCGCCAGGAGAATGAGCGGTCTCATCGCGAAGCGGTGCAAAGCCACAGCGTACTCCAGGCGCTGACCAACCAAAAGGTGCTGGCGCTCGGTGTCGTCGGCATCTCTATCGCCTACTCGATCTACGCCCTTGCCTACTTCCTGCCGCAGGTGGTCAAATCTTTCGGCGTAACAAACATGCAGACCGGCCTGATCACCGCCATCCCGTTCGCGGTGGGTACAATCGGCATGGTCTGGTACGGTCGGCGTTCGGATCGATTGATGGAGCGGCGCAGCCACGCTGCGATCGCGCTGCTGATCACCGGCCTCGGCATCGCCGCAGCAGCGGTGATCGACGATCCCTACATCAAGATGGCCTGGCTCTGCGTCGCCGGTTTCGGTGCCTTCGCCGTATTGCCGGCATTCTGGGCAATGCCCACCGCGTTCCTCTCCGGTAGCGCGGCGGCGGCCGGCATCGCGTTCATCAACTCCATCGCCAACATCGCCGGCTTCGTCGGGCCGATGATCATCGGTCGAATCAAGGACGCTACCGGCAGTTTTAGCGGTGGCTTCCTCGTCGTCGCCGGTATCAGCGTTGTTGCCGCGATCGTCATGCTTTGTATTGGTCACGAAAAGGCGCTGGAACAGATGCCCGAGCCAGGCAGCGATCGCGAACAACTGCCGGGCGCCGTCCCGGCAGAGTAAAGGGCCGGCTTCGATGTGCTTCGAGGCACCAAAGGCATGATCGTTTGAGGTTGTTTCCACCTCAAACGATCATGCGATCAAAAAGAGAGTTAGACCATGATCGGGCACGGGAGAGGGTTCAGCCTCACACGATCATGGTCTAATACCAACGGCCCAATATTTTGACCGTTCGGCCCCTTCTCGTCATGGCAGGCGAAGGCCTGCCATCCACGCCTTTGTCTGAACCAGCATCGCGTTTCGTGCATGGCGGGACTTCGCCGTCATGACGGTGACGGGTCAGAATATAGGGCCGTTGGTCTAATTCTATGTTTGATCACGTGATCGTTTGAGGTGGAAGCAACCCCAAACAATCACGCTTGCCGTGCCGGCAGGTTTCAACGAAAGCCAAACGCGTGCGGCACGGCAAGCGTGATGGCCGGCACCAGCATGACGACGATCAGGCCAAGCACGAGCCAGATATTATACATCAGGGACGGGCGCATGGTCTTGTTGGTGTCCGCCTCGCCGATCGCGCACGCGATGTAATAGCCGATGCCCACGGGCGGCAGAAACACGCCGATGCCGACCGCCATGACTAACAGGATGCCATACTGCAGCGGATCGATGCCCATGCGTTCCGCGACCGGCAGCAGGATCGGGGCTGAAATCAGGATCGCGGGGAAGCCTTCCAGCACAAAGCCAATTACGATCATTGCCCCCATGCTCAGGAACAGGAACACGGTCGGATCGTGCAACGCCCCGAATGCGCTGGCGAGCGTGCGGCCGAGCCCGTCGATCACGATTGCCTGTGACAGGAGGTTTGCCATCGCCACCATGAGCAGGATCATGCCGGCTGTTAGTGCGGCCTCACGCAACGCGATCCAGGAGGCGCCTAAGCCGAGGGAGCGATAGACCAGTGCTGCGACGATGAAGCCATAGACGGAGGCGAACGAGGACGATTCCGTAGGGGAGGCAACCCCGCCGACAATGCTGCCGACCACGATCACCGGCAGTAGCAAGGCGGGTATTGCGGGAGGGATGCTGCACATCGCACGGCGGAACGCGAAGCGTGGCCCTTTCGGCATGCGCCCGTGCCGGCTTCTGACCACGATGGCGATCATCAGGGCGATGGCGAGGGCGGCGGCCGGTAGTATCCCCGCCAGAAACAGCGCACCGACCGATAGGGTGGAGATCGAGCCAAGGATCAGCAGCGCCAGCGATGGAGGTATCACCTCCCCCATTGCCGCGGCGGCGGCAAGCACGGCCACCGATTCGCTCGGGGGATAGCCGCGTTCGCGCATCGGCCCCTTCATAACGCTGCCGACGGTCGCCATGTCGGCAGCCTTGGAGCCGGAGATGCCGGAGAAGATGTACATTGCCACCACCTCCGCCAGCAGCAGCCCACCCGGCCAGTGGCCGATCCATTCCTGGACCATGTCGATCATGCGCCGCGCCAGGCCGCTGACTTCCATCAGTGCCCCGGCCAGCATGAAGAACGGGATTGCCAACAGGATGAAGCTGGTGATGCCGGCCTGATAGGCCGCCGGGATAGCGGCGAGCGGGGCGTCGCCGGTAATGATGAAATACAACGCGCCGCCAAGCCCCAGGATCACCGCGATCGGCGCGCCGGTCAGGAACGCCGCGACCATCACGACAGCGATCGGCAGCAAGGGGTCGAACTCGGCGCCGTGGTCGTACAGCCCGCGCAACGCCAGCACCGCGCCGCCCAGTAGCAGCATAATACCGAACGACAAGGCCACGCCGCGCCAGGGTGTGGCCGCGAGCTTCTCAATTGCATACACCGCGAACAATGTCAGTCCGACCGCCTGCCAGGTGACCACGGCGGCATTGCTGATCCCCAGCACCGGCAGGGACTGCATCAATTGGCGCTCGAAAAACAGCGGAAACGCCCAGAGCGAGATCGCGATCACGGACAACACCAGCCAGAGCCCGGCCGCACGCAGCGCCGCACCCATGGTTCCGCCGATGCGATCGACCAGCGCGGTATAGGACATACCTCCGGCTCGGCGGAAATAGGCCGCCGAACCGAGCCAGGTGATGATCCCGATCAGGATGGCCGAGACGTCCTCGGCAACATGGATGCCCGAATTGAACCCGTAGCGGGCGATGGTGTTGGCAAAGGTCAGCAGCAGATCGACAACGATCGCCGCCACCACCACTGCCTCGTTCGTTAGGGCAACGGCGTTCAAAATGCGGGCGCGCATGGTGGGCGGCGCGTCAGGCGGCGCCGAGGGCGCGGCGTGCCTCGTCAACCAGATCTTTGCCGAGGGAGATCTCGAATTGCTGGATGACCGGTTGAGTGGCCTCGACGAATTGCGCCCGCTCGGCATCGGTAATGTCGTTGATCTGCATCAGCGTGGTCAGCTTGGTGCGCGCTTCGCTCAAGGCGAGTGTTTGCGACTTCCATTGCTGGTCGGTGGCCAGCTTCAACGCCTGATTGATCATCGCCTGCTCTTCGGATGAGAAGCCGTCCCACAACGCCTTGTTCATGCCGACGATGAACGTCTCGGTGACGTGATTGGTAAGCGACGCATATTTGGTCACCTCGTAATATTTACCGGTGATCGCATCTGGCAGCGTTAGTTCGAATCCATCGACGGTGCGTTGCTGCAGGGCGAGGTAAACCTCGGAAAAGTCCATTGCCACCGGGTTGGCGCCCAGCGCACGAAACGTCTGCAGATAGACCTGACTGGAGACCACACGCAGCTTCAGCCCCTCCATATCCTTGGGCGTATGGATCGGACGCACGTTGTTCATGACATTCTTCGGGCCGGTCAACCAGGGGGTGAGCAGCTTGAACCCCGCAGTGGCGGCATAGCCGGACAACCGTTCCCCCAACGGGCCTTCGAGCGCGGCGCGCAGACGCTCCGGCGAGTGGATCAGGAATGGCAGCGTGAGTACGTCCATCTGCTTGATAAAGTTCGAATACCACGCAGGCACGGTTATCAGCATCGACTGGGTGCCGAGCTGAACGGCGGTGAGCATGTCCTTCAGTCCGCCCAACTGGGCGTTGGGAAACAGCTCGACCTTGAGGCGATTGTTCGAGAGGCTCGCCAGTTCGTCGGCGAAGGTAACCATGGCCGCATGATAACTGGTGTTGGTGGACATCGGGCTGCCGAATCGAAGCGCGCGCTGCCGCCCTTGCGCCAGCGCCGGCGCCGCGAGAGGCGATGCGGCGGCCGCGGTGGCGGCGAGCGATAGGCCGATGAGGCCACGTCGGCGAAGCCCGTCCGTGCCCGGCCGCGATGCGTTGGTCATTCCGTGATCCCTTTGTTTCCGCCCAAACCGGTAAGTATGACATGGCGGAACGTTCCGCAAGGCCCCGGAGGACGGGTGCAGGGTAATCGGGTGAAGGTCGTCCCGCACGTTCATCGTCATGGTGCGCCTTCGCGCACCCTCCCGGTCGTCATGGTGCGCCTTCGCGCACCCTCCCGGTCATCATTGTGCGCGAAGGCGCCCCATCCACGTCTTTGGGCGTCTCGGATCAGCAAAGGCATGGATGGCCCGCCTTCGCGCACAATGACGAGGCGGGTGACGGCCCCTGCGAACGCCAAAATGAGAACTGCCGCGCGCAAGGCATCATTCTTTGCCTTCTCTGTTGCCCTTTGTATAACTCCTTACTGTCTCCGTGGTAAAAATCGCTTCCTTTGAACCGCGCGACAATCTGGCATCGCCTTCCCCATGGCGTGTTCCAATCAGGCACTGGTCCGGCCTCACCCCATGAACGCGCCCGCGACGGCCCCGCTCATGCAGGTTGCCAACGTACCGGACAGGATTGTCCTCGGACCGAGCGCAACGATTTCCGCCCGCCGCGCCGGGACCATGGCACCAAGCCCGCCGATCATGATCCCCAGGCTGCCGAAATTGGCAAAGCCGCACAACGCGTAGGTCAGGATCATCCGGCTGCGTGGTAAGAACGTGTCGGCCGGCAGCCGGGAAAAATCTAGATAAGCAACGAATTCGTTCAGGACGGTCTTCGTCGCCATCAGCATCGATGCGGTGCCTGTCTCGGCCCACGGTATGCCGATCAGCCACATCACCGGACGAAAGGGCAGGGCGAACAACCGTTGCAGTGTCACCGCCGCGCCGTCCCAGTTCGGCAACAAGCCCAGCGCCATGTTCGCCAGCGTTACCAAAGCAACGGTGACCAGCAACACGGCGATGATGGAGGCCAAAATCGGCACGCCGTCCATGGTTCCCTTCACAATCGCGTCCAGGCTGCTGTGCGGCGGGTCCTCGATAATCAGCCGTCCCTGAGGTCGGGCAGAGGGTTCGAACGGCACCATCAACGCAGCGATCGCCAAACCCGCCGGCGTGCTGATAATGGACGCGATCAGGATGTTGCCCAACGCATTGGGAACGAACGGAGACAGAAACGATGCGTAGATAATCATCACCGTGCCGGCGACCCCCGCCATGCCGCAGGTCATCAGCGCGAACAATTCGCCGCGTTGCATACGCATCAAATACGGGCGCACCAGCAATGGGGCCTCAATCATACCGACAAATACATGAACGGCCGCGCCCAGCGCCAACGGCCCGCCGATGCCCATGAACCGCCGCAACAGCCATGCGAACGCCGCCGTAACCCGTTGCAGCACCCCCCAGTAGAACAACAACGACGCCAGTGCGCTGATCGTCAACACCAAAGGCAATGCCTGGAACGCCAGAATAAAGCTGGCCCCGGGATGCGTTTCGGCGAATGCCTGCGGACCGCCGCCCAGGTATCCAAACACAAACTGAGTGCCCGTCAGTGTCGCCGCATGCACAGCATTAGCCGCATCGTTCAGCCAGAACATCGCTCGGTCTGCACCCGGCACGCCGATCAGCACAAACGCGAAGGCGATTTGCAGGCCGACACCTGCGATTACCGTTCGCCACGGGATTCGGTGCCGGTCCTCGCTGCACAAAAACGCCAGCAGCAGCAAGGACCCAAGCCCGAAGCCCGCGTGGAGCATTCGGATCAGCCGGCTGGTTTGATGTTGAACGGATAGTACGGAGGAAATTCCCCTACCGCCGTCATATCGACTTCCACCATCGTCAGCCCCTTGATCGCCAGTGCCTTGGCGACTGTATCGCCAAACGTATCGGCGGATGAGCAGCGAAAGTAAGGAATTTCCGAAATTCCGGCCAGCTTCTCTATATCGGGGCTTTCCAGATCGGCATAAAAACGACGGCCCTGCGCGGTCGCGTCCTGGATGCGTTTGATCACGCCGTAACCGCGATCGTTCATCACGATGACAGTCATATCCAGGTCTTCCTGCACCGCGGTCCACAGTTCACCGACATTCAGGAAGAAGCCGCCATCGCCTGTCATGACAACCGTCTTGCGGCCGCCTGCCGCCGCGGCCGCACCGATCCCCAGGCACAGCCCCTGACCGATGCCCGCGCCGACCGGATAAACGTTTTGATTCGGTGCGTTCAACGGGAAAACGCGATTGCCCCAGGTGGTGTTGTTCTGGGTAACATCGCGCGCCCAGATGGCATCCTTCGGCATCGCTTTTCGTAGTTGCGGACTAAATGTTCCATAAGCGCCTAGCGTATCGATAAATATGCGCTGGGCGTCTCGTTTCAATGCCTCGAATTCTTGCGGATAGCCGGGCGCGACTGACATCCGCCCCTCTATTCGGCTGACCAGTCCCTCCAGGGTCGCCTTGGCATCGCCGCACACAAAATACCGGCTGGCGTAGGTCCGTCCGTTCGCCATCGGGTCGGCATCGATCTGTACGATGTTGGCCGGCAACTGCACCTGGAAGTCGTTCGTTTCGTGGCCGCGAATGCGACACCCGACGACAAGGCACAGATCGGCGGTTTTGTAGAAATCCGTAACGATCGGCATGCCGCTGCCTGTCAGCCCGCCGAGGTTCCGGGGATGGTCCTCTGTCACCGTCGCCCGGCCGTTGAAACTGGACACCATCCCGAAGCCCATCTCGAGCAACCGGGCCGCCGCGCTGCCGGCCTTTTTCGCGCCGTTCCCCAACCACAGAATCGGTCGTTTAGCCGCGATCACACGGGCCGCCAGCTCATCCAGTTCGCTGTCAGCCGGAACGCGCGGCGGCGGCAACGGCAACACAAAATTATCCAGTGTCGCAGGCCGGTCGAGCTTGGCGCGCTGCAAATCGATGGGTATCTCGATGCTAACGGGTCCCATCGGCGCACTCATGGCCAGCACCGCCGCCTGTGTCAGCACTCCCAACGCGTTCTGGGCGGAGCGAATCCGGAAGGCGCCTTTACAAACCGACGCCATCATCCCGAGTTGATCGACCGGGTCATGCACCGCGCCCATGCCGCGATCGACATATTTGGTCGATGTCTGCCCGGTGATGTGCAGGACGGGCGACCCCGCGAAGCGTGCCTCTATCAGGCCGCCGATGGTGTTCGCCGCGCCGGGGCCGGTCGAGGAAAAAATCACGCCCAGGCCTTGCGAAACCCGGGCATAGCCGTCGGCCATGTGGGCGCCGCCGAGTTCGCCGCGCGCCATCATAAAGCGGATGGTGTTGCGCCGGCCGATCGCGTCCAGCATCGGAATGTTATGCACGGATGCAATGCCGAACACGGTGGAAACGCCGCATGCGGACAGGAATTCGGCGACAAGATCGCCTACGGTGTAGTCGCTGGACATGGTTTCAACTCCCTGGATCGGGGGCGAAACTGAAACAGACGGCCAGCCGCGTCAACGTCCCCGCGTACTGGCAGGGTGGTCGCGGTGCGCCAGACAGGACACACCGGGCAGGACACACCGCGACCTTACTTTCACACCACGCCGAAGTTGATCAAATTCCGCACCGGGGCGCCCGACTTCAGCATCGCGAAGCCTTCGTTGATCTGATCCAGCTTCACTTCACCCGAAATGAGGTGATCCAGCTTCAGCCGCCCCTGCCGCCACAGTTCCAGCAGCCGAGGCATATCGACGCGGAACCGGTTACCGCCCATGCTGGTGCCCTGGATTTTCCGGTCGCGCAGGAAATCCGCGCCGTGCAGCTCGATCTTCGTGCCGAACGGGATCATGCCGATGATCGTCGCAACACCGCCCGGCCGCAGCATGGCGAACGATTGTTCCGCGGTTGCCTTGGTGCCGATTGCCTCGAAGGAATAGGGCACGCCCTGGCCATCGGTCATGTCCTTCACCGCCGCCACCACATCGATATTCGATGCGTTGATAGTATCGGTTGCGCCCATTGCGCGGGCTTTTTCCAATTTGGACGGATTGGTATCGATCGCGATAATCCTGGCGGCACCGGCCAAGGCCGCGCCGTTCACCGCCGACAAGCCGATGCCGCCGCAGCCGATCACCGCGACGGTACTCCCGGGTTCCACCTTGGCGGCGTTGAACACCGCCCCCACACCGGTCATGACACCGCACCCGACCAGGGCGGCACGATCCAGCGGAATGTCTTTGTTGATCTTCACCACGGCATGTTCATGCACCAGCATCATTTCGGCGAACGCCGACAGGTTGAACGCCTGATGCAGCACCTGGCCTTTCCACTTCAGACGCCGTGCCGCACCCGGCAGCAGCTTGACCTCGGTGTTTTCGCAAAGATTCGTGTGTCCGGTCGTGCATTGCGCGCACTCGCCGCAGAACACCGACAGGCAGGTGATGACGTGGTCGCCCGGCTTTACGTAGGTGACATCCTCACCCACGGCTTCAACCACCGCCGCGCCCTCATGGCCCAGCACCGCGGGCACGGGATAGGGATACAGCCCCTCCATGAAATGCAGATCGGAGTGGCAAAGGCCGGCATAGGCCGTCCGCAACAGCACTTCGCGGCGCTTCGGCTTCTCGATCTCGACATCTTCAATGGTCAGCGGTTGGTGCGCGGCGTGAAAGATCGCGGCTTTCATAATTGGGTTTCCTCCGGTTTTATGGTCCGGAAGGAAGCCTAGACGCCTGCGGCGCTAACGCCAATGCCTCTGGTGGCAAGGCGTCGCGCCGGATAGCTCCGCCGCCGGCAAAGCTGGAAGTCAGCCTCGCCCGAACAACAGCGCCACATTTACCATTGCTGTACCAGCCTGTTTCGACGCCGGTTCTTGTCCATCCATCATAGCTCGGTTTGTCCGCCAGAACACCCATAAACTCAAAAAAATATATTATATATCAATATTTTAATGGATATCTCGCAACGTTCCGGATCGTCATTGCCCGGCTTGTCCGGGCCTCCTATCGCGGCAACAGGTGGACCCTGACAAGCCGAACCATAACGAAAGTGTCAGGTCAACCGAGAGCTAGTATTTCATACCGGACGGCCGGCCCTGCGATGAGGGCGCGCCGCCCGCACCCATACCGCCCGCACCCATACCACCCGCGCCCATGCCGCCCTGGCCCATACCGCCCGCGCCGCCGTTGAATGACTGACCGCTTTGGGCAGCCTGATAGCTTTGATCGTTCAACCGACTGACAGCGTCGTTTTGCGACGTATCGGAACCGCCGTGCATCGGCCGGGACGGATGTGCCATCGCCGAACCATTACCCGCGTGGGGTTCCATCGCCGTATGCGACCCGGACCGCCCCATCATTTTATCATGCGATCCCATCATGTCCGCTCGGGAGCCGCTGTGCGGAGCAGGCTTGTTAACGGTGGTATTCGGCCCTGTGTCGGCCGGTTGCTGAGTCGGCTGGGCCAGCGCCGATCCGCCCACCAGCATCGCAACCGTACAAACCGTCTGAAGCAAACGCGTGCTTGCCATCTTTATACCTTCCTCACAAAGCCGAGCGGTCTGCCCGTTCGGTCTGCCAGGGACGTGGTGCCGAAACCCATCGCTTGCCATCACATGCGGTTTACCGCGCGGCGGTCCAGCCTGATGCCACGTCTGGCGAGCGTACTTTCGCCGCGTCCGGCCCGGGATACCGTGCGTGGCACCATAAGGAGAACCACGGGCGCAGACTACCGGCCCTCCCGCCGCCACGCCAACACCAGCAGCCCGATCATGACCGGCAGCGACAACCAGCCCGGTAACAACTCCGATGCCGCAACGCCGGTCACCACATGGTCGTGACGCCTCTGCAATCCGACCCAGGCGCTGCCCGACGCGGCTCGGCCGTCCTCGGTCCGCCGCACTTCCGGGACCTCGGCGCCGGCCAACCAATGCACGCCGCCACCGGATGCGCGCGCCAGCGAGCCTGCGATTTTGGCTGTCGCACGCAGATCGGCCAGTTCGGGTGGATTGGCGGCCCCCGCGGCGGCGTAAGCGGAACGCTGGCCTTGCGTCACCTGCCACACACCCGGCACCGAAGCCGCCCGCACCGCCGTCGCCCGGCCCGGTGCATCCTCAAGCAGCGTCACCGTCTCTTTCCTGCCGTCCGGATCGGTCACAACAACATCGGACGGCGCCCCGGCATCGGTGGACCGGCTTTCGATCCGCAGCCGCCCATCGGCAACCCGAGCGGTTAGGGCGTTCTCCTCAAGCTCCGGTTCCTGCATGAGCCAGTGGGCAATCCGGCGCAGCAGTTCCGCTTGCGGACCGCCGCCCTCGTGCCCGCGCGACCACAGCCATATCTGGTCGGACAGCAGTAGCGCGGTGCGCCCCCTGCCGACGCGGTTCAGCGCCAGCAACGGCTGCCCGTCAGGGGTTTGCAGCAGCGTTTCGCCGTTGATCGCACCGGGCTCTATCCGGCGGTACCAAGGCCCCCAGGACGGTGCTTTATCCCCGGCGCCGGGCGGATTGGCACCGGGCGGATTGGCACCGGGCGGATTGGCACCAGGTGGGTTGGCACCGGGTGGATTGGCGCCGGGCAGGCCCCCGGTTACCGGATGGCGCTGACCCAGTTCTGTCACCTGCGGTTTGAACGCGCCATCGACCACCGCATTGGTCCGCGCCGGCCCGCCCGGCAGCACCAATCCCAGCGGGGTGGAGGCAAGGCTGGTGGCGCCGGAGAACTCCGGGCCGACGCTCATCAGCAGCGCGCCGCCCTGGCGCACACGATTAGCGATATTGGCGAGATAGGGCAGGGGCAGCAGGCCGCGATTTTGGAACCGGTCGAGAATGATCAGGTCGAATTCGCCGATCTTGTCCACGAACAGTTCGCGCACCGGGAAGGCGATCAGTGCCAGTTCGTTCAGCGGCGTGCGGTCGTCTTTCTCCGGCGGACGCAGAATGGTGAAATGCACGAGATCGACCGACGGATCGGCTTTCAGCAGCCGCCTCCAGGTGCGCTCTCCCTGATGCGGTTCGCCGGAGATCAGCAGCACGCGCAATCGGTCGCGGACACCGTTGATCTCCACTACTGCCCGGTTGTTCAGCAGGGAGATTTCACCCGCCAACGGACTGGCGGATATTTCGATGACGGTGGGGCCGGCGCGGGCGATCGGTATCTCGATCCGCTGCTCCACCCCGACGGGCACGCTTTCCACACGGAACGGTTGGCCGTCGCGGCGGACTGTCAACGTCGCCGGATCGCTGCGGCCGCTGACGCCCAGGTCGTCGATGGCCACGCGCAGGATGACGGATTTGCCGACGATGCCATAGCCCGGGGCTTCGATAACGCGCAGGCGACGGTCGATTTCCTCGCCCTGACCGGTCAGCAGCAGGTTCAGGGGGGCGCCGCCCGGCGTTGCCTTCGGCACATCGTGCAACTGGCCATCGGTGATCGCGATGGTGCCGGCGAGGCGGGAGCGCGGGATGTCGGCCAGGGCACGATCGATTGCCGCGAACAACTGTGTCCCGGCGTTGCCGGATTCCGTTACTGTAATGGTTCGCAGTTCGAGATCGGGCAGATGCGCCGCCTGCGCCTCGATCGATTGTCGCGCCACATCGGCCAATTGGGTTCGGTTGCCAACCTGCATCGATGCCGACTGGTCAACCACCAGCAGTCCGATATCGCGCAACGACTGCCGTGTCTCCTGCACCAGCCGGGGGCCGGTCAGCCACAGCAACAACACCGCGAAGGCGCCGAGGCGCAGCAACGTTCCCTTGCCGCGCCGCCAAAGGCCCAGCGCCACGATGGCCAGCGACAAGATACCAAGGGCGGCCAGCACCCACACCGGCAGCAACGGATCGAACCGAATGGCGGCAATGACCTGTTCCGGACGCATCTATTGCCCCAGCCGCTGAAGGATGGCCGGCACATGGACCTGATCGCCTTTGTAGTTGCCGGTCAGTGCGTACATCACGAGGTTGACGCCGAAACGATACGCCAGGATGCGCTGGCGCTGGCCGCCGGGGATCACGCCGAACGGGGTGTTGCCATCGGGGTTCATCGCCCAGGCGGCGGCCCAGTCGTTGCCGCCGATGATCACCGGACTGACGCTGTCGTTCGTGCGGTCCTGATCGCGCTGCACCCAGACGGTGTCTCCCGTGAAACGGCCGGGGAAGTCCGACAGCAGATAGAACGCGTGCGACAGGACATGCTCGCCGGTCAACGGCGCCAGCGGCGGCACGGTCAGGCTGCGGGCGATGCGCTTCAGTGCGTCCTCTGTCCCGGGTGCGAATCCGGCGCCAGAGCCGGACTCGCGTGTGTC
>JANXLQ010000395.1 GCA_025355085.1 Rhodopila sp.
CGTTCCGGACCAGCAAAGGCGTGGATGGCGGGCCTTCGCCCGCTGTGACGGAGGAGGCGTCGGCAGCCCCCAAAGCCATAATGAGAACTGCTGCTGGCTCGGCCCCAGCTTCGCCAGATTTGGTATTTGCAACTAGGTTGTAATGTCGCCTCATCGCCTGTCGTTCTCGATTTAGGTTGCTGGTTCAGCGTCTAAACGAGGAGAAACCAGCACTGACAAGCCGCATATCCCTGCAAGCCGCCAGTGTCTCGGTTTCGACGAAGACCGCCCGTGCCGGCCGTTTCGGCACGGGCGTTTTTTCAGGCCCCCGGCTTCAGCACCACCTTGGTCCAGCCTTTGTCGCGTGCGTCAAAGTGCTTGTAGGCGTCAGGCGCCTCATCCAGCCCGAGGCGATGGGAAATAATGCACGATGGTTTTGCCTTGCCGACGTGGATCAGGTTTCGCAGACGTCGATTATAGGCTTTAACGTTGGCCTGTCCGGTGCGGATATGCTGGCCCTTGAACCAAAATGCGCCGAAGTCGAAGGCCATTTTGCCCTCCTTGGCCAACGTGTCCGACGCGCCAGGATCCTCGGGTATAAACACGCCGATGACCCCGATGCCGCCCGTCGCCTTTGTCGATTTGACAAGACTGTTCATTGTAAAGGAATTCGTTTCGCGGCCATGTCGGTCGCAACACTGGTAGCCCACGCACTCGCAGCCCCGATCCGTCCCAAGGCCGTCCGTCTGGCCGAGCAATTCCTCGACGGGATCGCATCGCCGCATATCCACGGGAATGGCCCCGAGCGACTCCGCGAGTTTCAGCCGGTCATCGTGCATGTCAACCACGAATACCCGGGAAGCTCCCTTGATGATCGCTGAATGCGCGGCCATCAGCCCCACAGGTCCGGCGCCGTATATCGCAACCGTCTCACCGGGAAGCACGCCAGCCAGTTCCGTCGCATGCCAGCCGGTGGGGAATATGTCGGACAGCATGACGTAGTCGTCTTCTTTCTCCTGAGCGTCCTTCGGCAGCGAGAGGCAATTGAAATCGGCATAGGGCACACGCAAAGCTTCCGCTTGGCCGCCCTGGAACGGCCCCATGCCCGCGAAGCCATAGGCTGCCCCGGCGGTGCCAGGGTTGCAGGTCAGGCAATATCCGGTCAGGCCGCGCTCACAATTCTCGCAGAAGCCGCATCCAATGTTGAAGGGTAGGCAGACCCAGTCGCCTTTCTTGATCCGATCGACAGCAGCCCCGACCTCTATCACCTGACCAAGGTTCTCATGCCCGAAGACGCGACCGATCTCGAAGTTCGTGCGCCCCTCGTACATGTGCAGATCGGAGCCACAAATATTCGTTGTAGTCATGCGCACCACGGCATCGGTCGGTTTCTCGATCCGAGCATCCGGCACGTTGCTGACGCTTACCTGACGTGGGCCGTTGTAAATAACTGCTTTCATAGGTTTCTCCGTGAACTGAAACGGACAATCGACCGGTGGTCGAGGCCCGGGGCCAAAAGGCTGCCCATTGTCACCGACATCACCAACGCGCTCGCTTACTTAAAGATGCGACATCATGGCTGCCATTAGGCATGCTCCCGTCTTCGTGATGGAGGGAACACGCTCGCTATTTTGTTATTAATACAAAATTATTTATAATGAAGTCTGTTGATGAGGCCGCAAACCAGCGGCGTCCACGATCTGGGCTTCGGGCGCCGATGCGGTTGAGAGGGCCTTGATGGTTCGCCGTTAGATTAGGTAGTTTGGCAGGTGATTGGTGGCGACCGCATGGAAGCGCCGCATCGATTCCTTAGCCCATGATCGTTTGAGGTTGAACCTTCTCCCGTGCCAATCTTGGTCTAATACCAACTGCCTTATGTTCTGACCTGTCACCGTCATGGCGGGCGACGTCCCGCCATCTACGCAGCGCGATGCTGGTTCGGACAAAGACTGTGGATGGCGGGCCTTTGCCTGCCATGACGAGAAGGCGCCGAACGGTCAGAACATTGGACCGGTAGTCTAATATCTGTCGTCATCGCCTCAGTCGCAGGGACATCCATCGGTTGGACCCGGCGCCCTGCGAACGAGATGATGGTCGATCCATTCAGCAACCAGCAACCGTGCCTCGTTGATCGAGGCTTCCGGATGGTGGATGCGGTACAGTGCGGTGCATGCCTGGAACGCCGACATGTCATCGGACCCGATCTGGCGCAATTCGCTGTAGGCGGTTATCACGGCACGTTCGCACCGGCGGGCGATAAAGCTTTCCTGCGCCATAGCGACACATGCTCCATAATTGCGAATGATTCGCATTAGTGGGGGAGTTTAATCACACTCGTATCGAACGGCAAGCGCGTTGCGCCGCTTTGGTCGCAGCCCAGCCATACGCCGCCGGGATCATTAGGCAAAATTTTGTGAACGTGCCGGGGTGTCGAGTGGAATAAGCATCCCCGCTCTGGATGGGTCAGGATGGAGTCATTGAAACCGGCGGCGGTTTCGCCGCCCGGGGTGTGAGCGACGAGCAAATTCATCCCACAACAACCGAACCTCGGCACGCGTTGAACGAGCCCCTGATTATCACCCTCTGGCGCGAGATCAACCGTGTCAAAAACTATGCAAACGGCGCGCTATCTGCCCAACGCACCCCTAGCCGCCCAACAATGGTTTCAGCGGTTCTCGCATGTTGTTATATCTGTGGATCAGTAGCCTCCCGGAAGGAGACGGCAGGTGCATCGAGCGTGCGCAGATCACGCCCACGCGTTTCGCGTCCGAACCAAGCGATCAGAACGAGTGAGACAGCCGCGGGTGCTATGATCGCCATTGCGACGACCTCCATCGACGGCACCAACGCCATGATGCTGAGGGTCTGAGCCAGAAGGCCACCGCCTTTCGTGCATGCCGCCACCCATCCCGTTGCGCGTGCCCGCATGCGCAGCGGGAAGCTTTCGGCCGCATAAGGCAGCAGAATGGCGATGATGCCGTTCGATCCGACGATCAGCAGCGCAACGGGAAGGACCGGGCTGCTGGTGCCCCCTTGAGCCTCAAGCTGAAGCACGCCCAGCAACCCGCATATCGTCACGCCGATCATCACGGCGAGTGACCATTTAGTGCTCCAGCGGCTGTAGAGAAACGCCGCCAGGAAAATTGTCGGAAAGGCGATAAGTGCCGACTGAGCCAGAAGCTTGCTCGAAACGCCGACTGAAAAGCCCTTGGCGACCAGATCGGAGGGTAACCACAGGAGCAAGCCGAAGTTAACAAGCCCCCAGGCAATCCCGACCATGCTAAGCGTGACGAACTTGGCGGTGAGCTTCGCACTGGTAAGCGCGCCCTCGGCAGCGGGGCCTCCCGCTTTACCGCGTACGGGGATAGTGAGCTTTTGCATGACCGCGCCGAACCGGCGCATCACGGCTTCCGCTTCCTCATAACGGCCGCGGGCGATCAGAAACTTAGCGGACTCAGGAATGAAGACACCGAGAAAGACCAGTATCAATCCGGTTGGCAGGTTAATAAGCCACAGGATTCGCCAGCCAAAGATCGGTTGAAGGACGGCGGAAAACCCGCTGGCGGCGAAATAACCGCCAACCGCGCCCAGGCCACCGACCAGCACCAGGCTCCAGCCACGATGCCGGTTGGGCATCATCTCGGCGAGCAGTGCGTACGTGACTGGCAGCATGCCGCCAGCGGCCATGCCCATCATGAAGCACATGCCAATATTCCAGGCGAACGATGGCATTGCCCCGCAGATGGAGGTCCCGACAAACATGACTGCGGACAGCAGGATCGTCGCCTTGCGGCCATAGACGTCGGCTACCACCCCCCACACTATCGAACCGGTCACCGTGCCAGCCAGCGAGGAGAACGGAACCAATGAGGCAGTTGCTTTGGTAATGCCGTACTCGCTGATCATACCAGGGACGGTGAAGCCCAGCGAGGCTGGTTTCATCACATCGATAACTAGCGCCATGACGAGTACCAGCATCAGCCGCCAGTGTGCAAACGACATCTCCGCGTCTTCCGGCGCGGCGATGTCGATAGCTCCGGCGGCTTCGCGCTGGGCGGCGAGATTGCGGGGAAGCAGGCCATACGCCGCGACGCAGACGCCCGCGACGATCATTACCATGCCGAAGATCATGCCATCGTCCATGGGCATGCCGACCATCTGAAAACCCATCTCACCTGCCATCAGAAACATCGGCAGATGCAGGACGACGCCCACGGTCACTGCAAAACATCCGAGAACAAATGCCCAGATTGCCTGCCGATCAGACAACGTGCTGCTGCTGAACCTGCTCATGCGCCAGCGACTCCTGAAACTTCGTAACTGTCGATCGCAGCTAAAAAACGATACATATTAATAATATTTTTGTGCGGGTGCATCTGATTTACCATGGCAGGGCGCGGATGTTCGGGGTAGCCAGGAACGATCTATTCCTGATCGGATTTTGACCTTGGAGGTCCAAGGCTTTATTCGCTGCGAGATCGGGCACAGCGCCATTTCGCCATAGCATTGGGCGCGCCCGCAGGGACGCATTTCATTTCCTGGACTCGCTTAAACGCTGTTTGACACCGCCACAGATTGATTGGGTCAGTATCGATACCGCTCGAGGCTTGGAAAAGCGCCGAGCGGCATCGGCTGGTCAATATATGGATAAGAACCCGGTTAGCGGCAGTGTTGCCAGGGTGGAATCGTGCCGTCGTCGCGGCGGCTAACCTGGCTGAGGTGATCGAAATCCATGACCTGCGGGCCACCGACGACAAGCTCGCATTCCGGCAGGCCCGGATTCCTCAACATCTCACCCGGCTCAAGCCCTCGGAAACCACCGCGCTCTTCAGTGTTGTGGAAATGATCCTCGGGGAATACCTCATCGGTGACGTTCGCGACCTCATTGATGAAGTTCAGCAGGATGTTGCGTGGCTTCGCGTCGCTCAGATCGCCCTCAAAGCTGTTCGACTCTGCATCGTAGCGGACAGTCGTGGAACTGCGCGTGTTGCGACCCCTCACGAATTTTCCATCTTCGTAAAGACGGAAAACCGGGTGGAGATGCGCCACGCACCCGGGGCGAGCGGGGTCGTTGCGGCGAATGAAGACGTTCGGATCCGCGCCGGGGAACTGATGATGGCCAAATTCCAGGGTGAACAGCATCACCTTCTTGCTGGTAAAGTATGGATTCTCCAGGAAATAGTCGATTGGCATTTCGTAGAACACCCGGGCCACTCCGGCTTCGGTGTCGAACACCAGGGCATCCGACATCAAGCTGTGGCCTTCGTAAAGACCCGAGGAAATACTGATGCGCTTGATCATTGACATTCCCAGCGCCTGGAGGTCTTCCGCCGTCTTGAGCGGGAAAACCTGGTTCGGGATCGGGATGCTATGGTAGCGCTGCTCGGTGAAATTGAACACTGAGCGGACGGCATAGCGGAAACCATGGATAGAGGTATTGGGGCCGCGCTTATTACGGCCATCCATCGCGGCGCCGATAAAGAACAGGTCCGGGGTGGTGCTTTCCCACGCCGAGGTCATAAGAGGATACTTGCCCTTCGCAATGGTCTCTGGGCGAACCGACGGCGCGAAGATATCCTCATCGATGTATTTCCAGCCGGTGCAACGGATGACGTGGTCAACCGGCATCCAGCCTTCCGCGACACCGGGGGTCGTCCAATGCGGGAACTCCTCCCGATAATAGACCCGCAGCACGCCATCTTCCTGCTTGGTGATCCGCGTCGGGATGATACCGAACATGCCGTGCATCATCTTTAACTGAGACATATCGAGTAGCGCATTGCCGGAGGACCGTACGTCACCGACATAATGGGTTTGCCAGGCATGCTTCATGAAACTGTTGCCAAGGGCGATCGTGACCACCGCCGCGGCGTTGGCGAGGTGGTTTGCCGTCTCGAACGCCGAGTTGCCGGCCCCCATGATGAGAACGCGCTTGTTCTCATAAAGTTCGAGGTCGGTTTCGTGATCCTCGTAACCTGTGGCGTACTCGATCCCGGGAATGTCCGGAATGGTCGGCTTCACCGGGCCGGTCGCCATATACAACGTGCGACAGCGATACACTGCCCCGTCGCCCGTCGTGAGGATGAAGTGGCCCGTTTCCGGATCTCGATCGATATAGGTCGCGCGGGTGTTGAATTTGATCTTGATATCGAAGTGCTCGCGGAAGTCGTTCAGATACTGAACCAGATTATCGGCGAGCGGAAAAAGGTCCTTCGAGTATGGCCGAAACTGGAAAGAGAAATCATGGGTCAACAACGAGTGCCAGTCGAAGCGCATGTTGAAGTCCGCTTCGTCGAACCAATTGAACCGCTTGTTGAAGGAGTTCAGGCGACGGTGGCGGGGGAACTTCGTAAAAAATTTTCCGGCCTGATCGCTCCCCTCGAGTATGAGGTAATCGCGGCCCGCAGCCTCAAGGAGGTAGCCCATCTGGAGGCCCGCGGGGCCTGCTCCGATGACGATATAATCGTGAAAGACCATGTTCTGCGGAACTCCTGAATTTTTGACGAGTTTATGGCAACTGGTGCGCGGGTTGATCGCACAAGAAACGCATATGCCGATTAGCCCGTTGAAGCAGGCTCTGTTGTTATTTGAGCCGATAGAGCACGGCAGTCATGACGATTCCTTCGTAGAGCGGGTCCGCCCGGCATTTCGAGGGCGCCACGAGTCATGCCTCTGTTACCCGATCCCCAACTTCCCCGCAACATTGAAGAGAAAAAAGAAACAAAAAATTATTGTTGTTCCGATCAACTTTTTTCGTACGACATCATTTGCACGTGGAATAATATTGTATTCATCAACTTCCTCAAAGATCGTGCGATGTATGTGGAATAATATTGTGTGCAGCAACTTCTGCAAAATCTATGATGTATATATGGAATGATACTTTTATGATCCGGATGGCCGGCGTTTCCTGGACCCGGCCTAACCTCGACCCGGTGTCGCGCAGCGGCGGTCAAGGGTGCAACGAATGCCAGAATGGCGTCTTTGAATTGCGCGAAAGTTTCGTGACTCCGGTTGTGGGTGACGCGCCCCTGCATCCCCACAACAATCGCTCAATCCGGTAAAGATGCGGCCCCATCCCGCATCCGGGCCGCGTCACCCGGTCCGGGTCCGGCCGTATGGATGTCCCAAATCTTATTCTGCGCCGAGTTATTTTTCGTTGACATGAGGCATACCGGCCAGAGCAATTCCTGCCGGTAATACCAACGGCCTTATAGTCTGACCTGTCACCGTCATGGCGAGCGAAGTCCCACCATCCACGAAACGCGATGCTGGTTCAGACAAAACCGTGGATGGCAGGCCTTCGCCTGCCATGACGAGAAGGGGCCGAACGGTCAAAATATTGGGCCGTTGGTATAACACTCAATCGCCAGTCAGTTTCGGGATCTCGGCGGACATTCGGGTCAACAATCGCACCGCCGTCTGGCGCTCCTCCTCGGAGAGGCCAGAGACCAATTGTTTCTCCCGGGCCAGAGCGATTTTCACGATCTCGTCGTGCATCCGGAGACCGTCCGGAGTCAGGGCAATATATTGGCGACGATAATTATTGTCGCGAAACCGCGTTTCAACCAGACCCTTGGCTTGCATGAAACCGATGCTTCTACTGACAGCCGCCTTGTCGAAGCCGAACATCTCGGTAACCCGGCTAGAGACCATCCATGGCTCGATGGCCAACAGAGCCATGATCCGCCAGTCCGTGATACCGATACCGAACTGCCGGCGGTAGATCGTGGAGGCGCCGCTGGAAAATTTGATGGCCAGGAATGTCAACAAAGCCGGGAGGTAGTTTTCGAGGTCAAGCGCGTGGTCCGAGCGCCGGTTGCCGTCTTGAGGTGTTGTATCCGGCGGCTCAGTTGTCATGGATTTGTAAGGCATCCGTAATGGGAAGTGGCAGCGCGGCGAAACCGCGAAGCACAGTGTTACATTGTCCGACCGGTTCACCAGTTAGCGCCATGGTGTCGATTCTTGTGGCGAAGGCCGAGACCGTGATCTCGCCCGCCCGGCGATCGATATGGCGCCGGTGGTTCGCATTCGGGCGTCGCGCGCGTGCCAGCTTTCCAGAAGCATATTGGAAAAACGGTCTGCGCCGATCACCGGAATCGGTGAATGATCCGGGGCGGCTCCACGCACTGTTGTCTGCTCCTGACGCATCGCCGCGCCGACTTGCAACCAAGTTGATATAGCAACGTTGATATGTCAACAAGCCCCATTGCCCCGGACGGATCGGATCCTTGCTTCCGTGCCTACTGCCCGGGTGTCCGGTGGCGAAACGCGAGCGCTTCCGCGATATGGACCCGCGCCACCGTCTCGATGCCGGCAAGATCGGCGATCGTGCGGCCCACGCGCATCGTGCGGGTATATCCGCGTGGCGAGAGGCGTAGTCGCTCCATCGCCTGTTCCAGCAGCTTTTGGGCGTCCGGTTGTAGGCGGATCGCGTTGCCATCGGCCTCGGCGTTGCACACGGGGCCGTTCTCGCCATAGCGTTCGGCCTGGATCTGGCGTGCCTGCAGGACGCGTTCGGCGATTTTGCGACTGGGTTCGCCCAATGGAGCGTGCGCCAGTTCCGCCGCCGTCGCGGGCTGCACATCGACCGCTATGTCGATCCGGTCGAGCACCGGGCCGCTGACGCGATTGCGGTAGTCTTCACCGCAGCGGGGGGCACGTCCGCATTCCCGGCCTCCCTCCCCCAGATAGCCGCACCGGCAGGGGTTCATCGCCGCGACGAGTTGGAACCGGGCGGGATAGGTGATGTGGGCGGACGCCCGGGACACCGTCGTGCGTCCGGATTCCATTGGTTGGCGCAGGGCTTCCAGCGATTGGCGGGGAAACTCGGGCAGTTCATCCAGGAACAGCACGCCCCGATGCGCGAGGCTGACTTCGCCGGGCCGGGCGCGATGGCCGCCGCCGGACATGGCGGCCTGGGAGGCGGAGTGGTGCGGTTCGCGAAAGGGCGGGCGCATCACCAGACGGCCGCCGTCCAGCAAACCGGCGATGCTGTGGATCATGCTGACCTCCAGCGCCGAGCGGGGATCGAGGTCGGGCAGCAGTCCTGGCAGCCGGGCGGCGAGCATGGATTTGCCGGCACCGGGGGGGCCGATCAGCAACAGGTTGTGCCCCCGGCGGCGGCGATCTCCAGTGCGCGTTTGGCGGTTTCCATGCCCTTCACGTCGCTCATGTCCGGGCAGGCGGAGATCATTGCCACGCCGGCGGTGGTTGGCGGTGTCAGCACCTGGGTGCCGCGGAAATGGTTGATCAAACTGAGCAGGTCGGGTGGGGCCAGCACCTCTATGCGTCCGGCCCAGGCCGCCTCGCCACCCTGGCTGGCCGGGCAGATCAGGCCGAGATCGCGGGCGGAGGCCCCAATCGCAGCGGGCAGCACACCGGCGACCGGGTTCAGCGAGCCGTCCAGCGACAATTCGCCCAACGCGGCGTAGCCCGCGATTTCGTCGCGCGGCAGAACGTCCATTGCCGCCAGCAAGCCAAGCGCGAGGGGTAGATCGTAGTGGCTGCCCTCTTTGGCCAAATCGGCGGGTTTCAGGTTGATCAGCACCCGCTTCAGCGGCAACGAAAGGCCCATCGCGGTGAAGGCCGCACGAACACGCTCCCGCGCTTCGCCGACCGCCTTGTCGGGCAATCCGACCAACACCAGCCCGGGGGTGCCGGGGGTGATCTGCACCTGCACCTCCACCGGCACCGCTTCGATGCCACTGAACGCGAAGGTGTTGGCGATGGCCATCGTGGAGGATTTTGTAGGGTTGCTCATAGTCACAGCATGGCAGCCAATGGTAAACAAACTCATAAGCACCGAGGTATTTTATGCCATTCGACGAAACTGGGCGCCGGCCGGGACGCCGGCCATCGCGCAATGTCCTGGGCGGACCGATCGGGATGTGCTCGAACGAGCCTATGACCGGGTTTTTCCGCAACGGCTGCTGTGAGACCAGTGCGGAGGATATCGGCAGTCACACGGTTTGCGTGGTGATGACCGATGAATTCCTGGCATACAGCAAGGCGCAGGGTAACGACCTGTCCACACCGCATCTGGAATTCGGGTTCGCCGGGCTGAAGGCCGGGGATCGCTGGTGCCTGTGCGCGCCCCGCTGGCAAGAGGCTTTCGAAGCCGGGGCGGCGCCTCAGGTGGTGCTGAGATCGACCGAGGAAGGGGCGCTGGGGCATTGCCGGCTGGCGGATTTAACCCGGTTCGCAGTCGATTTGGGGTAGGACAACGGATTTGCGTCCTGGCCCCTTCCGAGCGCACGCGTCTTTACGATCCGCCTTCATGCCTAGCGAATTTGCCGGCGCTCAATCCGTCCGCTATCGCACGTCCGTCGGCACCACGCTGATGCTGTTGAACGGAGAGCCGTTGATCAGCTTCATGCTCACGACAGTATAGACCAGCACATGCTTTTCCGGGTCCAGCGCGCGATGGATCTGAAACGTCTTGAAGAACAGAGACGCCTGCGAAAATGCGATAACCTCGGACTTAGGCAACGAACCCGGCATCGTCACCGGCCCAACCGCCCGGCACGCGATCGAAAACCGGCTCGGATCTTCCGCGAACCCCAGTCCACCCTTGATTCCGCCGGTTTCCGCCCGCGACAGGTAACAGGACACGTTGGCAACCCGGGGATCGTCATACCGTTCCACGATGATTTTATCGTCCGGCCCCAACCAGCGAAAATTCGTGTTGATGGAATCGATCCGGGTCTGCGCGAACGCCGATCCCGGCACCAGGCATAAGACAGCCGCGAATATCGTACCACGCATCAAGCCACTCCCTCTCGCAGCCGTTTCGCCAGTTGCACCAGGATAGCCGCCGTCGCGCCCCAAATGAAATGGTCGGGATGCGGCCAGACCCAATATTCCCGCCACACGCCGTTCACATGCTGGCGCTGCCGCCGGGGCGCGTCCGGGTCCATCACCACATGCATTGGCAGTTCGAAGATCGCTTCCACCTCATGCGCCGACAGTCGATAGGTCAGCGCCGGTGGCAACACCGCCAACACCGGCGTGATCCGATACCCGGTTCCGGTCACATGATCGGTCAGACGGCCCAGAACCTCCACCAAACCGGAGTCCAGCCCGATCTCCTCCTGCGCTTCCCGTAGTGCGGCGGCTTCAGGGTTGCGGTCTTCAGGATCTATCCGCCCCCCGGGGAAACTAATTTGTCCCGCGTGCTTGGCCAGATGCGACGTGCGCTTTGTCAGCAAGATAGACGGTGCGGTTCCCATCACAATTGGCACCAACACGGCAGCCGGCACTGCGGGGCGGTCCAGCCCGGCCAGAACTTCGTCGCCAAAAATTGGTTTGTCGCCAAGCGGTTGGGCGGCGACTTCAGCCAGCCGCATCCGCAACGCGGCCGGTGTCACGCCTCACCGGGCGGCAGGTCGCCCAGGGAAAAGAATTTTCCCAGGCTCCAGACACCCAACTGCCGCCTGGCCCCGACCCATTCCGGAACCGACAAGGCGACCATTTCGTAATAGGTTGCGCGGTTTATCCGAGCCTCTATGCCAAGGTTGCCGGCACCGGGACGGACGAGGATGTAGGGGGTGGGTTCACAGGTGAAAACATCGTGCGAGATACGAATGGGATGCTCGGGCCCTGCCGCAATCACCTGATCGGTATTGGTACGAAATGACAACACCTGATGCCGGCCATCGCCTGTCCAATCCAGTTCGACCGCGATGAACGGCGCATCCTCGACCTCGATTCGGCCGCGTTCCGCCGGGGTTTGCAGCCACCAGCTTCCGTCTTCCTCGCGCCGCAGCACGCTGGCGAACAGGCACACCAACTCCTTGCGGTTGATCGGCGTGCCCTGGTACAGCCATGTCCCGTCTCGCTTGATCAGGAACGGCAGGTCGCCGCATTCCGCCGGTATCCGAACCGGCCGAGCCGAACGGATGCGCGATGAGCAGGCGGTAAGGGCTTCGCCGGTTGATGGCGTGGCAAGCTTGGCGTCAACCATATCGGGGCGCGCGGCAGTCTCGTTCACGTAAATGTCTCCACGGGCCGTCTCCAACCGGAAGTCAAACCTTCCTAACCATACAGCGATATAGGTAGCATCCCCCCTTGGGTGAAAGAGCCTATATGCTTCATGGATGCAAACGCGGAGGGTGAAACCCGTATGTCGGGCGGTATGGCTGGCACGCCACAGGCTACATCGAATTGGGTTGGACCGATGACTGACGATCCGAAAACGATCCTGGCAGCGGCCGAGGCACTTGGTGCCTGCATCGTTCAGGTCCGGGCTGCCATCGGCCGGGTGATTTTCGGCCAGGACGAGGTGATCGATCAAACCTTGATCACTTTGTTGTCGGGTGGTCATGTGTTGCTCGTCGGTGTTCCCGGGCTGGGCAAGAGCCGCCTGGTGGAGACGTTGGGCGTCGTCATGGGCATGGCCACCAAGCGCATCCAGTTCACCCCGGACCTGATGCCGGCGGACATCGTCGGCAGCGAGGTGCTGGACGAAACCGAGGGCCGGCGCGCCTTCCGGTTCGTGCCCGGCCCGGTGTTCTGCCAATTGCTGATGGCCGATGAGATCAATCGCGCCAGTCCGCGCACCCAATCCGCATTGTTGCAGGCGATGCAGGAGCGGCGGGTCGCGATCGGCGGTGTCGAGCACGTCCTGCCTCGCCCGTTCCATGTCCTGGCGACGCAGAACCCGATCGAGCAGGAGGGAACTTATCCGCTTCCGGAGGCGCAACTCGACCGCTTTTTGCTGGAGGTCAATGTCACGTATCCAGATATGGCCGCCGAACGCACGATGCTGCTGGCGACGACCGGTGCGACGGACGCCCGCCCGGTTCAGGCGATGACGGCCGAGGATCTTCTGGCGGCTCAGGCGCTGGTGCGCCGGTTGCCGGTCGGAGAGAAGGTGGTGGATGCGATCCTGGGGCTGGTGCGCGGCTGCCGGCCGGAAACCGCCGGCGACGATATTGTGCGCCGCCATGTTGCCTGGGGGCCGGGGCCGCGCGCGGCACAGGCGCTGATGCTGGCGACTCGGGCACGGGCGTTGCTGGATGGGCGATTGGCCCCCAGCATCGACGATGTGGCGGCATTGGCGCGGCCGGTGCTGCGGCATCGGATGGCGTTGAGTTTCTCGGCGCGGGCCGATGGGGTTGTGCTGGCGGATGTGATCGACCGGCTGATCGGCAGGATCGGGTGAGGTATTGCTGACCATTTATCCAATGGTTTTGGGTGGCCATGCCGGATCGCCGGGTGGGTGGGGTAAGCCGCCTTGGCGGAAGGATACGCGGTGGGGGGCTGCAAATTCTCCCCTCGCTGTCATGACCGGGCTTGTCCGCATTGGCATCGACTTAATCGGCCGGCAGAGACTATTTTTTTCCTGGACGAGGCTTTATCGACTCCGTCATGGCCGGGCTTGG
>JANXLQ010000403.1 GCA_025355085.1 Rhodopila sp.
TTGTGACGACCGAGGGGCATCTGTTGGGCGGCCGTGTAGCGTATCGCCAACCCATCTTGGGATTTCGCACCGGCATAGAGCCTGTATTGCTGGCGGCTGCGATCCCGGCTTGCCCCGGGGAGTTCATCCTGGAGGCGGGTACCGGGGCGGGGGCCGCTCTGCTGTGCTTAAGCGCCAGGGTGCCCGGTGTTAACGGGACCGGTGTCGAGATCGACGCGGCGATGGCTGCTTTGGCAAGGGCTAACGCACGCGACAATGGATTGGATGGCGTCGACGTCGTCACGGGCTCCATCGAGACCGCGGCATTAACGCGCCAGTTCGATCACGCGATGGCCAACCCACCTTATCACCCGCAAGGCGGTTCGGTGTCGCCGGTGGCCGAACGCGATACCGCCAAGCGAGGGTCGATTGCCCTGATGTTTGGATGGATCGACGCGCTGAGCCGCAGGTTGCGGCATCGCGGTACCCTGACTTTGATCTTGCCGGCAGGTGCCGTGCCGGTTTGCCTGGCCGCGATGGACGAGTGCAGATGTCCCGCGACCGTGCTTTTCCCGCTTTGGCCAAAGGTCGAACGCCCGGCGAAGCTGGTGCTGCTGCGCGGCGTCAAAAATGCGCGCAGCCCAATGCGGATTATGCCGGGGCTGGTCCTGCACCAGCCGGACGGCGCATTCACCGATGCGGTGCAGAGCATTCTTAGCGGCGGGGCCGCTTTGGAGTTGGAGGCTGTATAATTTCCGGCGCTGCCGGCGACCGCTACATGTCGTCCGAATTCGGATGACGCAGGTGCCACAAGCGCTCATGGGCCGCAATCAAGCTTTCCATATTGCGCCGGCGCGTTCCGTCCGGGGTCAGCGGGCGGCGAGTTAGCATCATCTCCAGGATATGGAGAAGCTGCTCAGCGACCTCGAAGTCCGCCTGATCGCACGCGTGGTGAAACGCGATCAGAATTTTGTCCGATAGACGCCTGCTGTAACGAGGCGCACTGGCACCGCCCGATTCCCGGACAATATCCTCATCAGCCTGAATCACTGCCGTCCCTAACATGCTGGTAGCCACCATCTAAGCCTCCAACTGGTGCATAATCGCACCCGCCACTTTCTAAACCTTTGGTCCTGATCGATGCCTGATGGCGCAGAACGCGGGACTTATCATGCACATTAAAGCGCCACGGACGTGAAAAAATCGTTAACTCCAGCGTTAATATCGTCAAAAATGCCGACGAGGTAAAAATAACTGACTCAGGTGATACAAAAGCCATGCTTTGCGACATTCATGGCGCGTGATTATCCCGATTTCCGCGCATGACCCGTTTCCCGTTAAGTGTCGAACGCATCCAAGGATTGTTCAAAAATATCGGAAAAGCGAGGATACCGGCGTTTCAGGGATTGGTTAAGACGTACTTCATCGACACCTATGTAACCGCACCCCTCGGCTTAGATCGGAGAACCGAACTAAGCCGAGGGGTGCGATTATCATCCGCCTCCAACCAACTAACCAGAGACTGTCAGTACCTGCGATGCCCCCGCGGTCTCTGGCGAGTCGCCAAATGCGTCCTCCCACGTCCCGGCGGTTGAGGCCTTGCTGTATTCAGTGGCGCGATTCTCGAAGAAGTTCGCGTGTTCGACAGCATTCAGCATCTCGTCAAGCCACGGCAGCGGATTCTTGGCTACGTGGAAGATTTCGTTGAGACCAAGTTCGATTAACCGGCGGTCCGCGATGAACCGGATGTATTGCTTGACCTCTTGCGGCGTCAGGCCCTCGAC
>JANXLQ010000409.1 GCA_025355085.1 Rhodopila sp.
CACGGCGGCTGATCTCCAAGCAAGTAAGATCAAAACCGCCACAGCGACCCAGACTCCTCGCACGACATGCCGATGCATCATGCCGCGTACTCCGAGCACTGCCAAAAACAGCGACAGCGCCGAAATTGCGGCCAAATATAGAGCGGTTCCGGTAAACCAGAATTGGATTGGTGGCATGACTCAGACTCCCCTCACAAACCCGTGAACGAGTCAACCGGCTTCCCGAATCTCATGATCCACCTCCCACGCAAGAGGTGGGAATAGGGCCGGATCGGGACCATTCCCTCGTGGTCGCGACTGCTGCATAATGCGGGAAATATGGTAGATCGGAGGGTATGGGCGCATCCGTTGGCACGCCAATGACCCGCGAGGCATTCCTGGCCTGGGAAGCGCGCCAGGCGTTGCGCTACGAGTTCGATGGTGTGGCGCCCCGCGCGATGGTCGGTGGGACGCAGGAACACGATACGATCAAGCAGAACCTTGCCGGTATGCTGCACCCGCGCCTGCGCGGCACGCCCTGCCGATCGCACGGCAGCGACCTGAAGATCGAGGTCGCCGGCCGCATCCGCTATCCAGACGCCTTTGTTGTCTGCTCGCCGGTTACCCCGCAATCGACAGTGGCGACGGAGCCGGCCGTGGTTTTCGAGGTCCTCAGCGATAGCACCTCCCGCACCGACCGGATCACGAAACTGCGCGAATACGGCGCGACCCCCTCCATCCAGCGCTATGTCATCCTCGAACAGGCCGCCATCGCAGCGATGGTTTTTGTGCGTAAAGGGGCCGACCTGGTGGCGGAGGTGTTGACCGCCGCAGACACGCTCCGCATGCCGGAAATCGGCATAGATATCCCGATGGCGGAGTTCTACGACGGCATCGAATTTCCCGAGGAAGTCGCCACCCAAAACAATTAGGTGCAGCCCGCTCGTTAGCCGGCTTTGCGCCGTGTGGCCGGGGTTCCTCCGCGTTCACCTACTTAGGGACAATGCGGCGAGAGATGGCCCGGACAAGTCGGCCATGAAACGATCTCTCGGTCCAATGTATGTTTCACAAGCGCCTTATGCTGACGCACCGATGGGCCAGACCCGCCACGGCGATAGGCGTGCTTTTTTTGCTTCCGCACCGCTTATCCTGAGGCCAATGCAGCAAAGCCCGCCGCCTTCAGGCGCCGAGTATCGCACGGATATCCTCCACCAACGCATTGTCCAGCAGGGGTTTTTCCAACACTTTCCGCACCCCGGCGGCTGCGGCACGAGCCCGTATGCGAGGCGTCGCGTGGCTGGTCAGCATAATCGCGGCGAGTCCGGGATCGTTGGTCCGGAGTGTCTTCAGCAAGGTAAACCCGTCCATATCCCGCATACTATCGCCCAAAACGACACATCCGGCGCGGTTCAGGCCGGGATCGGTCAGCAGCGCCGCTCCACCGTTATGGACATGGACGCAAAGTCCCTCCAACCGCAGCGCGAACTGCAATGAATCCCGTACTGCCTGATCGTCATCCACTATCATGACGAGTTTTCGCTGATCCGCCATCCTGCTAACTCCGGTATCGCCGCAACCGGGGAACACCGGACAATGTTTGGAACAGGTGACCGCGCCGCGCTTTGATCTGGCGCAAATCAAGCAGATTATGCCGCTGCCGAGCGGGCAACGAACACCATACGCACCAGATCTGCCAGACTGTTCGCGGCCATCCTCGACATCAGGTTGGCGCGGTGGACCTCCACCGTGCGGGCGCTGATGTTCAGGTCGTAGGCGATCGTTTTGTTGGGCAGGCCGGCGATCAGGCCATCCAGCACCTCCCGCTCCCGCGGCGACAGGCTATCCAGTTTCGTTTGAATCGCGGCAACTTCCTCGGTTCGGCGGGAATTGCTGCTGTGACGTTCGACCGCCACGCGGATCGCCGCCAGCAGGGTTTCGTCATTGAACGGTTTTTCAATGAAATCGATAGCGCCCGCCTTCATCGCCTCAACCGCGAGGGATACATCGGCATGCCCGGTGACGACGATCACCGGCAAACCGACATTGCGATTTTTGAGCTCCCGCTGCAATTCCAGCCCATCCATACCGGGCATTCTGACGTCGGTGACGATGCAGCCGGGTTGCACCGAAGGCAGTGCATCCAGGAAGGCGGTGGCGGACTCATACACTCTGACGGCGAAGCCCGAGGTCGTCAGCATGAACGCGATCGCCTGCCGAACCCATTCGTCGTCATCGATCAGGTGGACAACAGCGTCAGTGGCCATCGGTCGCGATCTCCTTGCCTAACGCCTTCAGGGTCAAACGAAAGATTGTTCCGCCACCGGGATTAGACTCCGCCACCAGGCGCCCGCCATGCGCTTCGATAATAGTGCGGGAGATCGACAGACCGACCCCCATTCCTTGCGGTTTGCTGGTGACGAATGGTTGGAACAATTGCGGGGCGATCTCTTGTGCGATGCCGGGGCCGGTGTCGGTCACCGCGATTTCCACCATATTCTCCGGCAGTTCCATCGTCGATATTGTCAATTCTCGGCGAGCGGTTTCCTGCATAGCCTCTATCCCGTTGCGGATCAGGTTCAGGATAACCTGTTGGATCTGGATTTTGTCGGCCAGCACGAAACCAACCCGTGCATCGAGCGCGAAGGTAACCCGGACGCCGGCTTCCTTCGCCCCGACAAGCGCCAGGGCGCTGGCTTCCTCGATCAGTTTCGGCAGGTTTTCGACCCGCGATTCACTTTCGCCGCGCGACACGAACTGGCGCATCCGCCGAATGATCTGCCCCGCCCGCAACGCCTGCTCCGCCGCTCTGTCGATGGCATCCCGCAACATCAGATTATGCACGCTTTCAGTGCCGTCCAGCAGCCGGCGGCAACCGTTCAAATAGCTCGCGACCGCTGTCAACGGCTGGTTCAGCTCGTGCGCCAGGGTGGATGCCATTTCACCCATCGCGGTGAAGCGGGACATGTGGACCAGTTCCGCCTGTAGTTCCTGCATGCGGTGTTGGGTTTCCTGGCGCTCTGTCAGGTCACGCACGAAACCGGTGAACGCGCGCCGGCCGCCGGTTTGCATTTCCCCGACGGAAAGTTCCATCGGAAAGGTGGAGCCATCCCGGCGCAGGCCGACAACGACCCGGCCGCGACCGATGATCCGGCGTTCGCCGGTTGCGAAATACCGCGCCAGATAGGAGTCATGCTGCTCCCGATACGGTGACGGCATCAGCATACTGACGTTTTGGCCGACCGCCTGGGCTTCCGAATAGCCGAACAGCCGTTCCGCAGTAGCACTGAAAGACCGCATCGACCCCTGACTATCGATGACGATCATCGCATCGGGAACGGTATCGAGCACCGAACGGAGATGGGCTTCGCGCTCCCGCAGGTCGTTCTCTATCGCGTACGGTGCATTCGGGGAATGCGCTTCGATAAGGATGCCCGCCGCTTCTTTCGGTTCCCGGTCCATGACCTTGCCGAGGACGCGAAGACGGCCGGGGGTTGTACTGCCGCCGATCGTACGGAACTCGAAATCATACGGTGAGGGTGCTTGCAGCGCCTGTCCTACGGCACCGCGATCGTCAGGATGAATGAGAGTGAGGAACTCAGCGTACTCGATCGGATTATCCGATGCGTGACCAAGCAGGGTCGCGGCATGCGAGGACAGCGTCATGCGGCCGGTGGCGGCTTGCCAGGCCCAGGTGCCGACCCTTGCCGCATCCAGCGTGGCTGCGTCCAGCGAGTCGGGCGAGCGGTTGGCGCGACTGGGTAGCATAAGAACGTCCGGACAAATGTTTCAGACATCAACCTTAACACACCCGTGCCGGATGCCATATCGCAACTGCCGCGAAGCAGGAACGCACTGTGGTTTGATCCGCATCAATGCATGCCGATAGGGCGCGGCGTTGAATTGCCGTGAGACAACTATTCCAGGCAGGAGGATGAAATGAATCTCCGGGATCTCGTGGTCTTGCTGGACGGATCGCCGCGTGACGACGCCAGGCTGGCGGTGGCACTGCAACTGGCGCGGCGTAACGACGCGCACCTGACAGGATTATGCGCGCTGGAACTGCTGTTGCCGGCGGATATGCCGTTCGCGCTGGGCGGCTACCCCGATCTCTGGGCGCTGCCAAAGTTCGCCAGACAAATCGAAGATCAGGCCAAGGAAAAAGCGTCGGTCATTGAGGCCAGTTTCCGCGACCTGCTGCGCTGCGAAGGGCTGCGGGGCGATTGGGATTATGAGACTGGATCGCTGATCCCGGCCATGACCCATCGGGCGTACACCGCCGATTTGATGGTGGTCGGCCAGCACGATCGCGACAATCCTGGCCCGTCGGTGGCGCGAACCCTGGTGGAGGATCTGTTGATGACCTCCGGCAGGCCGCTGCTGATCATCCCTTATGCCGGCAGGTTCGATACGATCGGCACCAACGTCCTGGTCGGCTGGACGCGGACGCGGGAGTCTTCGCGCGCGCTGCATGACGCCCTGGCCGTGCTGGCCCCGGCGGCAAAAGTCACCGTGCTGACTGTTGAGACCGGTCGGCTCGGAAGTGAGCCGGAATCGCTGCAGACGGTGGATGTCGGCGAACATCTGGCCCGTCATGGCCTGGAGGTTTCCGCCGCCCGAACCGTGCTGTCGGGGGCGTTGACGCCCGCCGATGCACTCCTTGATTACGCGTCCGACATCTCGGCCGATCTGTTGGTGGTCGGCGGCTACGGGCATTCGCGGACGCGGGAGATGATTATGGGCGGGGTCACCAGGGATTTGCTGCGATACATGACCGTGCCGGTGCTGATGTCGCATTAAGGGCTTGGCCGTGATGGTTTAAGATCGAATCCGTTACGTATATTTCCGGCGATGGGCTACACTGGAACCGCTGAAGCTGATGCCAGAAATCTCTGCGTCATGTGGCCGGACAGCCCGTAACGGTGCGCGAAGGCGCACCCTCAGTCGTCATGGTGCGCGAAGGCGCACCCTCAGTCGTCATGGTGCGCGAAGGCGCACCATCCACGCCATTATCTGTTCCAGGGCGCAAAAAAATATGGATGGCGCGCCTTCGCGCATCATGACGAGGCGGGTGACGGCCGCCGCGAACACCAAAATGAGAACTGCTGTTTCGCCAGACCGCAATTGCGTGATATCTGCTGCCCCGGCATCGAGATGGATATCATCGCCGATGACCGCCAACTTTGTCATGGACGTTTCGTCAGATGGATAAAAAAGAATGCCGTAGCCGGAAAAACACCCGATATTCCGCAATGAAGAAGTCTGCCATCGCCGTTGTGGCACTTGGCCTATGTATTTCCCTGGTTTTTCCTGTAAGCCCGGTACGGGCTCAGTTGATGGATCAGTTGAAAGGCGCCCTCGGATCGGGGCAAGGCGGATCGGGCGGGGGCGGCATCCTCGGTGGATTGGGTGATGGAATGCCTTCGGTTGGTCAGGCCAGCTTTAGCAATATCGCTGGCGTAATTCAGTATTGTATCAAGAATCATTATCTCGGCGGGGGCGCCGGAGCATCATTGATAAAGGACTCATTGATGAAAAAAGTGACCGGATCGCCGGCTCAGGCTGCCAACGATTCCGGCTATAAAGCGGGCAGCAACGGCCTGCTTCAGACAGGCAACGGGCAGAACTTCAATTTGGGTGGCGGTGGCCTGAAAGCACAGATAGCCCAGAAGGTCTGCGACCAAATACTGGCACATGGAAAGTCGTTGCTTTAATGAAGATGACAATGCAAACCGAGCAGGGCAAATCGATCTAAAGGGTCACGACGACGTAGGTTTCCTCCACGCTTACCTGCACTAATTCCGCAACGAACGGGCCGTCCACCAGCGTCTTGCCTGCCTCCACGGCCACATCGAAGGCGCGGGCCTGGACGCTGTTAGGATCGCACAACGATTGGCCCGTGCGAATGTCGAATTCCCAGCAATGCCAGGGACAGCGGATCATTTCGCCAGGGCGGGTCAAACGGTAATCGCCCGGCATTGGCGCGACCAGCCGGCTGACAATCTCTCCCGTACAAAGCGGCGCCCCCTGATGAGGACACCGGTTGATCAGGCCGTGGAAATCGTCACCGATTCGGAAAATGCCGATCTCCCGACCCTTGACCGTGACGATCTTCCGGCCTCCGGACGGGATTTCCGCCACGCTCGCAACGACGTGCCGGGTCATAGGCGGTAGAGCGCCTTTGCATTGTCCCGGTAAATCTTCCGCTTCCAGTCGTCAGGCAGCGGAATCTTGAAGGCATACCGCGGATCGTCCTGATCCCAGTGCGGATAATCGGTGGAGAACATCACCTTGTCCGCACCGATCCATTCCAGGGTAGAAAGCATATCCTGCGGCCGTTCCGGTTCCTCGATCGGCTGAGTGGTGACCCAGATATGCTCATGCACATATTCCGAAGGGGAGCGCCGAAGATGCGGCACCTCGGCCTTCAGCCGCTTCCAATGTTTATCCAAACGCCAGCACAGCGACGGCAACCAGGCGAATCCACCTTCGACCAAAACAATCTTCAGGTTGGGGATCTGTTCGAACACGCCCTCGCACACCAAACTCGTAACCAGGGTCTGCATGGTCTGCACGTAGGACGGATGTTCCTCGTGATAGAACGAAGGCCAGCCGCCGCCGGTGGACGCATGCCCGCTGGTGCCGCCCAAATGCAGCGACACAGGAAATCCATTCGCCGCGCACGCCTGCAGGATCGGCCAGTAGCGGCGCCGCCCAAGCGGTTCCAGCCCACGCGGAGGAATATTCACCTGAGCAAACCGCCGGTCTCCGGCGCGTTTCTCGATTTCGGCGATGGCGGCTTCGGTATGTTCGATGTTGACCTGAATCGCCCCCAGCAACCGCGGGTCCGGATCGCACCAATGCGCCAGTTGCCATTCATTAACGGCCGTCGCCATAGCGGAGCCGAATTCGACATTCCGCTCCCCCGGACCGCCGCCGACCAACGGAGCCAGCAATCCATAAGCGACATCGAACAAATCAAGCAGTTGTGCCTGCATCTTCGGCAGGTCCGACCCGGGATGCCCGCCGGTACCCGGCCAGGCGTCCATCCGCATGCCATTCCCCGGCGACATGCGAGGATACATCGAGGTCTTCGACAGCCCCTGACGCGACCGTCCCCCAATGGTTTGCTTATGCTCCAGCCAGCGCTTCGACAAAAACGGATCGAAGTCGTTCGGACCTTTGACGTAGGGATGCACGTCGCAGTCGATGAAGCCCATGTGGCTCTGGCCCTGGCGGTCAGGGCTGCGATCCAGGACAGTCACGTTCATCGCGGTGTCTCCTTGATATCGGCGGGGGTCAGGCGAGAATAGGTTTCCAACGGGTTCTCAACACAGATTTTCTGCATCAGTTCAGCCGGCAATCCCGACGGCAATGCATCGTCGCCGTCGTAGTGCCAATGCGGATAGTCAGAGGAAAACAGCAGCATCCGATCCGACCCAAGCTGCTCCAGCAATTTTTTCAATTGCGGTTCGGCCGGCGGCGCATCGAATGGTTGCAGCGTCAGCCGCACATGCCGGCGCACGGTTTCGGTCGGTTGTTCCTCCAGCCAAGGCACTTCCGCCCGTACCCCGCGCCACGTTTTATCGAGCCGCCACAACGACGCCGGCAACCATGTCACCCCCGATTCGATCAGCACAACCTTCAGGTCAGGAAATTTTACGAACACGCCCTCACTGACCAGACTGTTCACCGATGCCTGGAATCCCTGGGACTGAGAAACATAATCCTCCAGGTAATACGACGGCCAACCGCCCGCGCTCGGTGGGTGCCGGAAACTGCTGCCGGCATGGATGCCAATCGGCAACCCGTGCTCCGCGGCAGCTCTGTAAATCGGCCAGTTCTGCCGGCGCCCCAACGGCAATTCGGCCATCGAAAGCAACAGAACCTGGACAAAGCGGCGGTCATGGGCCAACCGCTCAATCTCCTCCACCGCCAGTTCGGCACTGTGCGGCGGCACAACGATCGACGCACGCAATCTAGGATCGCGATCCAGCCACTCCGCCCTGATCCAGTTGTTGATCGCCCGGCATAACGCGGCCGACAGATCCTCACTCAACATCACCTGCGCGCCATGAATAACGTTGCAGATTGCGTAGCTCGGTCGCAGCCGATCCAGCAAATGCGTCTGCATCGCCGCCAGACTACTGCCCGGCGGACCGGACGGAAGGCGCCAGTCAGGCCGGCCGTTGATCGCAGCGTTAGCCGGGTACGAACTGGCTTCGAGGTTCTCTTGCTCCAGCCCCCGGCGCAGAATGTGTTCACGCCAGTAGTCGTCGAGATAGGGCAACAACGCGCGCGTGCTGGGCACGGCCGGATGGATATCGCAGTCTATTGCGCCGGGCGGTGGACGACCCGCCGGGAAGTTGACCATGGGCGGTACTTTCGCCTTTGTTTGTATTGGGACGATAGGGGAAGCGCGGGGCGGTGTAAACGCTTTCGGCTAGCCCAATCACTATTAGGCTTGAACGTAACGGAGGAACCAATGGCAGGATCTCGGCATAAGATATGGGCACGAGTCCCACCGCGTCCCGTTGTGCCGGACTTACTTGAAAAACAGGCCATCATTTCAGCGTGCGAAACCGTCATCGCCACGGTCCTGAAGCCGCGTTTTCTGCCGGTGATAACGCCCACCGAATTCAACTACGTCATCGACATACACGGCGACTGGAAAGCCGGCCGCTACCGATTTATGCAACGATACCGGTCTGGTCATGCAAATAACGCCGGCGTGGAATTCGATGCCCCGTTCGCCCGAATCGACCGCATGGGGCCGGATCAATTCGACATCTATTGGATGCGGCACACCGGGACCTGGTACAAGCTGCATGTCGGCAAGACCCTGGCCGAGGCCCTGCATATCCTGCACACCGACGAGGTCTTGTTTCCATATTGATCGGCGCCGATCACAAGTTGGGGATTCGAGCAATCCGGTCGAGATCATCTGTCGCCACGCCGCCGCCGCCATAAAAGCCGGCGAAATTCCCCCCGGCAACCCAACCCTGGCCGCCGGGGCCATCATAGGGGTGATCGTGCAGACCGCTACGTTCAGCCTGTACGGGCGTTTAGAACATGGACTTACGGCACTAACGGATGAAATGGTCGCACTTTGCCTGAGGATCGTATCGTGAACTCAAAACGGAAAACCATGTCGCTGCTGATGTCCCGGCGGCTTGGGCCGTTGTGTCTGACGCAGACATGTGGGGCGTTCAACGACAATCTCGTCAAAAACGCAATGATCGTCCTGGCCATATTCAAATTGGGTGCGGGCGGAGCGGGCCTCGCGGCGCTGGCCGGTGCGCTGTTCATCGCACCCTACGTCTTGCTGTCCGCAACCGCTGGGCAACTCGCCGATCGTTTTGACAAATCCCGCCTGATCCAGGTGACAAAGGCGGCCGAGGTCCTACTGATGGCCGCTGCCGCCTACGCTTTTCTGTCCAACAGTGTCCCCGGTCTGCTGGCGGTGCTGTTCGGCCTGGGCGTGCAGGCCACGATGTTCGGGCCGCTGAAATATGGCATCCTGCCGGACCACCTGCCGGGGAACGAACTCGTCGCCGGCAACGGTTTGATCGAGGCATCGACCTTCCTCGCGATCCTGGCCGGTACGGTGGCGGGTGGGGCGCTGGTGCTGTTCGACAACGGGCCGGCCATCGTAGCGGCTGCCGGTGTAGCGGTGTCGCTGGCCGGGCTTGTCGCCGCGTTCGCCGTCCCACCCGCCCCGGCAGCAGACAAGTCGTTGCGCATAGGGTGGAACATCTTTCGCGAAACAGCGTCGGTGGTTCGCCAGGCGGCGATCATCCGTCCGGTTTGGCTCTCGATCCTCGGGCTAAGTTGGTTCTGGGCCATCGGTGCCACATTACTCTCTGAATTCCCTTCCGTCGCTCGGGATACCCTGGCTGCCGATGGCCATGTCGTTACTCTGTTGCTGACCATGTTCGCCGTCGGCATCGGCATCGGGTCCATGCTGTGCGCCCACCTGTTGCGCGGTGAGGTCAGCGCCCGATACGTGCCGTTCGCCGCCTTTGGCATCACGCTTTTCACCTGGGATTTCGGCGCTGCGGTAATGGGTGCGAACGGTCTTACCACAGTCATGGCCGTGCTGGAGTCCTTGACCGGTTGGCGCATGCTGGCCGATTTGTTGCTGCTGGCGGTGTGCGGCGGTCTCTATTCAGTGCCGCTGTATGCCATCGTGCAGGAACAGTCGGAGCCATCCCGCCGCGCCCGCACAATCGCGGCGAACAACATCGTCAATGCGGTCATGATGGTGCTGGGCGCGGCTTTCGTCGCGGCATCCGCCGCCGCCGGATTATCGTCGCCGCGCGTGCTGCAAATCGCCGCCGTTGCGAATTTCGCCGTCGCGCTGTGGATTGTTCGTCTGCTGCCGCAGACGTTCTTCCGAGCGCTGTTCCAGTGGTATTTTCGGATTTTCCATAAGACCCGGGTGGACGGTCTGGACAATATCGCTCTGGCGGGCGAACGGTCGATACTCGTCGTTAACCATCTGTCCCTTCTGGATGGGTGCCTTGTCGCGGCCTTTGTACCGGGCGACCTGGTCTTCGCGATCGACACCGAACAGGCGCGGCGATTTTGGTTCCTGAAATATATTCTGGATATTTTTCCGATCGATCCGAATAACCCCATGGCAATCCGGGCGATGGTCAAAGCAGTGCGTGAGGGGCGGCGGCTGGTGATCTTTCCAGAGGGTCGTATCACCCTGACCGGCGCCCTGATGAAGATATATGACGGTCCCGGCATGATCGCCGACAAGGCGGAAGCCGCCATTATTCCGGTTCGTATCGATGGATTGCAGTTCCACAAGTCGTCCCGCATGCAGGGCAAGCTGCCGTTGCGTTGGTTTCCGCACCTTCGCCTACGCATGTTGCCGCCCGAATGTATGGAGGTTTCGGCTTCCTTACGAGGCAGAGCAAGACGCGCGGCGCTGGGTTTGGTCATGCATGACATCATGGTCCGTGCCGCGTTCCGCCCCGAAAATCTCCGGCACAGCCTGTTCGCAAGCCTGTTGAATGCTCGGCATGACTACGACCGGGGCCTGCCGGTGATCGCCGATATCGTTCCAAACGAAACCGGCGGCACCACGATCACCGAACTGACCTATCGCCGTCTGATCCTGGGTAGTGTCGTGCTGGGAGCTAAACTGGCGGCGTTTACGCGTCCGGGGGAGCATGTTGGCGTGATGCTGCCGAATGCTGTTGGTACCGTTGTGACCTTCTTCGCCCTGCAATCGCAGGGACGCATCCCGGCGATGATGAATTTCACCACTGGTGCGGACGGCATGCTGTCCTGCTGCGCGGCAGCCGGAATTAAGACCATCCTGACGTCCCGGCGCGCGGTGCAGAAAGGCAAGCTCGACCGGCTGGTAGAAGCGGTGAGCGCGAAAATCCGTTTCGTTTATCTGGAGGACGTACGCACATCGATCGGTCTGATCGACAAGCTGCGCGGGATGCTGGCGGCGCGTCGGCCGGAGCGCCTGCCCGGCGCCAGCGTGGACGCTGGTTCAGCAGCGTTGGTGTTGTTCACATCGGGGTCGGAGGGCACGCCGAAAGGCGTCGTCCACAGCCACCGCACGCTGCTGGCGAACGCCGCGCAGGTGCGAACGGTGGTGGATTTCAACCCGTCCGATCGGGTGTTCAATGCACTGCCGATGTTTCATTCGTTCGGCATGACCGCGACGTTACTGCCTCTGATGTATGGCGTGCGCGGGTTCCTGTATCCCTCGCCACTACACTACAAGCTGGTGCCGGAGATGGTATATGCGGAACAATCCACCATCATGTTCGGGACCGATACATTTCTCAGCGGCTACGCCCGCAAGGGCCATCCGCTGGATTTCCAATCGCTGCGCTACATCTTTGCCGGGGCAGAAAAGGTGCGGCCGGAAATACGCGCCGCCTACATGGCGCATTTCAAGAAGCCGGTATTCGAGGGCTACGGCGCGACTGAAACCGCCCCCGTCCTGGCTTTAAGCACCTGGGCACACTCCAAAGAAGGCTCGGTCGGACGACTGTTACCGGGCATCGAAGCGCGGTTAGAGCCAGTCCCGGGCATCGAAGACGGAGGCCGGCTGTTGGTGCGCGGCCCCAACGTGATGTTGGGGTACCTGCGCGCGGAAGCACCTGAAGTCCTGGAACCGCCGCCGGGCGGGTGGTACGATACCGGCGATATCGTTACGATCGACGCGGATGGATTCGTTGCCATCAAGGGCCGTGTCAAACGCTTTGCAAAAATTGGCGGTGAGATGGTCTCCCTGGCCGCGGCTGAGGCGTTGGCGAACGCGGTATGGAACGACGCAGTCCATGCGGTAATCGCAATATCGGATGCAAGGAAGGGCGAGAAACTCCTGCTGGTGACAACCCAACGCGGCGCTGAAATGCGTGCGCTGCTGGCAGCGGCGCGGGATCGGGGGGTAGCAGAGATTCAGATGCCGCGGGAGATCGTGGCCGTGGACAAGATGCCAATGTTAGGTACCGGGAAGATCGACTATCCGGCCGTGCAGCGGCTGGCTGCGGGAAAGGCGGAACGAGCGGAAGTGACAGCGTGACGGCGGAGAGGTGTTTCGTCAAAGAAAACACCGCCCCGAGCGCCGCAAGGTTGACGGTGGGGCGGGTGACAGGCGGAATTCCGCGGCCAAACGCCAGCCAGCCTCTGGAACGGCACCCGGCACCATCGCCGGGCGCAATGCGTCCGGAGCCATCCCAGCACACCCGGCAGGGTCGCGAAGTAGCGCGGCAACGACGAGACATACTAAACTAAGAAAAACGACTAATATCAACGGCCCAATGTTTTGACCGTTCGGCCTCTTCTCGTCATGGCAGGCGAAGGCCTGCTATCCACGCCTTTGCCTGAACCAGCATCGCGTTTCGTGGATGGCGGGACTTCGCCCGCCATGACGGTGACGGGTCAGAATATAAGGCCGTTGGTATAATTTATTCATAGATATCGGCGATGCGGCCAGTGGCGGATGCCTACGGAATTCCCACATTTCTGAAATGCATGCTTAATAAACAATATAAATAGCGTTTATCGGATGAAATTCGTTTCATAAGGCAGCATAAAATTACATTGAAGCATGCGCTTTAGCTTGGATTTTGATTAGGCGTTACGATACCGCTTCATACAGAAACCAAATGTGTGCATCCCTTAGCCATTCGGCGGCCGGGAGGTAAAATGGAACTCAGATAAGTAATGATAAGAACGGATAAGAACGGATCGGGGTGGCGCCGCCGGTATCACGAATCCGTTCTTATCCGTTCTTATCATTACTTATCTGAGTTAATTTACAAGCACGGGCGGTTGCCGGCTAACTCTCTCACCAACGGCATAGCCGCCAGCAACCCCGCTCATCTCTGGTAATCCCCGGCAACCCCGGACGACGCATCGAACAGCATAGTCGCTCGATCCTTCGCCGTAGGCGCCGCCCACTCTGGGTTCCCCGACCGAACGAACGCGACCCACGCGGCACTCATCCGGTCCGTCAGAACTGAGCCTCCGGCTCGGTTCTGACCAGTGGAATGTATCTCGGTCCTTCGCCGTTCGGTTCGCCGCCATGGCCGGAGAAAAGCCGGTGGCATTCGTCTGGTATTTCTCGATCGTTTGTAACTACCCAGGCCCCTCTGGAGTGCCCTACGGGATTCGTAAATTTCTAAAATTTAAGCTTAATCAATAACATAAATAGCGTTTATCGGATGGAATCCGTTTCAGAAAGCAGCAAAAAATTATGCCGAAATATACGTTTTAGCGCGGATTTTGGTTAGACGTTACGATATCACTTCATACAGAAGCAAAATGTGTGCATCCCGTAGGGCGGATGCTTCCGGCATTGAGGCAAGCATTTCCGGTGTTTGGTTGGCCACGATACTGTCTTCTTTCTTTAGATTATGATCGTTTGAGGCTTAACCCTCTCCCGTGCCGATCATGGTCTAACTCTATGTTTGATCGCATGATTCACGTTTGGGGTGGAAGCAACCTCAAACGATCACGCTCTAATCTTCCAATTTGAAACCAGCCTTGATCGTCACCTGATACGAATCTACCTCATTGCCCTTTATATGGCCGCGAATTTCGGTGACTTTGAACCAACCCATGTGACGGAGCGTGGAGCCCGCCTTGGCGACGGCCCCTTTGATGGCCTTGCTGATGCTTTCGTCGGACGTGCCGACAAGCTCGACTACTTTGAATATGTCTTCGGACATGATTTCTTCTCCGATATGTTCTGTTTCGTTGAGGCGGTCACTGGACTGCTTGGGATACTGTCCCGGTGACGCGGTTATGCTAAACTATGGGTCGGCTTTTTGATTACGACTCCCTCCACATCGATGGCTCGGCCTTGATCCGCAATCCCTTCCGGCCATACTGCCAACCCAGCCGCCAGAAGGAACGCCCGAATGACCACGCAGTTGCCGACCGCGAAGCCCGAGGAAGTCGGTCTCAGCCAAGCCGCGCTCGATCG
>JANXLQ010000411.1 GCA_025355085.1 Rhodopila sp.
CACGAAGCCGCTTACAATGGTGGCATTGACCGGGAAGCTGCTGGAATGGCTGGCTCCGGCCGAGTCGGCACAAGCTTAGGGCGCGGGATATCCGCGGCCAAACATGAACCGCGGCTGATGATGTAGATTGGTTCGCCGAGGCGTGACCCGGGATTGCCGCTGGACCCTGGCATTCCGACATGAAGGTTGCCTGCCCTGACCGCCTGTGGCATCCGCAGCGCTCCTTGCAAAGTGGTCTGACCCTGTGACTGTTTCCGACGTCTCGAACCTCGGCTTTGGGTTCACCTTCGCCGATCTGGCCGCCCGCGACGGGTTGGTCCGTTTGGATAAGCGGTTCCTGGAGACTTTGAACGCGGACGATGCCGACCTGCATCGCCGCCTGTTGACCGCACGCTCGGCACCCGGCACCGTGGCTACCCGCGACGAGTCCGATCTTGTCGTGGCACTCGGTCCGCATCTCGATGCGTTCGTGGCGGCACTGTTCGGCGTCGAAGCGGAAACCGATGCGCTGCTGCGGCAGACCCGCGCGCTGGACCCGATCCATGCCTGCAAGCGCTTGTTCGTGCAGCGTCAGGCGGTGAAGAAATACGCCGATCCTTCCGGTTTCGATGGGCCAGCACTGCGGGCCGCGCTGGAAGTCAGCATGGGCGCACCGCTGACCGAAAAAGGATTTTCCGACTATGTCGCGGCCCGGGAAGGCGATGCCGAGGCTTTGGATGAGGCGTTGCGCTATGCCGCCTGGGCAACGCTGACCGCCGAGGGCAAGGCTTACCATCGCGGCGGGACGTTGTTCCGGGTGCCGCATCGGGTCGATCCCCAGCATCTTGTGCCAGTCGAAACCATTGAGCGCGACGGCGTCACGATGCTGCGTTTGCCGGAACACGAATGGCGGCACCGCGAAGGTTTCGCGCTTACCGACCATGGAATGAACACCCAGCAGGCGCTGGATCAGGTCAATTACTGCATTTTGTGTCACACCCAGGGCAAGGACTCGTGCAGTTCCGGGCTGAAGGATCGCAAGACCGGCGCTTTTCAGAAATCGGTGTTCGGGGTCACTCTCGCCGGCTGTCCGCTGGACGAGAAAATTTCCGAGATGCACACGCTGCGCGCCTCCGGGCATGTGCTGGGCGCATTCGCGACCATCGCCATAGACAACCCCATGATGGCGGCCACCGGGCATCGCATCTGTAACGACTGTATGAAGGCCTGCATCTACCAGAAGCAGGAGGCCGTCGATATTCCTCAGGCCGAGACCTCTGTTCTGAAGGACGTGCTGGCGCTGCCGTGGGGCTTCGATATCTACGCCCTGCTGACGCGCTGGAACCCGCTGGATATTCGCCGCCCCCTGCCCCGCCCCGACAGCGGCCGCAAGGTGCTGATCGTTGGCCTCGGCCCCGCCGGCTTTACCCTGGCGCATCATTTGATGAACGACGGGCACACCATCGTCGCAGTGGACGGGTTGAAGATCGAACCGTTGTGTATGGATCTATCCGCCCCGGTGCGTGACGTGGAGACATTGTTCGAAAATCTCGATGACCGCGTCATGGCCGGCTTTGGCGGCGTCGCCGAGTACGGCATCACCGTCCGGTGGAACAAGAACTACCTGAAACTGATCCGCCTGTTGCTGGAGCGGCGGGCCGAGTTCGCCCATTTCGGCGGTATCCGTTTCGGCGGCGGCGCCACGCTGTCGATGGACGATGCCTGGGCGATGGGCTTCGACCACATTGCGCTGTGCATGGGCGCGGGAAAGCCGACCGTGCTGGATATTCCGAACGGGTTGGTTCGGGGTGTGCGGCAGGCTTCGGACTTCCTGATGGCACTGCAACTGACTGGTGCGGCGAAGCAGTCCTCCATCGCCAACCTGCAACTTCGCTTGCCCGTGGTGGTCATTGGCGGCGGACTGACGGCGATCGATACGGCGACGGAAAGCCTCGCCTACTACGTCCGGCAGGTGGAGAAGTTTGCCCTGCGGTACCGCACGCTGGTGACCGAAAGAGGGGAAACCGCCGTCCGCGCCCGCTGGACCGCGGAAGAATCCGAGATCGCCAATGAATTCCTCGGCCACGCGGGGGCTATTCGCGCGGAACGCGATGCCGCCGCGACTGAACAACGGCAGCCGCGTTTAGCCGCACTATTGGACACCTGGGGCGGGGCTACTGTGGCCTATCGCCGCCGATTGGTGGACAGCCCGTCCTACACGCTGAACCATGAAGAAGTCGCGAAGGCGATGGAGGAAGCCGTTCGCTTTGCGGAGCACCTAACGCCCGCCGCCGTGGAAACCGACAGCTTCGGCCATGCCGCCGCATTGCGCATGACTCGCGCTGACGGAACCGAGGTGACGTTGCCTGCCCGGGCCATCCTCGTCGCCGCCGGCACGCAGCCCAATACCGTGCTGGCGCGTGAAGATCACCGCATCCAGTTGGATGGCCGTTACTTCCAGGCAGTGGATGAAAATGGCGTCAAGGTCGAACCCGTGCGTGGTTTATCCAAGCCGGACGAGGCGCATGTCCTGATGCATCGCGCCGAGAACGGCCGTTTCATCAGTTTCTTCGGCGACCTGCACCCCAGTTTCTTCGGCAACGTGGTGAAAGCCATGGGCGGAGCAAAGCGCGGATATCCGGTCGTTTCTCGGGCGTTGGCCGCCTTGCCGGCAACTGGCGTGTCCGGGGCGGAACTGATCGCGGCGGCGCGTGACGACCTTACCGCTACGGTTCATGCGGTGCATCGCCTGACTCCGACGATCATGGAAATCGTTATCCGAGCACCGGCGGCGGCGCGGGCGTTTCGGCCAGGGCAGTTCTACCGGTTGCAGAACTTCGAAATGCTGGCCCCGTACGACGATGAACCAGGCGTTGGCCGCACCCTGCTGAACATGGAGGGCCTGGCGATGACCGGCGCCTGGACCGACCCCGAGGCGGGGTTGGTTAGCGTCATCGTGCTGGAGATGGGCGGAAGCTCCGACCTGTGCGCGATGTTGCCTGTTGGCGAGCAGGTGATCCTGATGGGGCCGACCGGGTCCCCCACCGAGATTCATCCGGACACGACTGTTGCGTTGGTTGGCGGCGGATTGGGCAATGCGGTGCTGTTCTCGATCGGGGCGGCAACGCGTGCGGCGGGATCGAAGGTGATCTACTTCGCCGGCTACAAGGCATTGCGCGACCGGTATAAAGTGGCGGAAATCGAGCGCGCCGCCGATGTTATCGTCTGGTGCTGCGATGAGGCGCCGGGATTCGCACCAAACCCGGACCGTCAGCAGGACCGCACCTTCGTCGGCAACATCGTGCAGGCGATGGCTGCTTACGGATCGGGATCGCTTGGCTCGCAAGACGTGCCTTTGGCGGATGCCGAACACATGATCGTTATTGGATCGGATCGGATGATGCAGGCGGTCGGCATCGCTCGGCATGGCGTGCTGGCGCCTTACCTGAGGGTGGGGCATAGCGCGATCGGGTCGATCAACTCGCCGATGCAGTGCATGATGAAGGAGGTCTGTGCGCAGTGTTTGCAGCCGCAGATCAATCCTGAAACGGGCGAACGGACGGTGGTGTTCTCTTGCTTCAACCAGGATCAGGCGCTGGACCGGGTGGATTTCCCGGCCCTGCATGAACGTCTGGGGCAAAACGGAACGCATGAGAAACTAACCGCGCAATGGATCGACCGCGCGCTGCGACGGCTGGCGATGCGGGTGGACGTGGCGGCGGAGTAGCCGCCACTATCCGAGCGGACCAAATCCGCCGCGATCAGGCCGACGTGCCCTCGAT
>JANXLQ010000239.1 GCA_025355085.1 Rhodopila sp.
TGGGCGTTGTTGGGCGGCTGGGCGGTCGGAACAGCGATGGGCACCTGGATGGCATCGCTAACCTCGTTCAAGGCGGCGGTCTATACAGTGACCCTGATGGGCGTCAGCTTCCCCGGCTATATCGCACTCTGGTCTCTGATCGCGAACATCGTGGTGTCCGTGGTGTTGTCGCTGCTGTTGAAGCCCTTCGCAACGGCCGCGCCTTTGCTCGCGGAGTGATCCGCAGCGACGTAATGTCCCGCTGATGGGCCTGGATCGGGATGCCGATGCAGGCTCGTCGTCGTTTTGGGAATGACGTAAGCCGGTTCGGCCTCGCCGGTGTCGGGGTCAGACGTCGTCCGGACTTAGCGTCACGATCATTTCGGCGCACCGCTTATGAACCTCTGCCTCACGTTCCAGATTTTTTGGGAAGCGGGATCGGCGCGATTGCACCAGTGCCTGCTTTGCCTGCGCCTCATGCCAATCGCGGGCGGCCTGAATTGCCGCGTCCCAACCTCGCTTGAAGTCCGCGCTGTGTTCATTCGATGTTCCAGTCATGGCTTACTCCTTGAAGCGACGATTCCCCCTACAGACGGGAAAATTATGCCGAAGCCTAGGTCGGTCTCCTTTCGGCGCAATCCCTGGATCTGGCGGAACGCGGTCCGGGGAGTTGGCGTGCCCGCCAGAAGGCGCGATAATGCCGCCATGACACACCCATCCCGCGCAGATCGCCTGCATGCAGCCCTGACCCAAACCTTCGCACCGGCCATTCTGCGGGTGGAGGACGACAGCGCCCACCACGCCGGCCACTCCGGCGCCCAAGAGGGTGGCCAATCCCACTACAGCGTGCTGCTGGTTAGTGCCGCGTTTCAGGGGCAAACCCGCGTCGCCCGGTCCCGCGCCGTTCACGCCGCTTTGGCGGCCGAGTTCGGCTCGGCCGAGCAGGGCGGCATGCATGCTTTGGCGCTTACGTTGCGCACACCGGAGGAACATGCCGTCCATTCGGAAAGATAATTTCCGTATTCCGTAAATGTTCTATTAAATTGAGTATTTTATTCTATCGGATAACCCGGTAAGGAGGGCGCGCGGGGAAAATCCACCGGATTGCCCGTTTGAGAGAAGGACCTTCCTGTATGGCTGCCGACAAGAACATCGATCGCCTGGACCGGGAAATCCTCCGGCTGATTACGGTGGACGCCTCATTGTCCCTGGCTGAAATCGCAGCCAAGGTCGGCCTGACCCCCACGCCGTGCTGGAAGCGCATTCGCCGTATGGAGCAGGACGGCATCATCCAGCGCCGCGTCGCAATCCTGGACGCGGACAAAGTGGGCCTGGCCGTCTCCGTCTTCGTCGCCGTCGAAACCGCCGACCATTCCAGCGACTGGCTCGGACGCTTCGCCAAGGTGATCGCGGACACGCCAGAGATCGTCGATGCCTGGCGCATGAGCGGCGATGTCGATTACCTGTTGCACGTCGTGGTCGCGGACATCGCGTCGTATGACCAGTTCTACCGCAAGCTGATCGCCGCGGTGCCGCTGCGAAATGTGAGCAGCCGCTTCAGTATGGAGCGGATGAAAGACGCGCCGCTGCCGGTTTGACCACAATCGCGTTCAAAAAATTCAGATATTTTTGCGTTGTGAACTTTCTCTTAATACTTTTCTGCTTTTCTCCCCTCCGGCAATTAGGAGGTGGCCAATGTCTCTCAGTCGTCTGATTAACCGAAACATCGTCGCGGAGCGCGGACGGACCAGCATGCGGCTGGAACCCGAACTCTGGGACATGCTGGCAGAAATCTGTGAGCGTGAGGCGCACGATATGAGCACGCTTGTGCGTCAGATCGAAGCGTCCGGGCACGCAGGGGGCCGCACGAGCGCGGTCCGCGTCTTTATCGTCAACTACTTCCACGTCGCGGCGAACGAAACCGGACACGCATCGGCAGGCCATGGCACGTTGATGCGTCGCATAGCACCGGAGTTGACCCGCTCCGCTGCCTAAGTGCCGCCTCGAACAGAGGCGTCTGATTATCCGCAAGCGCCAACAAAATGATGGGCTTGCGGACCATACCGGGAATTCCGCCGCCTATCCCTGGAATTATTCTCGAACCCCGGCGTGTCGCGCGCGATCAACGTTTGATCAACGCGTCCATCGCTGCCTGGACCTGCCGCGTATCGTCGCTGTTGGGCGGCATTTTCGCCAGCAACCGCAGCCAATACCGCCGGGCGTCATCGGGATGGGCATTTTCGGCGGCAGCAAGTCCCAGGTACCACAACACGAACGGCTGCTCCTGATCTATCGCCTCGGCCTGTTTGAGGAAACCAACGGCTTCGGCCGGCATTTTTTCCCCGCGCGGGTGGTCAATCAACAACGCCCGTACGGCCTGCAAGGGGATGGCGACATCCTTCGGCCGCAGCCTGACCGCGTTGTGAAAGGCATCGGCGGCCTTATCGGTTTCATGCAGCATCGCGTACGCCTGACCCAGCCGGAGCCAACCTTCGAGGTTCGCCGGATCGGCGGCCTGCTTCGCCGCCAGAGTGGCGACCATGCCTCGGATCATCGCCTGTCGTTGGCCGTCCGGCATGGAAGCTGCGTCGGCAACGGTCTTTGCGTCCGGTCCTGGCGGCGCGGCCTTGGCCAATTCAGGCACCGGGATGCCTGCCGCATGAGCCGCTTCGGCAACCTTCAGGCCGAGTTGGGCGCGCAATGGCGAACTCTCTGGCAGCGTGGCGAGAAGCACCTGAAAGCCGTCGATTGCCTTGCGCGGCTCCCCGGCCTGCATCGCGGCGATGGCGAGGTAATACCGGGCGATTCCACTGGTTGGGCCGGCCGTCAGCACTTGTTGGAAGGCCGCCTCGGCTGCTGGGGTGACGGTGCCGCCAGCCTGCATCACCATGATTTCGGCATGATCGCCAAGGGTATCCGGATCGGTCTGGCCGAGGGCGATTGCGTGCCGGTAGGCGTCTTCGGCCTGATCCCATTGGCTGAGCATCGCCAGATTGCGCCCATACAGCAGCCAACCGGCGGCGTCCGACGGGTTCTGTTTCAGCGTCGCCGCCAGGGCTTCGGTGGTCTTTTCCAAAGGATTTTGGGATGCGGTCACAGCCTGACGCGCGGAATACGGAGAGTCAGGCAGACCGGGTGCGCCCAACCAAAGGTAACTGGACACCGAACCGGCGGCGATAACGGCGAAGACGATCGTGGCCAGGACGGGGCTTCGGGTCAGACGGGGCAACGCAGCCGGCATTTTGCCGGTGGCGAGCAGGCGGCGCTGGATCTCCAACCGAGCGGTACCGGCCTCGGCGGGGGTGATCAGGCCGCGGGCGAGGTCGCGATCGAGTTCCTGCAACTGGTCGCGATACACCGCCTGATCGAAGCTGCCGCGGTCGGGGGCGGGGCGGCTGCCGCGCAACAATGGGGCGAGGATCGGCAGAAGCACGACGAACGCGAGCAGCGCCAGCAGGAATGGCAGGATCAAACGTCGTTCTCCCGCATCAACCCGTCCAGTTGGCGCTTTTCCTCGGTGGTCAGCGGGGTGGCCTCGGTAACCACGGATGAACGTCGCCGTAGCCATATGGCAGTCCCGATCAGCCCGGTGACGACCAATAGGGGCGGGCCGTACCAAAGGACGAGGGTCGCGGGTTCCACGGGGGGGTTGAGAAGAACGAACGCACCATAGCGTTGGACCACCGCCTGGATGGCCTTGGTGTCGGTGTCGCCTGCCGTCAGACGCTCCCGGACGAAAATGCGAATGTCATGCGCGAGGTCGGCACCGGACTCGTCGATCGACTCATTCTGACACACAAGGCAACGCAGTTCGGCGCCGATCGTGCGGGCTCGGCTTTCCAACGCCGGGTCTGGAAGGCGTTCCTTTGGTTCTACCGCGCTGGCGGCGAATGGCGCGAGGAGCAGCATGGCGGCGGCCAAAGCGAGTGCGCGAAGGGGGCGGCGTATCACCCTGCCGTTTTCGTTATGACAGGACCTATCCGGGCTGTCTGCTGTGTAGGTCAGGCTCGTCCGCGCATGTCGCACGGGGGCGGGCATTTTGCGCCACGTCATGGCCGGGCCTGTCCCCAAATGCATCAACTTAAGGCGTTTGGCGGGAGGGATTTGCCC
>JANXLQ010000458.1 GCA_025355085.1 Rhodopila sp.
CGTTCCCGGCATGCGCTGTGTACTCGGCCTGTTCGAGGGCGTGGTGACCGGCGCCGCCGACGGCTACGCCCGCATGGCCGGCAAGCCCGCCGCGACGCTGCTGCATTGCGGTCCGGGCCTCGCCAACGGCCTTGCGAACCTGCACAACGCACGCCGCGCCGCCACACCGATCGTCAACATCGTGGGCGATCAGGCGACGTATCACCGGCCGCTCGACTCGCCGCTGACCGCCGACACCGAAGGCTTTGCGCGCGGGGTTTCGGGCTGGGTCCGCACCTCCATGGATGCCGGTTCCGTCGGTGCCGATGCTGCGGCAGCCGTCCAGGCCTCGATGATGGCGCCCGGCCAGGTCGCCACGCTGATCCTGCCGTCCGACGCATCATGGGACGAAGGCGGCATCATCGCCGAAGCGCTGCCGCGTCTGACAACCCCCAGCGTGTCGCCGAATCAAATCGACGAAGCCGCCGGCGCCCTTCGCCGCGGCGGCGCCGGGATCGTTCTTCTGCTCGGTGGCATCGCGCTGCACGAGGAAGGTCTCGCCCTCGCCCACCGCATCCAGGCCGCCACCGGCTGCCGCGTGATCGCCCAAGGGTCCAACGCCCGCATGGCACGCGGCCAGGGCCGTTTGCCGGTGGAGCGCGTGCCATACGTCGTCGATCAGGCCGTCAAGGCGATGGCCGGCACGCAGCACCTGATCCTGGCCGGATCGCGCAAGCCCGTTACATTCTTTGCGTATCCGAACAAACCGCAGACATCGATCCCCGGCGACGCGCAAATCCATGTTCTCGCGCGGCCGGAACAGGACATCGTCGAGGCCCTGCATCGTCTGGCCGAGGCACTGGGATGCCCGAAAGTCGCGGCACCGAACAACGGCAGCAGACCGGAAATCGGACGCGGCGCACTGACACCGGAGGCGGTTGCCGCCACCCTCGGCGCGTTGATGCCGGACAATGCGGTGATCGCCGACGAATCCGTCAGTTTCGGACGCGGTTTTTTCGCCAACACCAAAGCCGGCCCGCACCATGACTGGCTGAGCGTCACGGGCGGGGCGATCGGCGGCGGCATGCCAATGGCCACCGGCGCGGCGATCGGCGCACCCGGCCGGCGGGTGATCAACCTGCAAGCCGACGGATCGGCGATGTACACGATGCAGGCGCTCTGGACGCAGGCGCGTGAGAAACTCGACATCACCACCGTCCTGCTATCGAACCGAAAATATCAAATTCTGCTTGGCGAACTTGCGAATGTGGGTGCCAATCCCGGCCGGACCGCGCTTGATATGATGGACATCGGCAATCCGGATATTCACTGGCCTGGTCTGGCGCATTCGTTGGGGGTGGAGGCCGCCCGCACCGACACCGCCGAAGGGTTCGCGGATCTGCTGGCCCATTCGCTGACGCGGCCGGGGCCGTTTTTGATCGAGTTGCTGATTTAAGTGCATCTAATCTGACAGCAGCATCCGGCTGGTTTGGTGGATTTTTGCTACATCCAAAGAACCAAGCCGGGCACCAAGCGTTAGATTTTTCCGCTGGAGCGTGAATTTTTTTGGTTACTTCCACCTTAAATGTTCACGCAATCAGGCAAAGAGTTGGATCATGACCGGTCAGTAGTTCCCATTTCGGCGTGGGCGGAGGCCGTCGCCTCGTCATGTTGCGCGAAGATGCGCCAACCACGTCTTTTGGCGTTTTGGACCAGTAAAGACATGGATGGTGCGCTTTCGCGCACCATGATGGCCGGGGGTGCGCTTTCGCGCACCATGATGGCTGGGGGTGCGCTTTCGCCGCTTTTCCAAAATGAGAACTGCTGATGACCGGCAACGCGGGGATGCAAACTCGGCAGGTCATGGTCCAGCGCCTGACCATTGCTGGAAAGATATGGCGGGAACAGCCCGCCGCTTGACCGTAGCAACAGCCGTGCGTACATCGTACGGTGCGTGAGGTATCCACGCGCTTAACCGAACCTGGAACCAACCCGGTTCGACAAATGGGAGGACAACATGGCCAAAACAAAGCGTACGGCGGAATCCAGGTCGCCGGCCGCGAAGCCGCTGAAAGCGGCGGCCGGAAAGACGCAACCACGAGCCGCAGCCGCCAAGGCAGCCTCTGCCCGGGCGAGTGCGGACCCTGTCCGGTTCGGTTGGGCAACCGACCTTGTGTTCGATGTACGCGAACCGAAACTGGCGGTTAGCCTGCGATTGGACGCCGACGTGCTTCGCTATTTCCGCGACCTCGGCGCCGGTTATCAGACCCGAATCAACGAAGTGTTGAAAGCTTTCATGCAGGCACGCGGCGAATCGGAATCCGTTGGACACCCGGCACCCGGCGCCCGCGCCAGCCGCGCTTCCAGCGGCAACGGCAAGCGCGCGACACGATAAGCGTTCCGTTCGGACCTCGGGATACAGCGTTCGAACGTTACGGTTTTAGTCTCAAAAGTGACGTTCCGGGGCGGAATGTTCCGAATTTTTTGCGTCCTGACGAACCGGCATGCTGCCGGCAGCCGGGGGTGCAGGACAGGCGGTGCTTCCGCTCGCCAATTCGGACGACGCCCCTTCAATCAGGCGAGCGTCGCGGCATCGCGGTTCGATTCGTAGTCAGGCCAACGCCGGCGCGGCCATGCCGAGGGTGGCGGTGTCTGGTTGGTTCGAGCGACCTGAGCTGATGGCCCCCGTTCATCGGGTGCAGCCACGAGACTTTCGTCGTCCAAAAAGTCGGCGTCCTCATCCGGTTCATCTGAAATCATCGTCGATCGATACACTTTGCTGGAATTGGGACATTGCAATAACAGGGAAAAATAGGCGAGGAGCGTGTGTGGCCGTAATCCAGGAGAGGACGCCGAAGCGAACACTACGTTAAATTAGTTAACAAAAAGCTAACGACTGTAAAAAGAACCTGATGGCGTGGCGGCGGATGGCGCGCGAAGGCTTGGGTGGAGGCATATACCAACCGGCGTTTGAGATTGACGTGCTGCCGGCCGCGCTCGCATCGTCACGGTGTGCGAAGGCGCACAGCCATGTCTTTGTTCGGACGGACAAAAGACGTGGGTACCGGCCGAAGCCTGTGCCTGTGCCTGGGCCCGGGCCTGACCCGGGTATCGGCATGACGGGTTGGATGGCGCTACGTCAATGTCATCGCCGGTTGGTCAGCAGTTCTCATTTTGGCAATGCGGCGATTGCGTCGCCTGTCGGCAGGGTGCGCGCAGGCTCGCGATTCACGTCTTTGGGCATCTCTGACCCTCACTCATCCCCTCATTTTCGGAAAATACAATGGAATCAATGCGTTAGGCGATGGCGAGCCAGTAGTGTAACTTGTTGATATAATTGATAAATCTGGGAATGAGGGGATTTCTGAGTCTCTGACCGGCAAAGACGTGGATGACGCGCCTTCGCGCACCATAACGAGGAACATGATCGCAGGCCGTGAACACCAAAATGAGAACTGCCGCCGGTTGGTATTTTCGTTCCGTCCAGGTTGGAGTCGATCCGGGTATCCGTCCAACCGGCGGAGTCCGAACGGGTCACGGGATCAAGTCCGGGGATGACTTGGAAGGGATTGTATCTGGGGCCACCGCCCTACACCAAACCGGTGACCTCCGACGGATGTGCTGCTAACCGGCCGGCGCCGGCCGCACGCAGTTCCGCTTCGCCGCCATAGCCCCACAGCACGCCGATCGAGCGTAACCTGTTGGCCTGTGCGGCGTGGATGTCGTGCAGGCGGTCGCCAACCATCACGGTATTGGCGGGGTCGTAGCCCTCGACACGCAGAATTTCGGCCAGCAGATCCTGTTTGGCATCCAGCCCGCCGCCGGGCAGTGCGCCGTAAACGCGCGGCAGATACTTTCGAATGTCCAGATACTCGACCGCTCGTTCTGCGAAGTCCCGGCGTTTTGACGTCGCCACGCTCAGCACATGGCCTGCATCGGTCAGCGCCGCCAGCATCTCATGAACGCCGGGATACGCGGTGCATTCGTAGATACCGACAGTGGTATAGCGCGCACGGTACGTTGCCAATCCGTGATCGACACGGTCATCGCCGTATTTGGCCAACACCATGGCGATCGACTGGCCGATCGGTGGTCCGACCGCCCAGGTCAGGTCGCCCACCAAAGAAGGATCGTGGCCCATTTCCGTCAACATGTGGCGGAAGCACGCCTCTATACCGGGACGGGAGTCCGCGAGGGTTCCGTCCAGGTCGAGCAGAACAGCTTGCTTCAAACGACTTTTCCGAACAAACCGCCATGTGCGGCCAGATAGGTAAGATGGGTGTCGGCATCGCCGTAAAGCTGGTCGATCATGGTGACGCGCTTGAAGTAATGACCGACGGCATATTCATTTGTCATGCCGATACCGCCGTGCAACTGAATCGCTTCTTGCCCGACAAGGCGCGCGGACCGTCCGATCTGCACTTTGGCGGCGGAGATCGCCTTGCGGCGCTCCACCGGGTTTTCCTCGGACGCCATGACGGCGGCGAACATCGCCATGCTGCGGGCCTGTTCGATCGCCACCAGCATGTCAACCGAGCGATGTTGTAACACCTGGAACGATCCGATGGGGCGGCCGAACTGCTTGCGGGTTTTCAGGTATTCCAGTGTCAGGTCCTGCATCGATTGCATTGCCCCGACCGCCTCGGCACACACGGCGGCGATGGCTTCGTCGATGACGTGTTCGATCATCGGCAGGGCGTTTTCCGACAATAGGCTGTCCGAGCTGACGCGGGCGTTGGTCAGGGTGATTTCCGCCGCGCGTTGCCCGTCCTGGGTCGGGTAGCCGCGCCGGGTGACACCGGGCGTTGCCGCATCGACCAGAAACAGCCCGATACCGTTACGCGCCCGGCGTTCCCCGGTCAGGCGGGCGGTGATAAAGATCTGGTCAGCGGTGTCGCCGTGGATCACCACGCTTTTGGCGCCGTCCAGGATGTAGGCGTTGCCGTCCTTCCGCGCCGTGGTGCTGACATCCGCCAGATTATAGCGGGAGTGGCGCTCGACGTGACCGAATGCCAGCTTCAGTTTGCCGGCTGCGACCTGCGGCGCCAGCGCACCAAGCATTTCTGGTGAGGCAGCGCGGCGCAGTAGTCCGCCGCCGAGGATGACGGTCGCGAAGTAGGGTTCCAGCACCAGGCCGCGTCCGAACGCGTCCATGACGATAGCGGTTTCCACCGCGCCGCCGCCGAAGCCGCCGAGGGTTTCGTCAAACGGTAAACCGAGCAGACCCATTTCGGTGATCTGGTTCCACATGACGGTGCTGTAGCCGGCTGGTTCGGCGGCGTATTTCTTACGCTGTTCGAACTGATACTGGTCGGCAACCAGACGGTCCACGCTGTCTTTTAGCAGGCGTTGGTCTTCGGAGAGATCGAAATCCATGGAAGTCCTCTTGTTTTTTTGCGCGTAGCCGCCACACAACCCTACGCGCTTTTTTTTGCGCGTAGCCGCCACACCAACCCTACGCGCTTTTTTTGCGCGCAGCCGCCACACCAACCCTACGCGTTTT
>JANXLQ010000006.1 GCA_025355085.1 Rhodopila sp.
TGGCCGACGCGCAGAGGACGCCGCCCAGGGGTGTTCGCTGCGGAATTTGAATCCGCCGTAAATATGAGGGGAGTTATAAGGGCGGTTGGTATACCCTGTTCACGCCAGAATTCGGTAATCCGTTAGGTTGATGATATGAAAATTGTCTGATACGGCATCGCAGTATTCAGCTTGTGCGATACGGATTTTGGCTTGCGATGTTCCATGCCGAGCCGGTGCAGCAACGCGATCAGGCCGGATCGGCCCTGATACGCCATGTCGAATTCCGTCTCGATCCAGGCACCAGTCGAGGAAGCCAGGGTCGATCATGCGGCCCAAACGAAACCGCAATCAGGTGACCCAAACATTAGCGGATCAACACATAGTGCATCGTAAAGTCGAACTCGATCGGCTTCTTCTCGCCAGACGGCAGCGACGGAAGCCGCTGATCGCGGAACAGCGCCAACAGCGCCAGATCCAGCCACATCGAGCCTGACTTGGCGATCAGTTCGACGTCTTTGACCCGCCCGTTCGGCTCCATCCGGACATGTACCTTCACATCGCCTTCCTGGAACTCGCGGCGTGCCTGTTCGGGATAATAGGCATGTTGCGCGACCCACTGGCTCAGAGCATTGCGCCAATCAGCGCCTGCCGCGTCCTCATCGCGTTTGGAGAAAGGCGTAGGATCGGCGGTTCCCCTGGAGGCTGGTCCCAGCGACATGTCGATGGTTCCCGGGAAATGCGGCCTGGATGGCACCCGGCCCCGAGCGGCCGCTGCAGGCGGAGGCGTGCCGAAACTAAAGTTCATCGGGGCCGGAAAATCCGATGGTTTAGGCTGAGCCGGTGCCTTGGCCGCAGCGGGCGGTTTGGCTGGCGGTGCTGGTTTCGGCTGCCGCGGCACCGGCGGCGCCGGCTCCGGCTGGGACGCCGGTGGCGGGGGCACAGGGAATTCCGACGGAGCTTGCTCCAACGGCAACTGCGTTTCCGGCGACGGTATCGGTGTCGGAACGGTCACTGACGGCGGTGGTAATGGTTCTGGCGCGGGCGGTGTGGGCGCAGGCGGTGTTGAAGGTGCCGGCGAAGTATTGGTCAGCGACGGCGAAGTATTGGTCAGCGACGGCGGTGCAGGCGACGGGGGCGGGGCAAGTCGTGCAGACGGTGCGGGCGGCATAGGCGGCGTCGGGAGCGGAATTTCCGCAGACGGCGGCGCTTCCGGTATCCCGGGACCGGACGGGGTGGCCTGAAGCCCTGGATCAGGCAGCGCCGGGCCAGTTTTCCGCCCGCTTTCAAACAACATCGTCACAGCCGAGGGCGGCGGCAGCAGTTCCGGCTTTTCCTCCCGCTGCACCGTCACAAGCAAAAGCACGACGATCGCGACGTGAACCAACAGCGAAATCAGGATCGCGAGACGAATGAGCCAAGGCCGCCGGCGAGGAGACGGCGCCGCAAGCGCCTCCATTCGCCGCGATCCGCTCAGCGGCATGCCTGGAGTCCTATCGGCGCCGCAGCAGAAACACGCCCTGCTCCCCAAACAAATTCGCCAACCGCGAGAACCGGCGCCACGGCGCCCGCCGGCCGCCATCGTCAGCGGCCAGCCAACGCTCCACCACGTAACCCTCTTCCTCGCACAGGACGAAGAAATCGCGGATCGTGCAGGGATGAATGTTTGGAGTCTCGTGCCATGGCCGGTCCCAGGTCGCATTCATCGGCATGCGGCCGGTGGACAGAAGCTGCCAGCGCACCAGCCAATGGCCGAAATTCGGAAAACTGACGACGGCGCGCGTGCCGATCCGCAGCATCTGCTGCAACACCGCCCGCGGCCGCTCCACCGCCTGCAGCGCCCGCGATAACACCACGTAATCGAACGCATTATCGGGATAGTAGGCCAGATCGGTATCGGCATCGCCGTGCATCACCGGCAACCCGTGGGCAACGGCGCGTGTCACCTCGTCCATATCGATCTCGATGCCGCGCGCATCGCAGTTCTTGGTCTGGAACAGATGGTCGATCAGCGTCCCATCACCGCAACCGATGTCGAATACCCGAGCACCGGGGGCGATCATACCGGCGATCAGGGCCAAATCGACGCGCAGGTTCTTGGCAAGGAAGCGAACCGGATCGAGCGTGGTCATTCCACAACTCCCAGTCCGGCATGGGCCGCGCAGCCGCGCAGGAACCCGGCCAGGGTGCGATGGAAATCCGGTTCATCCAGCAGGAACGCGTCGTGCCCCTTGTCGGTCGGGAATTCCACGAACGACACGTTGGCCCCTGCTCGGTTGAGTGCGCGGGCAACCGAGCGGCTTTGCGAGGTCGGAAACAGCCAGTCCGAGGTGAATGACGCCAACAGGAACCGCGTCCGCGTGCCTTTGAACGCCGTCGTCAGGTCGCCCCCGCAGTCGGCGGCAAGGTCGAAATAATCCATCGCCCGCGTGATGGTGAGGTAGCTGTTGGCGTCGAACCGCTGCACGAAGGTGCTTCCCTGGTGGCGCAGGTAGCTTTCGACTTCAAACATCTCGCCGAACAGGTTGATCGCCTCGGTGCTGTCCTTCGGCGCGTTCTGCAAGCGGCGTCCAAACTTCCGGGTCAATGCTTCTTCAGACAGATAGGTGATATGCGCGCACATCCTGGCGACGGCCAAACCGCGCGCCGGTATTCGCCCGCTGCGCCAGTACTGGCCATTCAGCCAATCCGGATCGGCGAATATCGCCTGACGTCCGACCTCATGGAAGGCGATGTTCTGGGCGGAATGGTAAGATGCGGTGGCGATGGGCAACGCCGCGAACACCGCATCCGGATACGCCGCCGCCCATTGCAACACCTGCATGCCGCCCATGGAACCACCAAGCACCGCGAATAACCGTTCGATTCCAAGGTGTTCGATCAGACGTTTTTGGGCGCGCACCATATCGCGGATGGTTATCGGCGGGAAATCGGTGCCCCACGGTTCGTCGATTGTGGTGCCGTCCGGCAACTCCCGGCGGCTAAGTGGGCCGGTGCTGCCCATGCAGCCGCCCAGGACATTGGGACAAATGACGAAAAAGCGATCTGTATCCACCGGCCTGCCCGGCCCAACCACGGTTCCCCACCATCCGGGCTTGCCGGTGATCGGGTGGTTCTCGGCGACGTACTGATCTCCGGTCAATGCATGGCAGACGAGTACCGCGTTGGAGCGGTCGGCATTCAACGCGCCATAGGTGCGAAACGCGACCGTATGGTGCCTCAGGGTGGTTCCGCACTCCAGCATGATCCCATCGTCGAACGTGACGTGGGAATGGGCCGGGTCGGCGCATGTAGCTGGCTGATCCATCGCGACGATTGAATAGGCCCTGACGGCTGCACTCGCAACGGGGTTCAGGGTAATCGGTCGTGGGTGGTGCCGCCCGTTTGTGATGAGGCGGGCCAGCCAGCGGCCAACAGGATGGCCGGGTCATCCGCATGTTTGTTAAACGGCAACCCGCACGTAAAGAAACACGGCAACCCGCACGTAAAGAAACGGCGTCGAAGCATGGTTACCTCGACGCCGCTTGCTCATGTCGCTATCGGATGGCGTCCTACCGGATCGGCGGCGCGTATTGCAATCCGCCCTTGGTCCAAAGGTTGTTGATCCCCCGGGGCACACCCATCGGGGTGATGTTCCGGTCCCACATTTCGCCCAGGTTGCCGACCTGCTTGATCACGTTATAGGCCCATTTGCTATCCAGTCCCAACGCCTTACCCATGTCGCCCTCGATACCCAGCAAGCGACGGATATCCGGATCGGCACTGTCTTTGAAGGTATCGACATTGGCGCTGGTGATACCTTTTTCCTCGGCTGTGATCATGGCCGCGAACGTCCAGCGGATGATATCGAACCATTTGTCGTCGCCTTTGCGGACCATCACGCCCAGCGGCTCCTTGCTGATGATCTCTGGCAGCAGAACCAAATCGTCGGCCTTGGGACCTTGCGTAAACCGGAACGTCGCCAACGCAGAGGCGTCGGTCGAATACGCATCGCAGCGGCCGGACAGGAACGCGGAATGGATTTCCGACAGGTCGGCGATCGTGATCGGGGTGAACTTCATCTTGTTCAGCCGGAAATAGTCATTGATCGCGAGTTCCGTGCTGCTGCCGGGTTGCACGCAGATCGTCGCCCCGTCCATGTCTTTCGCCGACTTCACACCGGCGGTCGTTTTTACCAGGAACCCGGTGCCGTCATAGTAATTAACCCAGGCGAACGCCAATCCCAGGTTGCCTTCCCGGCTGAGTGTCCAGGTCGTGTTGCGCGCGAGCAGATCGACTTCACCCGATTGCAGGGCGGTAAACCGGTTCTGCGTCGTGGTCGCGACGAACTTAACTTTGCCGGCATCGCCCAATGCGGCGGCCGTGACCGCTCGGCAGGTATCCGCATCCAACCCTTTCATGACGCCCTGGCTATCGGGCAGCGCGAACCCCGGCACGTTGCCGGCAATGCCGCACAGCACCTGACCGTGCGCCCTGGATGCGTCCAGTGTCGTGGAACCGGAAGTCTGTGCCGCGGCCGGCTGACCCCACCCGGCCCCCGCCATCAAACCCGTCATGACGCCAAGCGCGCCAATCCTTACAAATCGCATCATCCAGCGGCCCTTCGGTATTCGGCAGATCATTCTGCACTACAGACGGAAGTCTGCGGTGCGTAGGAAGCAAGATCAATGGCTGAATGTTCAATCGTCAGGGTTAGTTGCGTTCCTGACGTCAGCGCACCCACCTCTGGCAAACCGGCGCGTCGCAGGCCTTCGGCGTAGCGGGCCACGTCTTCGGGGCGCATTAGCGGCGAACGCAAGATCGCCTCCTGGACCGAAAAACCCGGCTCCAGCGCCAGCAGCCGGCCAAGTACCGCCTTTGCCTCGTCATTGCGGCCCATGAATCCCAGCGCGGCGACATATCCTTTGTATGCGGAGGAGAATAACGGATTGAGTTCGATCGCTCTCCGCCCGGCCTCCATCGCGCCCGAATAATCCCCGATCATCAGGGACGGCATGATCAACGCCATGTCGAAAAAGAAGACGTGCGGATCGGACGGCGACAGCCGGATCGCCTGTTTGACACGCCGCAGCGCTTCCTCGTGCCGCCCCATGTAGAAATGGGACAGGCCCGAGAAACACCAGGCGATGGCCAAATTCGGATTGAGAGCAATCGCGCGTTCGTGCAGCGCACCCGCCCCCGTCGGATTGCCGAGGAACCCACGCACATGTCCGGCAAGGGTCAGGGCCCTGGCATCGCCGGGATCGAGCAGGATGGCCCGTTCGGCCAGCTTCGATGCCTCCGCCGAACTGGCCGCCGGATCGGCCGCCCATCCCTGTCCAACATACAACAGGTTCCAATAGGCCAGCCAACCATGCGCCACCGAACTGCCGGGGTCGGCGCGGATTGACATATCGAGCAAACGCCGGGCATCGATGAAGCTGCTTCGTTCCAGCCGGTAGATAGCGGGCAGCGCCTGCAACAAAAAATCCTGCGCGGTCATGTCGTTGGGCTGCGTACCGGTACGCCGCCGGCCTTCGTGCTGCATCAGTTCTGGATCGATTTGTGCCACGATCGCGGCACCAACCTCATCTTGCAGGGTCAGAAGATCGGTAATGATGCGATCGAAGCGCCCGGACCACGCGATCTCTCCGCCCGCACGCATATCCAGCAGGCGAACAACAATTCGGACCCGCCGGCCGGCGCGCTGAATTGTTCCCTCCAACACCAGGTCCGCGCCCAGCCCGCCGCCGGCTACGACGCCCACCCCGTTAACGTCGCAGCCGGCGGCGGCGGAAGGCAGAGGCCAAAGGCTGGCAGGCACGCATGAAATCCACCGGAAACGGGACAGCCCGGCGGAAATCTCATCGGCAAGTCCCACCTCCAGCCCGTCGTCAGCCCCGTCACCAATTGTGCGAAACGGCGCGACCCGCAGCCGCAACGTGGACCTGTCGCGACGGGTGGGGCTGCGCGGCAGCAGCGGCAACGCCGAAGCACCGACAAAAAGCGGCGGAGTGTACGGCGTCTGGAGCGACGCAACGGACCGGGCGGTTTGCAACTGCATCGTGTTTGGCCAGACGGTCGCCGATTGCCCGCGGATCAGACCCATCAGGTCTTCGGTTTCCGGCGACGGCCTTGCGCCGGAGTCTTCGGCCAGGACGCTTCGGCAGCGATTGTAACACGCCATCGCCGCACCGGGATCGCCTCGCTCCGCATGGCTGCGCATGATTGCCCGCCATGCGCCCTCATGCGTCCGGTCGATGCCGAGTAGTTGTTCCGCCGCATCGATGGTCGATTCGGCATCACCGGATCGGACCAGGATGCTTTCGCCAAGCGTGCGGCCAATTCGGCCGAAGCGGGCGCGTTCGTCTTCCAACCAGCGGTCGAAGCCGGGATCGAGGCCGGTCAGATCTTCGAGCAATGCCGCCTCAAACAGATCGAGTGTTTGCAACACATCGATCGGTTGGAGCAGCGTCGTGAGATCTATATCGAGGCACTCCGCACGCAGCGACAGATGATGGCGGTCGGTCTTGAAAATATGGCTCCAGGCCGGGCTCAGGACATCCTGCAACTCATGGACGCTTTGCCGAAGCGACGCCCTGGCCTGCTCGTTTTCCCGGCGGCTCCAGAGCAGGCCGGCCAGACGCAGACGCAGAACCGGCTTGGGACTGGCAAGCGCCAGGATCGCCAACAGGGCCCGCGATTTGCGGGTGCGGGGTAGATAGCTGCGTCCTTTGGCGTCTTCTACCGCCATATGCCCGAAGAGTTTCAAGCGCAGGCGAGGACCCGCTTCCTCGCTGTCCAGGACAAAGTCGATGGTTGAGGCTTGCCTTAAGATGGCATTGCCCCTCTCAGCCGATGATGTGTTCATGCAGATCAACAACCCAAACGTGCATTTTGCAACCGATTGTGTCAAGCACGATAACCGACAAAAATAAATACGTCCGCAACAAAACTTTGCTCACGAATATGTGAAATGAGGTCCGGGCTGCCGCCAGATTTTTCTGTTTTCGGGCCAAAAAGAAAAAAAGTATTTTATCGTTTAACTGATTGGTGACAGACGTTCGCTCATATCGCACAATCACCTGCGGGTGGATCGAAGGGAAGCAGCGTGGCGATCGATGGCATGGTACTGCCGGTACGATCTCGGGCTAAGACCGAGGCACGGATGCGCCGCGGGTTGGGATTGGCCCTGTGTATAGGCATCGCCTTTTTGGCGGAGATCGGCGGCAGGTTCGCGCCTTTGATCGGTGCGCCACTGTTCGCGATCGCCCTGGGAGTACTGATCGTCAACGCGCTTCCAGCGCTTCGGCAGCAGAAAGCCCTGCGCATATCCGACACCAGTAAACTTTGCCTGAAAGCCGGCATCGTCCTGCTGGGGGCTAGCCTCGACCTTGGTGACATTGTCCACACCGGTTTGGAATCGCTGCCGTTGTTGGGCGTGACCATGGCGTCGGGCCTGATTTGTGCCTTGTGGTTCGGCCGGTATTTAGGGATCGACTGGCGAATGCGTTGCCTTATCGGGATCGGCACGACGATCTGCGGGGCGTCCGCTATCGCCGCCCTGGCACCGGTCATCCGCGCCAAAGCCGACGCGATCGCCTACTCGGTCACCGTGGTATTCTTTTTCAACATGGTCGCAGTCTTCACCTTTCCCGCGCTGGGGCATCTGCTCGGTTTGACCGACAGCGGATTCGGCACCTGGGCGGGCACCGCGGTGAACGACACATCGGCAGTGGTCGCGGCCGGATTCGCCTACAGCGAAGCGGCCGGCACCACGGCGACAATCGTCAAGCTGACCCGCACCACACTGATTATCCCACTGGTGCTTGGCTTCGGACTGGCGCTGCCGTTCCTGGTGAAGGACGCCGGCGACGGAGGGGAATCGTTAGCAAAGCGGGTTTACGCGGCGGTGCCGACCTTCATTATCCTGTTCATCCTCGCGGCGGCAGCCAATACCGCCGGCCTGATCGGGTCCCATGCCGCCCAGGTGCAAATAATAGGCCGCCTCGTGATGGTCGTGGCTCTGGCCGCGGTGGGGCTGCAAGGCCATTGGCGCGCGTTCGTTGGCGCCGGTAGCCGGCCGTTGATCCTGGGTCTTGTCACCTGGTTCGTGGTCGCGGTTTCCAGCCTCGCGGTCCAGGCATGGACCGGGACACTTTAGACGGATATCGCGCAACTCAGGGGCGGTTGGCCGGAGTCGATCGCCGGTTCTCGGTTTTGGCAAAACTGGAAAGTTTTCTGATTTTCTAACGAATTTAAGATTTTTATCTTGACTAAGGTTTTTTTTCCAGATAGACCTGACCTTGCCAACGGGACAGTTATGTCTTGAGACCTGAAAGCTGCATCCTTTCTTTCTGAATTCGAAAGGCTGCTTATACTTAAGATCTGCCCGTGTTCACGAAACCCCGCAAAGATAATATTGAACAGTCCGATCGGTCCTCGCCGATTGGACTGGCCCTGTTGGTAGGTCTTTTATCAAACCAAGGATATTGCAATGCTTTTTTGTTCCAAGATAATCTCTGAAGTTGTAACCTCGCCATCCACCGCCGACGCGGGCAAAATCCGTCTGGGTGCCGGCTATCGTCTGCCGGAAGCCACCGCCGACGCGGGCAAAATCCGTCTGGGCGCCGGCTATCGTCTGCCGGAAGCCACTGCCGACGCGGGCAAAATCCGTCTGGGTGCCGGTTATCGTCTGCCGGAAGCCACCGCCTAACTAACGATCGAACGAACGGGATGCCGGACAGGGCACGACTTTTCGATCGTCCCAAACATACCGCACAACGGTATCGAAACGGCTAACGGTCGCTGATCATTTACAGTGGCTTTTATACTTGTGCCAGTTCGCCGTTCCGCGACCCTCAATGACAAGAATTGGCACGCGATAGCATTCCGCAGAGCCGTCGCGGCAGCAACTGATGCTGCCGCGATGCCGCGATGCCGCGAATCCACCAATCGTCCATTGCTTATGCAATCCGAAATAGCGGCCTTGCATGGCAGTTCCCGCGCCATCTCCAGGCAGTTCGACGTATCCCTCCCTCCGCAGCAAAGGTAATGCCCGCATGTCCGGCAGCAGCGATCCCATCGTCCGATTTCACCAACTCACCAGCCGCGGGCGGCCGCCGATGCGCGCCGACCGATCCGCTTGCGGAACCCTGCCAATGCGCGCCGTACGGTATTGCGAGGCACTGACCAGCGCCACCGCGTTCGGCTGGTGGCTGTTCCCGCCGATCGACCTGGAACTGCTGTGGGACGGCTCCGAGGTGTTTTGGCGTTGTAACGATGCGCCCGACTGGATGCCATTGCTGCCATCCGCGCAGCTTCCGAATTACGTGGCGGAATTCGATGCCGTCGCGCCCGCCGAACTGAATGGATGCTCACCGCCATTCCTGACGGCGCTGCCAGAGCCGGGAACAGTGCAAATCTGGACCGGCCTGATCGCGCAGACCGCGCCGGACTGGCATTTACTGGTGCGCGCCCCGGCCAACATGGCCCAAACCGGCGGAACCTGCCTGTTCGAGGGCATCGTCGAGACCGACCGTTGGTTCGGTCCGTTGTTCACCAACCTGCGGTTCACCCGCAGTCATATGCCAATCCGCCTGCGGGCCGACTATCCACTGGTCCAGGTCCAACCGGTACCGCGTCACAGTTACAGCAACGACACGCTGGGGCGGATGGAGGTCGCAGCCGGACTAACAGAGCTGACGGAAGAACACTGGGATGCGTATCGGTTGTCGATCGTGGAGCCGAACAGCCGGCCGAACCGGTCTTTCGGATCCTATGCCACCACGGCCCGCAAGAAGCGGCACCAATGCCCGCATGGCCACAGTGCCAACGCAGAAATGGCCGCATCCTGACACGCCCGCGAACGACCTCAGGCAGTCATGCCGGACTGAGTGCGGCGACCAAGACAAAAATGCATGGATTACGGAACGCGTCGCGTCGTATCGCCTGTGTATTGCCTGCCTCTAAAAAGAAAAACCAACGGTCTGCCCTTTCGCCGCTCGGTTCCATCCCGAGCTTATACCAGCCGGCGTTGACATTGACACACGCCGACCGCCCTCGCATCGTCATGGTGCGCGAAGGCGCATTATCCATGTCTTTGTTTACTAAAAAAAGGCGTAGATGCCGACCTTCGCCGGCATGACGGGGAGGCAAAACCGGAGAGTCGAACTCAACGCCGGTTGGTATTACAGGCGAAGGCTTACCATCCGCCGTACTTGTCCGAATAGGAACTGCAAGGCGCCGATGGCGGACCTGCACCCAGTCACGACGGCCGTCATGATGACCGCTCAGGACATCGGGTCATTGGTATCGTCGCCGCAATCCGCTCACTGGCGAGCCTCTCGATGAAGCCAATGGAGATCAGATCGGCAACAGCCGCATGCCCCCGGACCGACGGCCGGCGCTGAACAGGAACGCGACAAGTTGGCCGGCGATCGCGAATTCGCTGGTGCGGGTTACCGCCGTCAGGCCCCAAAGGTCTTGCACGGCATCTGCGGCGCCCATCAGGACCGCATCGCCCCCGGTCAACAATAGCACCGGCAGGTCGTGGCGATAGTTCGCCACCACCTTCATGGTGTGAAACCCGTCCTGCTCCTCCCCATCCATGTCACTGATCACCGCCATCGGGCGCAGTTCCCGCAGGACATGCAGCAGGTCGGCCCCGGCCGAAATAACCTCCATCTTCAGATCAAGAAAATCCAGTACCGGCGCAAGATTTTCAATCGTCGCGGGGTCATCGCTGACGATGGCGACGACGCCTTGCCTCTGGGCAGTCATAGTGCCGAGGAAGTTGCCGTCCCGGGTCAGGGCCTCATGGGCGATCATATTCATGGCTTTTCTGCCTTCTGCGAGCGAACCCGGCTTTGCCAGGCGGACGATCGCAGTGTGGTGAATTCACGCAAAAGAGAGTAGCCACGTCAGAGCTAACTTTGCATTGGATTTTCGTATTTCAGCGTGAATAACCGTGAAATGCCGGCACGTCGTTTAACGCTGAGGCGTTCGGCTTCGGTGACGGGGGGCTGTTTACGGGACAATAACCTCGTTCGGCAGCAGGCCCCAGAACTGCTCGCGCCGTAAGTAGCCGCGATACGATCCGGTCTGCACGTTGCACCAATCCGATCGCGCCGGGCAGGAGCGGATGCGCCCGAGCACCCCGGGTTTGAGAATCGCGACGGCCGAACCGGTCTCATTGGCCTCCGACCGCAGCGTCGCGTCCGCCTTCTGCACGATGAAATTGCGCCGCCCCATCAGTGTGGCCTGATGCACCCAGCCCTGGGTGCCCTCGGAATCGCGTACCCAGCGCCAGACATCGAATTCACGCTCGATTTCGACGGGTAGATCGCGGCGCTTGTAAACCCAGTCGATCCGATATCGCGTTCCCGGCCCTGCCCGCATATTGACGTCATCGGACCGCAGCGAGGCGAAACGTGGCAGCTTGAGCGGCCCGCCCTCGGGCTTCTCGGGGTCCGGCAGTTTTTCGGGAACAGCGGTTTTGGTCTCGGCGGCCGACGGGGCAGGGGCGACCGGCAGGACTTCGGGGGCAGGTGCCGGCTTGGCAACGGCGGGCTTCTTCGGATGCACCGGCCCATGCGGCGGCCCAATCAGTGGCACGACGGGCGCTTTCGACGGACCAGCCTCCCTATGGACCGGTTGCCGGGGCGCCGCGGCCGGCGGCTTCATCGGCTGATCGTATGTAGGAGCGGCCTTGGGTTGCAGCGTGCCGGCAGGCGGAGACGTTTGCGCCTCGGCCGTGCGTACGCCGATTGCCAAAATCAATGCCGAAGCCAGGAAAATCCGAACCGGAGGACACATGCGCTACCCCTGCCACACAGACCCGAATCGGGACAAGCGCAGTCATTCAAATCCAGCAGTTCTCATTTCGCCAAAGCGGAGATGGTGTCTCCACGTCATGGTGCGGGCAGCGGCACCATCCACGTCTTTAAGCGCTTCGGACCAGCAAAGACATGGGTGGCGCGCCATGATGCGAAAGGCGATTGCGGTAGCGAACACCAAAATGAGAACCGCTGATTCAAATCGTTATAATCTGACCGGCGCCGACCG
>JANXLQ010000015.1 GCA_025355085.1 Rhodopila sp.
CCTTCGAAAGCTCCCCCTGCTCGGATTGGTCGGACACATGCAGGGGGCCGCCGGTGCCGTGGAATTCGTCGCCGCCGCGTGTCTGGTTCTCGGCTTTCTTGAAATAGGGCAGGACGGAATCCCAGTCCCATCCGGTGCAGCCACGCTGGCGCCACTCGTCATAGTCGCCGTGATGCCCGCGTATATACACCATGCCGTTAATGGAGCTTGACCCGCCCAGCGTCTTGCCGCGCGGTAAATACAGGCGCCGGTTTTGCATCTGCGGCTGGGGCTCGGTTTCGAACTTCCAGTTCACTACCGGATCGACATAGGTCTTGGCGTAACCGAGTGGAATGTGAATCCAGGGGTTTTTGTCGGGTGGACCGGCTTCCAGAAGTAAAACGCGGTTGCGGCCAGAGTCCGCGAGGCGGCGTGCCACGACGCAACCGGCCGATCCGGCGCCCGTGACGATGAAATCGTAAATGTCGCTCATGCTGCCTGCCTCGTATCTTCCAATATCATCGCCGCCGCCTTTTCCCCTATCATGATGCTCGGTGCATTCGTATTGCCCGCAACGACGGACGGCATGATCGAGGCATCAGCCACCCGCAGGCCGGCGATTCCATGCACCCGCAGGCGCGGATCGACGACAGTGTTCGTTCCGGTTCCCATCGCGCAGGTGCTGCTGGGGTGGTGATTGGACACCCCGGTTTGGCGCACGAACGCTTCTATGCCGGCGTCCGATTCGGTTGCGGGACCGGGCGCGATTTCCTCGGCGATATACGGGCGAAGCGCGGGTTGTTGGGCGATCTTCCGGACCAGCCGGATGCCGGTTACCACGGCGCGCATGTCGTAATCGGAGTGGAGGAAGTCGAACAGAATGGAGGGCGGCGCGAGCGGGTCGGTGCTGGCTAACCGCACCGTGCCGCGTCCGTCTGGTTTCAGGTGTACCGGACTGAGTGTGAAACCCGGGAAGCCGTGCGGGATCACCTTGTCTTTGGTCCGCTCCAACGTGCTCCATTCCAGCAGGTTGATTTGGAGGTCCGGCCGTTCCAGGCGCGGATCGGAGCGGGTGAACAGCCCGGCATGGATGCCGTTGCTGGCCATCGGGCCAGAGCGGAGCAGTCCGTAACGAATTGCCGCCGCGATCTTGCGGGGCCATGAATTTTCGAGATCGTTCAGCGTGATCGGTCGGGTGCAGCGCCAGCTTAGATAGGTATTGAAATGATCGTGCAGATTGGACCCAACGGCCGGCATGTCGCGAACGACATTGATTCCCATATCCTGAAGGTGCTGCGCAGGTCCGAGGCCGGACAGTTGCAAGAGTTGTGGCGATCCGTACGTTCCACCTGAAACGATGACCTCTATGCGGGCGACCGCTGTCTGCCGTCCGTTCGCTGTTGCGTATTCGACGCCCGTTGCCCGTTCGCCTGTTATTAACACGCGCGTGGCATGGGCGCCGGTTCGGATGGTCAGGTTGGGGCGAGATCGGGCGGGGTCCAGATAGGCTTTTGCCGTACTCCAGCGGCGCCGGTTCGAGGTGGTGGTTTGGTAGTAGCCGCAGCCTTCCTGGTTGGCGCCGTTGAAGTCCGGATTGCGCGGGATGCCGGCTTGTTCGCAGGCGTCGATGACCGCGTCGGACAGTTCGAATTGCTTCGGTTGATCGGAGACATTCAGGGGGCCGCCGGTGCCGTGGTATTTACTTTCGCCGCGCGCCTGATTCTCGGCTTTGCGGAAGAACGGCAGGACTGAATCCCAGTCCCAGCCGACGCAGCCGCGCTGCCGCCATTCGTCGTAGTCGGCGTGATTGCCGCGAATATAGACCATGCCGTTGATGGAGCTGGAGCCGCCCAGGGTTTTGCCTCGGGGCAGGTACAGGCGGCGGTTGTCCAATGTCGGCTGTGGCGCGCTTTCGAATTTCCAGTTCACGGCTGGATCGATGAAGGTCTTGGCAAAACCGAGCGGAATGTGAATCCAGGGGTTGGTGTCGGGTGGACCGGCTTCGAGAAGCAGGACCGTATGGCGTCCGGATTCCGACAGCCGAGACGCGACCACGGCGCCGGCCGAACCGGCGCCGGTGACAATAAAGTCAAATGTTTCTTGTTGCATGTTTCCCCCGGATCGCCGGCTTTTATAGGTCGGCGAGCCTGATCCAAACCCCGATTGCCGCCGCAACAACCATTCCGGCCATCAGGCACAGGGTGGTATCGGCGCGAAGTTCGTGCGCGATGGCGGTCCACAGCGCGAAGCTGGCCAGCCCGACGACGATGCCGCCGATCAGGCTGGCTTTGCCGGATTTGATACGGACCCGGCTCATTCGACGGCAAGGCCGCGTGGGCGGCGGATGTCGGTGCGGACCGTGGTGGAGTCATAGCCGTTGAAGATGTGCTTCAGCAGGCCGCAATTCAGATCCGATGTGCCGAAGAACCAGTCGGCGATCGGGTAGGTCAGATTGAAGTTGCGCTCCATCATGATCGCGGTGTCGTGGTGGGCGATGTGATGGCGGCGGATCGAGTTGATCAGCGGGATATGGCGCACGATGCTGTCGTCACGGACGTGGCAGCAATAGTGGAAGAATTCGTAATTCAGATACAGGCCGACATTGGTGATCAGCAGCAGCCAGCCGGCGTTGGGCAAACCGAGCGCGCCGAGGATGGCGGCGGGTGGCAGGGACAGGACCATGAAGGCGACCAGCGCATAGGGCGGGAAAAACACGATGCGGAAGTCTCGGCTAGTGTCGAAGGCGGGTTCGACGTCGGTGAAAAACTGGTGATGCGCCAGGGTGTGGCGGTTGTAGATGCCCATCAGGCCTTTGACCGGGCGGTGCATGACGTATTTGTGGATCCACCACTCGAAGGCGTTGGAGATGGCGAACGCGAGCGGAATGATCAGGAATTCGTACCAGGCCGGGTGGGCGATTTGGCGGCTGCAATACCAGATGGCGGCGGCACCAAGCGCGAAGATCAGGGCGACGTGCGCCCAGCCGGCGTAGGCCGGTGCTATCCGTGCCCTGAAAGCGGCTCTAAACGCGGCCTGACGTGGCGACATCCTCGGCGGGGGTTGATTGTCCATTGGCGTGGCTCCCTCTGGAGAGGATGCTACACCCGGCGCGACAGCGGCGAAAGAGTGTCGCATAATGGGGGCAGACAGGAGGAAACAACATGCTTGAAGTCGAACATCCCGCGGACATGAAGGCTTATGTCGGCAAAAAGGTGGGCACCAGCGAGTGGGTGACGATCGATCAGCCGATGATCGATGCGTTTGCGAACGCGACCGGCGATCACCAGTGGATCCATGTCGATGTGGATCGGGCGAAGCAGGAGATGCCGAATGGTAAGACGATCGCGCATGGGTATCTGACGCTGTCGTTGCTGCCTCGGTTGGGGGACGGCATTTATCGGATCCGGAAAACGTCGCGGGCGCTCAACTACGGCACGAACAAGGTTCGTTTCACATCCATGGTGCCGTCGGGGTCTCGGGTGCGGCTGCATTATGTTCTGAAGGACGTGGAGGATGTGAAGGGCGGGGTGCGGATGATATTTGAGAGCACCATCGAACTGGAAGGCAGCGAGAAGCCGGCATTGGTGGCGGAAGCGATCTTCATGGCGTTCGACTGAGAAGGACTGGTCAGGACGGGGCCGCTCGATGCGGGATAGGTGCGAACGCCTTCGTTTCATGCTCGCGTAAGGGGTGCTTTTGCTGGCATAGCGCAAAGAGCCAAGAAAACGCGTATTGACTGGTCCATGACGCTGCATCTCACCCTCGACAAAGCCGAAACCGACCCGCTTTTCCTGCAAATCGCCGCGCGGGTGCGGTCGGCGATTGCGGCCGGTCATATCTCGCCCGGGGGCAAGCTGCCGTCTGCCCGGGCGTTGGCGGCGCAACTCGCGGTGGCGCGTGGAACCGTCGATGCTGCCTATGCCCTGCTGGCGGGTGAGGGGGCGATCGTGTCGCGCGGGTCCGCCGGCACGGTGGTGTCCGGTACGCCGGGGATTCGGATCGGGGCGCTGGAACACACGCCGTTCATGTTCGCGCAGGCTCGGGCGGTGGAACGTCCGGGGCCGCTGCCGTTCCAAATAGGTCTGCCGGCGTTGGACGCATTTCCCCGGAATCTTTGGTCCAGTTTGACCGTGCATGCGGCTCGGGCGGCCGGGATGTTGGATATGGCGGAGGCCGATCCTGCCGGGTTGCCGGCGTTACGTCAGGCGGTGGCGGCCTATCTTGGTGTCGCGCGTGGCATTCGCTGTTCGGCGGCGCAGGTGCTGATCACCTTCGGCTATCAGGGTGCGCTGACCTTGGTGCGCAGCGTTTTGCTGAAGCACGGCGATCCGGTCTGGATCGAGGACCCGGGTTATCCCATGGCGCGTCAGGCGCTGGAAACCGCTGGCGCGCGCGTGGTCCCGATCCGGGTGGACAAGGACGGGTTGCGTGTAGCATCCGGCATCGCCGCCGCGCCTCGGGCAAAGCTGGCGGTGGTTACTCCGACGCATCAATGTCCAACGGGCGTGGCGCTGTCCCTGCCGCGACGGCTGGAACTGCTGGCTTGGGCAGAGGAGGCCGGATCGTGGATTTTGGAGGACGATTACGACAGTGAATTCCGGTACGTCGGCCGCCCGCTGCCATCCCTGAAAAGCCTGGATCGCGGCGAACGCGTGCTGTACGCCGGCAGCTTTAGTAAGGTGCTGTTTCCGGCGTTGCGCCTCGGGTATTTGGTGGTGCCTCCCGAACTGGCAGCGGCGTTCCTGCGGGCGTCCAGGTTGCTGACCCTGGGGCACCCCGTATTGGAGCAAAAAGTCGTCGCGGCGTTCATGCAAAAGGGCCATTTCGCACGCCATATCCGCCGGATGAGGATTTTGTATGGGGAGCGGCGGCGGGTCCTGGCAGCGGCACTGCGGGCGGAGTTCGGTGAACGTATCATGGTGGACGCGGGCGCGGGGGGGATGCACCTTGTGGCGCGGTTTCCAGGTGCGGCGGACGACGCCGAACTTGTGAAGCGGGCAGCCAGGGCGGGGTTGGCCCCGTCGGCGCTGTCCAAGATGGCAATGGCGCACGATTGCGGGCAGGGATTGTTGCTGGGTTTTACCAACGTTCCGGCAAATGATGCCGCAGCGATTGTCGCCAGATTGGCGGCTGTCATTCACCCCGGCCCGAGTTGAGCCTGACGAAACAGGGGCGTCGGCTGCCTCGTCGTGATTGGGAGGCGGACCTGGTTCGATCCGCCGCCTGAGAATTGATCCGCTGCTACGCGGTAACCGCCTCCGCCATTTTCAGAAAGTTTGCGCAACTCGCCGATTTGGCGGCGTAACCCTTCCAGGCAGTCTCGCGGGCGAGGTCGCGCCATTCCCTCAGCATGTCAGGGTCAATGGTGCTGACCTTAATGCCGGCCTTGGCGAACACCGCGTCCAACGCCACATCGTCGGCCTTCGCCTGTTGCATGCTCCAAGGTTCCAGTTCCTCACCTACTGCCATGATCGCGGCCTGCTGGTCTGCCGGCAGCGAGTCGAAAATCGTTTTCGACATCAGGATCGGTTCGAGGATGTAGAAGAAGCTGCTGCCCCGCGCGCTGGTCAGGTTTTTGCAGGTTTCTTCCAACCGGAAAGAAATCAGGCTGGTCGAACTGGTCACCGCAACGTCCATCACGCCGGTTTTCATTGCGATATACAGCTCATTCGACGGCATGGAGCTGGACGAGGCGCCGGCTGCCGCGAACATTTCATCCATCTCCTTCGATCCGCCGCGCACCTTCAGCCCTTTGACGTCGGCCGGTCGCAGGATCGGGCCGACACGGGATGCGATGCCGCCCGACTGCCATAGCCAACTGACAAGCTTGATACCCTTGGCGTCGAGCAGGTCGGTCAGCGCCTTCCCGATCGGCGCCTTCTTCCACGCCATGCCTTGTTCATAACTGCTGATTACCGCCGGCATGAACGTAATGTTCAGCTCCGCGACTTCCCCGCTGCCATAGGTTGTCGGCACCAAACCGATGTCCAGTCCGCCTTTTCGCAACGCGCTGAATTGCGCGAAGGTCTTTACCAGCGACGAGTTCGGGTAAACCGTGAACGTCAACGCCCCATTGGTGCGCTTTTCCACGGCCGCTGCGAAACGCCGGCACAGGCGGTCGCGAAAATCGCCTTCATCGCCATTGCTGCCGGGAAATTGGTGGGAAATGTTAAGGTTGCGCGCGTCGGCCCGTGCGGTGCGGATCAGTGGGACGGTGGCGAGGGCGGCAAGCGCGGTTCGGCGGGTGAGCATGGCTATATCCTTGATTCAGGCGAGCGGGAGTTCAGGCGAGCAGGGGTTCAGGCGAAGCGGCGGGTTCAGACGATGTGGCGGGTTCAGGCGAAGCGGTAAAGCCGGGCGGCGGTGCGGCCGATTTCGTCCCGGGCGGCGGCGTCAGGGACGAAGCTATCGAACCAGTCGAGGGTATTTTGGAACGTGATCTCGTCCTCGTGGCCCACGAACGGCCAATCACTGCCGAACAGCAGACGTTCGGTGCCGGCCTGTCGCAGCAACGTTGCCGCGAGCGCGCCATGGTCGCACCCGGGAGAGCGATAGGGGCCGGAAATTTTAACCCAGCAGCGGCCGGTTTGGATACCATTCAGCGCGGCCTGGAATCCGGGGGCGTTTTCCCCGTCGGCCGGGTTGGGATTGCCGAAGTGGTCGATCACCAGGTTGACGCCGGATTTCAGCAGTTGTGGCGCCAGGGCGGCGATGCGATCGCCTTCCGCATAGAGGTGGACGTGCCAACCCAGGTCGGCGACACGCCGCAGCAGACGTTGGTAGGACGGGGTGGTCAAATCGGGCAGGCCGGAGTACCCGCGCAGTGAGAACCGGATGCCGACGATACCGGCCGCATCCATGGCTTTAAGGCTATGGAGATCGATGTCCGGCTCCACGATCGCAGTGGCGCGCAGGCGGCGGTGCCGGGTTAGCGCGTCCAGGGTGTAGTCGTTATAACTGCCAAGGAAGCTGGGCGCCGCGATGACTCCGAACAGGACGCCGTGGTCGTCCAGGGTGCGAAGATAGTCCTCGGTGGTAAAGGCACGCTCTGGCCGATGGCTGGCATCGCCGACCAGAGGTTGGTCGGTAAGGTAGATGTGGGCGTGGGTATCGACCAGCGGGCCGAGAGTGGTTGTGGACATGGTTGCCTGCCTTGAACGGTTCCTGCGGTGGGTTTAGCGGGAAACGCACGGTTGCGTAAGCGGGTGGATTTCAGCGGTTTGTTCGGGACATTTTGTAGAACGTATGCCCTGTTTTCCCGGAAACCCGGAAACCCGGAATCGGCCAAACGGCGGAAAAACCGAGCGAATGTCGCTTCTATTTTTCGGGTTTTCCTATGAACGGAGTCTATATTCATGGAGAGTTGAGATGCGGGGCGCGAAATGGGGCAACAGCCTAGCGCTTCGTCTTCGCGCGTCTGCGTTCGTGACGTTGGGTTGGTCTGAAACTCCCCAAATGCTATAGACGGCTGTAGCAATTTTCCTATCTTATTCGTAATGGGACGCCTGCGGGCTGCTTCCCGTTACATACCATGCTGCGAATTTCGCCCGACGAGCACCCGAACAGCAGCCTCAACCGTGTCCAAATCGTTTGGCAGCACGGTAAACCTCTCCTCCCGCTCAAACAGATCGGCCATGCGGGGCGGCAACGCGGGCCGATGTCCGGTTGCCCGTTCCATCGCGTCCGGAAACTTCGCCGGATGAGCCGTCGCCATTGCCACGATCGGTATCCCACCCGAACAGGGTAACGCACGGGCAGCCGCGATTCCAATGGCGGTGTGCGGATCGGCCAGATACCCTGTCGCGGCGTGCAGGCGGCGTATTTCCGCCTCGGTACCTGCGTCATCCAGCCGGAACCCGTGGAACACACTGCGCGCGCGGTGCCAGATCGGGCCGGGCACCACCATCCGGCCGGTTTCCCGAAATGCCAGCATCGTCTGGCGCGTCGCATCCGCGTCCCGGTCCAGCAGTTCGAACAACACACGTTCGAAGTTGGAGCTGACCTGGATGTCCATGCTGGGGGACAGGGACGGCTCCACCGGGACCATCGACATGTTGTTCGATTCCAGGAACCGCGTCAGGATGTCGTTGCGGTTCGATCCGACGATTAACCGGGCGATGGGAAGGCCCATGCGGCGGGCGGCCCAGGCGGCCAACACGTTGCCGAAATTGCCGGTGGGAACGCTGAACGCAACGTCTCGATCCGGTGCCCCCAACGCCAAAGCGGCAGCGACGTAGTAGGGAATTTGAGCGGCGATGCGCGCCCAGTTGATGGAGTTGACGGCCGACAGCCGAACCTCGTAACGGAAACCAGTGTCGGCGAACATCGCCTTCACGAGGTCCTGGCAGTCGTCGAACGTGCCCTGCACCGCCACGTTACCGACGTTCGGGGCATGGACGGTGGTCATCTGCCGGCGCTGCACCTGACTGGTGCGCCCATGCGGATGCAGGATCATGATGTCGATACGGTCGAGCCCGGCCATGGCCTCAATGGCTGCCGATCCGGTGTCGCCGGAGGTCGCGCCGACGATCGTTACCCGCTTGTCGCGCTGTGTCAGCACGTAGTCGAACAGGCGCCCGAGCACCTGCATGGCCATGTCTTTGAAGGCGAGGGTGGGGCCGTGAAACAATTCCTGCACGAACAGGCCGGTTTCCAACTGGATCAGCGGCACGATGGCGGGGTGGCCGAAGCCGGCGTAGGCCTCGTGACAGATTGTCCGCAGGACTTCGAACGGAATCGACGTCCCGACGAAGGGCTGCATGACCCGGGCGGCCAGTTCGGCATACGGCAGGCCGCGCATCGCCCGGAGGTCGGCGGGGCTGAAATGCGGCCAGGATTCCGGCATGAAAAGACCGCCGTCCTCGGCCAGGCCAGCGAGCAGGACATCTGCGAAATCGTAGGTTGGGGCGAAATCGCGTGCGGGCGCCTGCCCGCGGGTGGAGATATAGCGCATGGCGGACCTTCTACGCGGTCAGAGGCGTTGCGACCAGATCGAAGCGGCGTCATTCATCGCCCGAACCGGATCATTGGTGCGCCCCATCGCCAATAGTGCCAGCGCGATGGTGGCCTGAATGGTCGCCAGGGGTGTTGCGGGTGTGGTTTCTCCGGTCCAGACCGAGGCCAACGAAGCGGTCGTGTCGGTCGCCGCCGGATGGGGTCGAAGTCCCTCAACTGCCGGAAGTGTCAGCTCCGTCCGACCGTTGTGAATATCCCAAACCGTAGCAGTTGTGGGTTTTAGCGGCACCCGTTCCGCCTCTCCGCCGCCGCCTTTCAGCACCAGCAGCCGGTGGCGCTCCATCCGCTCCGCCACAGCCAGATGCACGTCGATGTAGGGCGGGTGGAACACGCCATCGATCCCGAACGGCGCGTCCGCCGGGTTCAGCAATCGTGCGACGGTGTTGACCGGAGACCGCAAACCGAACAGCCGCCGCATGTCCAGCAACCGATCCACCGCGGGCGCCATCGCGCGCAGGGGCAGATAGGCGAAGCGGGTGGCCTTCAATGTGGCGGCAGCGGAGGTCAGGTCCGCATCGGGGTGTAAACCAAGCGCAGTCATGGCGTCCTTGACGGGGATGCCGGAGGAAAAGTCGTTGGAGCCGTGCATCAGAACGGTAACACCCGATCGGGCCAGCGCCAATGCGGACAGCAGGAACCACGGTGCCCCCCGGGTGCGGCCGGCGCCATAGGACGGCCAGTCGAGATCGACCCCGAGGCCGGATCGTCCGAGGGCTGCGTGGTCGCGGACGGCTTGCACCATGCCGGTGATTTCCTCGGCGTCCTCGCCTCGGAAGCGCAGCAGCATCAGGAAGGCGCCGACCTGGAGCGGATCGGCTTCGCCGCGCAGAACCATGCCGAACGCGGTGCGGGCTTCGTCCCGTGTCAGGGCGCGCGACCGGCCGGGGCCGCGGCCGAGGGTGGCGACGAAGGGGGCAAACTCGAAAGCGGTCGATTGGGTCATCCGGCGCTTATAGCGCCCGGACGCCTGGTTGGTCGTGGATTTTTGCGTTCAACGTCCAGTAGTTTCGATCGGTGCGCAGGCTATGGCGGAGCGGCAGCACCTGAATGTTTGGAAGGTGATCGGCATCCCAAACATTTCGTTCCTGAGGACAAACGCCGCCCCCCGAACAGTCCGTCCGCTGCGACTGCCGCGCCGATGGCCGCGACCCAACCAAGGCGGTATTGGGGAGTGGCCTTAATTACCATTTGTTTATTCACGTCTCTCTACGCGGGATTAACGACTTTGTAACTATCGCCAGACCGTTATGCCGTATCGCTATCTGACCCTGGCCGACAAGCTGCCGCAGCGCGATGGAGCAAAGGCCGGGGCGGATATAGGGAAAGGATAGCGGCGGTTGAATACAGAAAAAACGGCCGGCACATTCGGGACGATATTGCGCGATTGGCGCCGGCGGCGGCGTATGAGTCAGATGGCATTGGCCTGCGATGCGGATATTTCGGCCAGACACCTCAGCTTCCTGGAAAGCGGCCGATCGAAGCCAAGCCGGCAGATGTTGCTGCATTTGGCGGCGTGCCTGGATGTGCCTTTACGCGATAGAAATCTGTTGCTGGCGGCTGCGGGCTTCGCACCGGCGTTCGAGGAAAGGGCTTATGGGGAGGCGGCGTTGGATGCGATCCGGCGTTCGGTCGAAATGATGTTGGCGGCGCACGATCCTAATCCGGCCCTGGCGGTTGATCGGCACTGGACCATGCTGGCGTCGAACCGGGCGGTCGCGCAACTCGTTGCCGGGGCAGACCATAGTTTGTTGCGTCCGCCGGTCAATGTGCTTCGGCTGATGCTGCATCCGGCAGGTCTGGCACCTCGTATCCTCAATCTGTCCCAATGGCGTGCCCACATCATCGCGCGGTTGCGGCGCCAGATCGACCTGGGGGGTGACCCGGTCCTGATGGACCTGTTGGAGGAAGTTCGCGATTACCCGGCCCCGCGTGGCGGTGCTTTGCCGGAGTCCGGCGGTGGCCAATCCACGATCGCGGTCCCGTTCCAGCTTGCGACGATAGAGGGTGTGCTGTCGTTCTTCAGCACCTGCACGGTGTTCGGGACTCCGGTTGATATCACGGTGTCGGAACTGGCGATCGAGGCGTTTCTGCCTGCCGATCCGGCGACGGCCGAGATGATGCGGCGGGTATCGCAGCCAACCGTGGCGCGGGAGGAGGTGTCGGCCTTCAAGATGTGGCATGGGTCGTGACGGCGCTGGTTGCGCCGGTTGCGGTCGCGGCATAGACCGCCGGGATGATTGAAACCCGGACTCGTGGCTATTTCGGCATCGGCGCGGAAGGTGTCTCCAAATCGGCGAACATTGGGGCGCTGTTGCGAACCGGACACGCGTTTGGGGCGTCTTTCTGCTTCACCATCGGCACCGGATGGGATTCTCGGGCGGCCCGCACCGCCGACACATCGCACACGGAATTGCATGTGCCGATGTGGCGCTACCCAACGCTGGACGAGATGTCGCTGCCGCAGGGATGCGCGCTGGTGGGAATTGAGTTGCTGGACGACGCTGTCGATTTGCCGTCATTTCGCCATCCGCTGAATGCGGCCTATGTCCTGGGCCCCGAACGCGCCGGCCTGTCCGATGCGCTGTTGGAGCGGTGCGATCATGTGATCCGGATACCGACCCGGTTCTCTTTGAATCTCGCGGTTGCCGGGGCGTTGGTGCTGTACGACCGGTTGTTGCAGCATGGACGGTTCGCGGAGCGGCCGGTCGGAACCAAGGGGCCGGTGGAGGCATTGCCGGCCACGGGACATGGAGCGCCACGGTTCCGCAAGACAATCCCGGACTGGCTTAACGCCAACGCGAAGAAGGTATGAGCGAGTCGCGCTTGTTTGGCGCGGGCGGCGGCTCTATTGCTGCGCCCATGAACATGTTTTTCCCTGGCTTTCTGAGCGTTGCGCTGTTGCTGGCCCTGCCGGCTGCTGCTGAAACAAAGAAAACGGCGACGCCCGCGCACCCAGCCGCCGCCGCCGCGGGTCCCAAGCAGATTGGTAAATTTGACGATTGGATCGCGGCAACGCACTCCGAATCCGGGCAAACTGTCTGCTATGCGTTCACCCGAGCGCAGAGTTCGTCGTCGGCACTGCCGGGACGGGGGGCGGTTATTTTGACTGTCACGGAGCGGTCGTCGGGACGTGATGCGGTGGCGATCGAGGCGGGGTTGTCCTACGCCGCCAATGCGACCGTAACCGTGCAGGTCGATCAGGCCGGGTTGGAATTTTATACCTCTGGGCGGAATGCGTTCGCTCGCGACGGGAAGGGGGCAGTTTCTGCGTTCGGGAAGGGTAGCCGAGCGATTTCTCGGTCTCCGGGACCTAAGGAAGTGACGGATACGTTTAGTTTGAAGGGCTTTGGCGCGGCATACGCGGCCATCGTGAAAGTGTGTCCCGCGAAGTGAGCGACCTTTCAGAAATTGACCGCGCGCGGGTTCTCGCGAAACAGGCTCTGTTCGATCCGCCGCCGGTGGTGCTGGCGGACGGGCGGCGGGATCTGGTCGGAATGGATCGGATTGAGCTGACCGCCGAGATGGCGGCGATTGGCGAGCCGGCGTTCCGCGTTAAGCAGTTGTGGCACTGGATCTACCACCAGGGCGTGACCGATTTCTCCCGCATGTCGTCCATCGCCCGGCCGTTGCAGGGGCGGCTGGCGGATCGATTTGTCATTGGGCGGCCGTCTGTTGCGACGGAGCAGACCAGTGTGGATTCCACCCGCAAGTGGTTGTTCAAGTTCCGCGATGGGCAGGAGGCGGAGACTGTCTATATCCCCGATCCTTACGACGATCGTGGCGCGGTTTGTATCTCGTCGCAGGTCGGTTGCACGCTGTCCTGCAAGTTCTGTCACACCGGGACACAGACGCTGGTGCGCAATCTGGGCGCGCCGGAGATCGTCGGGCAATTCATGGCGGCACGGGATTCGTATGGGGAGTGGCCGTCGCCGCGAGGGGAGACTCCCAGGCTGCTGTCCACCATCGTGCTGATGGGGATGGGGGAGCCGCTGTATAATTACGTGAACGTCGCCAAGGCGATGAAGATCGTGATGGACGGCGAGGGGATCGGGTTGTCGCGGCGCCGGATCACGCTGTCCACGTCCGGTGTGGTGCCGATGATGGATCGGGCGGGGGCGGAGCTGGGGGTGAACCTGGCGGTGTCGCTGCACGCGGTGACGGATGAGTTGCGGGACGAGATCGTGCCGTTGAACCGGAAGTATCCTCTGGCGGAATTACTGGCCGCTTGCCGGCGGTATCCGGGGTCGTCCAATGCTCGGCGGATCACGTTCGAATATATCATGTTGAAGGGAGTCAATGACTCCGAGGCCGAGGCGCGGGAGCTGGTGCGGCTGATCGCGGGGATGCCGGCGAAGGTGAATTTGATTCCGTTCAATCCGTGGCCGGGGTCGAAGTACGAACCGAGCGGGAAGGCGGCGCTGGAGCGGTTCGCGGGGATCGTGATGGCGGCTGGGTTCGCGGCGCCGATCCGGACGCCTCGGGGGCAGGATATTCTGGCGGCTTGCGGGCAGTTGAGAACGGAGAGTCGGCGGGAGAGGGCGGGGTAGAAGCACGACTGACGCGGTCTCCTATTAGACGGAATCCCGTGTGCGACCGGTAGGAACTAATCTGGCTGGTCGGTTCGGGTGATACTCGAATGTTGTGCTGTGGTTAGATTTCGGGGCTTGCAGCGCCGCTTTACTTCCCGAGCTGGGCCGCGGGGCCGCGCGCCAACACGTCCTCGCGGTCGCCCGGTGGTGTTCGCTGCGGAACTTGAATCCGCCCAGTCTATTTCTCGAACCCCGGACGCGGCACCAGACTCATCAACGTGCGGCCGAATCCCCCATCGGTGCAGATGTCCTCGCCGTTGACGTAACCGGCGCGCGCACTGGCCAGGAAAACGACCACGTCGGCGATGTCTTTCGGCACCGCCACCCGGCCCACCGGCACCATTGCAGCACGCCGCTCCGCCACGCCGGGCGCCTGATAGAACGCCTCGCTCATCGGCGTGCGCACCAGTCCCGGACTGACGACATTGCTGCGGATGCCCGATGGCCCCCACTCCAGCGCCAGTTGCTGCGACAGCATCACCACGCCCGCCTTGCTGACGCTGTAGGCACCGCTGAACCCTTGCGGAAACCGCGATGCGATAGAGGCGATGTGAACGATTGCCCCGCTGCGACGCTCCAGCATCGCCGCCCCGAACGCCTGCGCGCAGAGGAAATACCCGGTCAGGTTCACCGACAACAGCCGGTTCCATTCCTCCAGCGCCAGGGTGGCAATCGGGCCCGGACGCAGCAGCCCGGCGTTGTTCACCAGCACGTCGCACGGCCCCGCTGCCTTCGCCGCCGCCGTCACGCTGGACGGGTCGGAGACATCGCAGGCGATGCAGGGTGCCTCCACCCCGATTTCCGCCAACGCGGCGGCGGTCTCGGCGCAGGCATCGGCATCGCGATCCAGCAACACCAAGCGCGCACCAGCCTCGGCCATGGCCAGGGACACCGCTCGGCCGATGCCGCCGCCCGCACCGGTGACCGCACAGACCTTGCCGGTCAAACCAAGGTAATCAACGGCCTGAGTCATGCATGCATCTTTCGTTTTTTGTTGCAATGGAACATTCGTTCCATCGATTCCCATGGGCGTCAGGATAGGCGCTTGAGAGAGAACAACATTCTCTTCGAGCATCATGGCCCACCCTTGCCGGCCGTCCGTACGCACAGGGCCGGCCAAGACGGTGATGCCTCGGGCCGGTCGTTATTACTGCGTTTATGCAGCCGTCCTACCTTTCAGGGCGCGATTTGCTGACCTACCGGAACCTCGATCTTGAAAAACCGAGCTGCGTTCAGCCCCAGGACCTTCGCCCGCTGCGTGTCGTTCAGGTCTGGCATTGTCCGCTCGATCGCCTCAGCCGAGTGCGGCCAGGTTCCCTCATGATGCGGATAATCGTTCGCCCAGGCGAAGTTATCCTGCAACCCGAAACGTTCCATCAGAAACAACCCAACCGGGTCCTCCTGGAACGTCGCCAGCCCATGCGCCTTGAAGTAGTCGCTCGGTAGGCCCTGCAACTTCGGCCGCACCCACATGTGGTGTTTCCGATAGGCTTCATCCATCGCGGTCAGCAGCCACGCCACCCAGCCAATTCCAGCCTCAATCGTCGCGAACCGCAGGCCGGGGAACTTTTCCAGCACGCCGGATGCACACAGGTTCGCCACCGGCTCTATCGTCGGCGCCAGGGAGTGCGTCACATAATTCACCACCGCCCCGCCATTGCCACGCGATGCACGGGGGTCACGCCCGGTCGAGACGTGGAACGTCATCGGCAGGCCGGTTTCCTCGATCAGCCGCCACATCGGATCGAAATGCGGCAGGTTGTAGTTGACATGATCCACGTCATGGCCGCCCCAGATCGGCTTGCACGGCAACGACAGGGCGCGAAATCCGATTTTGGCGACACGCTCGATTTCTTTCATCGAGCCTTCCAGATCGCCGGTCGCGATGGAGGCAACGGGTAGCATCGCATCGGGGTGCGGGCCGAACTGTTCCCATGCCCAGTCGTTCCACACCCGGCACTGGGCGTTGGCGAACACCGGATCGGGGGTGGCCCACATCGCCAGTCCCTTGTTGGGGAAAATGATCTCGACATCGACACCGTCGGCACGGTTGTCGCGAATGCGATCCGCCACGTCGGCTCCGGCGCGGGACCGCACCCAGTCCTCACCCTCGAAGCTGCTGACCCGCACGCGGTCGGGGCGATAACCTTCGCAATAACGCCACTGCACGCCCTGATCGTCTGTGATGATGCGGGGCACACGTTCGCGATACTTCGGGTCGATCCGCTTTTCCCACAGGTCGGGGGGTTCGTTGGCGTGGCTGTCGGTGGACACCATGAAGTACTTCTTCGGATCGCCCACGCGCGCGGTGCGGTCCCAACCGGAGTGGCCTGGCGTGTCCAGGCGCCACAAATTCGGGGCGTTGATGGGGATTTCGTTCATGGTATCGTTCCCTGCGCTGCAATTCTGGTGAAGGCTACCGAGAAGTAGTAAGAGTTTACCAGAGAGTAGGCGTCAGGGGAATAGCTGCCCTCCAAAATGCTGCCGGCAGGCGCGGCGAGTTCAGTCGTTCATCCATCTTGCATCCGCGCCCACCGCATGTAATGCCCCGTCCATTCATTCAGCAAAAGGGCAACGACCATGCAGCGCGAGGTTTACATCGTTTCCGGCGTCCGCACCGCTATCGGCGATTTCGGCGGCAGCCTTAAGGACCTTCCCCCGACCGAACTCGGCGCACTGGTGGCGCGTGAGGCGCTGATCCGTGCCGAGGTGTCCGGCGACGAAGTCCAACACGTCGTGTTCGGCAACGTCGTCCATACCGAGGCCAAGGACATGTATCTGTCCCGTGTCGCCGCGATCAACGCAGGCATCACGCAGGACGCGCCTGCATTGACGTTAAACCGCCTGTGCGGCTCCGGCCTTCAGGCGATCGTGTCCGCCGCGCAATCCGTGCTGCTGGGCGATGCCGACATCGCTGTCGCGGGCGGGGCGGAAAACATGAGCCGAGCGGGGTATCTGGCATCGGGCATGCGGTGGGGCGCGCGGATGGGGGACAGCGTCATGATCGACATGATGACGGCCGCGCTGCACGACCCGTTCCATAACATCCACATGGGCATAACGGCGGAGAATCTCGCGGAAAGCCACCAGATCACCCGCAGCCAGCAGGACGAACTCGCCGTCAGCTCCCACCAGCGCGCGGCTTTGGCGATCAAGGAAGGCCGCTTCAAAAGCCAGATTCTGCCGGTAACGCTGAAGTCCCGCAAAGGCGACATTATCTTCGACACCGACGAACATGTCCGTGGCGATGTCACGGCCGAGGGCCTGGGCAAGCTGCGGCCGGTGTTCAAGAAGGACGGTTCGGTAACCGCCGGCAACGCTTCGGGCATCAACGACGCTGCCGCGGCGGTGGTGCTGATGGACGGCGCCTCGGTCGCAAAGCGTGGCGCCAAGCCGCTCGGTCGCCTCGTGGCTTACGCGCATGCCGGCGTTGACCCGCAAATCATGGGCATCGGACCGGTGCCGGCCGTTCGGGCGGTGCTGAAGCGGGCTGGGCTGTCGCTCGATCAGATCGATATCATCGAGTCGAATGAGGCGTTCGCCGCACAGGCGTGTGCGGTTGCGAAGGATTTGGGTTTCAACCCCGCGAAGACCAACCCCAACGGGTCAGGCATTTCGCTGGGGCATCCGATCGGTGCGACCGGGGTGATCCTGACGGTGAAGGCGCTTTACGAATTGGCGCGCACCGAGGGTCGGTATGCGTTGGTGACGATGTGCATTGGGGGCGGGCAGGGCATCGCGGCAATCTACGAACGCGTCCACTGAGATTTGGTTGGGTGGCATGCTGGTTCCGACCGCATGCCACCCGTTCCTTGCCGACCGGGCTAACGCTTCTTCCGGATGGACCTTGACGCCTAGTTATCGACTGCCGTCGTTACCAGTGGAGTGAAGAAGTATCCGCCATACCGAACCGTCTTGATAAATGACGGGTCCTTCAGGTTGGTCTCAATCTTCCGGCGCAAACGGCTGATCTGCACATCGATACTGCGGTCGAACACCGCCGCCGCACGCCCGTGCAACATTTCGAGCAAATCGTCACGGGACAGAACCTTGCGCGAATGCTGGCAGAACAGTGCCAGGACATTGAACTCCCCACTGGTGAGGGACCGGGGCGTGCCATCTGGCGCGAACAATTGCCGGCGCGCCATGTCGAGGCGCCAGCCTTCGAACATCAGGGTCTGCGGCGTTTCGACCGGCGCCGCTTCAGTGGGAACGCTGCGACGCATGACGGCGCGCACGCGTGCCAACAATTCGCGGGGGTTGAATGGCTTGGGCAGATAGTCGTCCGCCCCAAGTTCCAGTCCGACGATGCGATCCGTGTCGGAGCCGCGACCGGTCACCATGATGATCGGGACACTGGATTTGCCGCGCAGACGACGGCAGATGCTTAATCCGTCCTCCCCGGGTAAACCAACGTCCAAGATCACACAGTCGATCTTGCTGTCCGACATGACTCGGTCAAGGTCGCGGCCGCTGCGAGCGGCGGACACCTCAAAACCATGGTCATGCATATAGCTGACCATCATGCGGCTGATTTCGGGATCGTCTTCGACAACGGCAATGCGGGAGATTGAATCCATGACCCACCTTTCGTGGCGGACACTGCCATCAGCGGTTGTTCACAAACAAGTGTAACCTTCACCAGGAAACAAATTGACATGTTCAAATTCCAAAACGACACCGCGCGCCGGTGACGGGGTAGCCGCCCGCCTACTGATCAGTATAATGGCTTTGCCTGGATCGGATCGCTGAGGACGGCAATCCATGGGCCTGGATCGGATCGCCGCTGAACGGCAATCCATGGGCCTGAACCGGATCGCCAAGGGCGGCGGTCGCATAGGCAGAAATCGGGTCGCCGCACAGGTGGCGGCCCTGTCTGGAATCGGATCGTCGCACAGGCGGCGATCATGGGGGAGTGGAGCATGAGTTTAAAAGGTGCGGCCTATATCGCCGGAGCGTGGGAACATCCCACCCGCAAGGCGCCGGACAAGTCTATCGCGTTGCTGCACGCGGAATGCGCCAAGGGTGCATTGGCAGACGCCGGCCTGACCAAGGACGACGTGGACGGTTATTTCTGCGCCGGCGATGCCCCGGGGGGCCTCGGACCTTTGTCCATGGTCGATTACATGAACCTGAAGTGCCGTCATGTTGACAGCACCGATGTGGGCGGCTCGTCCTATCAGGTGGCCGTCGGCCATGCGATGCAGGCGATCGCGGCCGGCCGCTGCAATGTCGCACTGATCACCCTGGCCGGCCGTCCGCGCAGCGAGGGCCAGGCCACCGGCACCGCGCCGCGCCCTGGCGCGCCCACCGCACCGGAAATTCAGTTCGAATTCCCGTACGGTCCCGCCACGGCAAATCTGTATGGCATGGCCGCCGCTCGGCACATGTATGAATACGGCACGACCTCCGAGCAACTTGCCTGGATCAAGGTCGCTGCGTCGCATCATGCTCAGCACAATCCGAACGCCATGTTGCGCGATGTCGTCACGGTCGAGGACGTGGTGAACTCCCCGATGGTGTCCACCCCGCTGCATCGCCTGGATTGCTGCGTTATCAGCGACGGCGGCGGCGCACTGATCCTGACCACGCCGGAAATCGCCAAAAGCCTGAAGCGGCCGCTGGTGAAGGTTATCGGCGTCGGCGAATCGCCGAAGCATCAGGCGGGTGGCGAGATCGATTTGACCTACACCGCCGCGCGCTGGTCCGGTCCGCCGGCCTGGGAAATGGCTGGAATAAAGCCGTCCGACATCAAGTACGCCTCGATCTACGACAGCTTCACCATCACCGTGCTGATGCAGTTGGAAGATCTCGGCTTCTGCAAGAAGGGTGAGGGCGGTAGGTTCGTGTCCGACGGCAATCTGATTTCCGGCGTCGGCAAGCTGCCGTTCAACACCGATGGCGGCGGGTTGTGTTCCAACCATCCGGCCAACCGTGGCGGCATCACCAAGATCATCGAAGCGGTACGTCAGTTGCGCGGTGAAGCGCATCCGGCCGTGCAAGTGCCGAACTGCGATCTCGCGATCGCACATGGCACCGGCGGCGCCATCGGCACGCGCCATTGCGGCAGCACCGTTATTTTGGAACGGGAGTAATCGATATGGCTTATGTGGCAAGAAAAATCCCGTTCGTCGGCACCACCGAAACGAATCCGGAAACCAAGCCGTATTTCGAAGGCGCGGCCGCCGGTAAGTTCATGCTTCGCCGGTGCACAAGCTGCAAGAAGGTGCATCATTATCCGCGTCAGTTGTGCCCGTTCTGCTTCGGCGACTGCGACTGGGAAGAGGCGTCCGGCAAGGGCAAGATCTACACACTCAGCGTGATGACGCGGGCCAATCCCCCGTATGCCATCGGTTATGTCACGCTACCGGAAGGACCGAGCGTTCTGACCAATTTCGTTGATTGCGAGTTGG
>JANXLQ010000080.1 GCA_025355085.1 Rhodopila sp.
AGAAGCGGCAATTTTCCCCGTGCATCACCGTCCCGGCATCGGTGCTCGGGGGGCGTATCGACTGACGATGCGTCATGGGGTGAGCCGTGTTCATTCCGGAATCCGACAGACTTTGGGCATCATTTTCCACGACGCGGCTTAGAAGCGATATGAACGAATCGCTGAACGCGAATTCGTTTGTCCGGCGTTCCCCTGTGTGCCAATAACCGTGAGACACTTTCCCCCTGGAAGTTTAACCTCGAAGGCCGGAAGAAAGATCACGATCATGCCGATGCTTCACGCACCAAACGACACAGAGGTCTGCTCGGCCTAGCCGCCGAACGTCTCCCGCCACTGCTCCACAATCTCCGGGACACCCTTGGCAATTTCCGCCACCGTCAATGACAGCAACGGCACCTGATCCAGCGGTTTCTGTCCCGACGTCAGCGTCAGCCCCGGATGCACCGGATCGCCGTGGTTGGCGACGGACAGCTTGCCGAACTCATCGCTCATCAGCCACTCCATGAACAACCTGGCGGCGTTGGGATGCGGGGCGCTGGCCATGACGGAGGTGGGACCGAGGCACAGGGTCGCGCCATCGGTGGGATACACCGGGACGATGGGATTGCCCTTGTCCACCTGCTGAAACGCTGTGTTGCCGGGCGCCGGCCCGACCAGACATTCCCCGGCATTGATCAGCGTGACTGGATCGTTACCGGAGCGACCTATCCGGGGGTTATTTTTCGCGAGCTTCTCAAAATACTCCCAGCCATAAGCCTTTTTCAACGCCAGCACCCAAATGCCGGTGCAGCCACTGAAGGCCGGATGACCCGTGGCGACCCTGCCTTTCCAGCGCGGATCGAGCAAATCGGTCCAGGTCTTCGGCGCATCCGCCGGCTTCACCTGCACGCTGTTGTAGATCAGCAGATGCGACGTCGCGCTGGACGGATACATATAGCCAGGGTCGGCCACCGACTGGAACGTCGGCATCAGCGTCGCAGCCCCCGCCGGAACGTATTCCGCCAGCGCGCCGCGCTTCTTCAACGCCGGGTATTGCGACGTGTCGGTAGAGCTGAAAACGTCACATTGCGGCGCGTTGTTTTTCAGGTCCTGCAACAGCCGTTCATAGGCAACCTGCCCGGTGGTCCGAATGACCGACACCGACACGCCGGGGAATTGGGCAGAGAATGTCCGGCCCATCGTCTCGGCTGTTTGGGTGTCCACCTGGGCGATATACCATGTGACGGACCCTTCCTTGCGGGCGCCCTCGATCATTTCGGGCGTGATCCCCGCTGCGCGGACTCGCAACGGGATAGCGGCGGCGATGGCGCCGAGACCAGCCAGCACGGCACGTCGTTTGACTACAGTCATGATTGGTCCTTAGTTGCCAAATGTCTCTCGTCACTGCTCCACCGCCTCGGGCGATTTCGGCGGCGGTCAGGGAGACGGTTTTGATTTCGCTAATCGGATTCATGCCCGTCAGCGGTTCGGCGTCCGCGCGCACCGGTTCCAACGACCAGTCGCGACAGGCCTCGGCACAGTCACGAATAAACAGCCACTCCATAAACAGGCGTGCGGCGTTGGGATGCGGGGCGATGGCGACCCGGCGATTGAATTTCGGCGCGAGCAGGTCAGCCGACAACCAAGGCCGCGGCACCAAGGCTGACGCTGCGACGCGTGATAACGGCATTGTTCCTCTCCCCACCTCTGCCGTCCACGTTAGGGCAGGGCGGGGACGATGGGAACGATCTGCTAGATCATGAACACCGCCATCCCGACCAGCAACACGATCATGAAGATCACGCTGCCTGTGGTAACGCTGGTGAATGTGGCCCACATCTTTTCCCGATCCGCTGTCAGGGCTTCGATGCTTTCGGGTCCGGTGTAACGAGCAGTGCCGTGGCTGGCCATGATATCCCTCAGGCGACAAGAATGTTTCGCCGCGTTTTATGACACGCTGGTACCTCCCGACAAGTGGTCAGCGTTTGATGACGAGGCCCTGGCCGGTTGGCAGCGGCATGACGCGGTATTGCCGAGCCTCGAACCAGGGATCTTCGGTGAGTTTTTGGCGGCGGTAGGCCATCGCCCATTCGTAATCGTCCAGGATAATGATCCCGCCCGGGACGACGCGGTCGAACAGGACGTCGAGCGCCGCGATCTCCGCCGTCGCCTGATTCAGGTCGATGTGCAGATAACTGATGCGTTCGGGCGACTGGCCGGCAAACACGGCTGGAATCTCACCCTGTACGATATTCACCTGTGGATAGGAGGCGAATTTGGTGCGTACCACGTCGGCCAGGCCCGGACCGTGGTCGGCCATCGAGTGGTGCTCCATATCGGGGCTGTGCTCGAACAGGTCGTAGCCCCAGAAGGTGCGAGGGAAAGCCGTGCCGCCGAGGTAATCGACCACGGTCTTGATGCCAACGCCCCGATAGCAGCCGCATTCAACGAAATCTCCGTCGAGATGCACCGCGTGGTAGGCGGCGCAGGCCAGCACGTACCGGCGCCACACGATCGCGAAGTCGGAGTCCGATTCGCTGTTGCCCTGCCAGGCCGCGACGAAGGGACCGTCCTCGAACATCGAGTTGTTGCGGCCCCAGGTGAGGAAATTGTCGGCGAAATGGAATCCGGGTTGGACGCGTTCGGTCAGGGCCTTGGCCAGACTGGTAACGGTTTCCCGGTCGGTGGAACCCCAAAAGACGGGGAAAAAGAAATTTTGCAAGGTCGTGGCGGTGGGTGGCGTCAGGATGGGGAGGTTCATTTTGGGCCTCGCTGGGGTCCGAAGACCGTTCGCGGAGCAGATTGGCAGGGAAACGTTAACGAATCGTTAAGCGGTGCCGCAACTGGCGGATTGGGGTGCCGATGTAGTCAAGATCGAGCTTCCGGGTTCGGATCGGCACGCCCTCCGCACTTTGCGAACCAAGGGCGCCATCCCCTCAATCCACGTAGGTAAGCCCCCAGGCCTTCGCCCCATTACCCGGCGGCTCGCACCAAATCGGCACCGCGTTCCGCGTCCGCACATTCGGCTCGTGCCCCATTGCCCCGCGCATCGCTCGGAATAACGCCCCGTGCGCCACGACCAGCACCACCGGCGGCCGTAAGACACAGCGATTGATCGCGGCCACGGCC
>JANXLQ010000144.1 GCA_025355085.1 Rhodopila sp.
ATGCCCGCATGCTCTCTCCGACCGCCAGGGCAGCCGCCAGGGCTCGCCGCCCAACCGCCGCATCCACCAGGACCGGCGCCCCGTCCAGCGCGGACGCAACGAAAGCCGCGTGCTCCGCCGCCAGCGAATCCTGATCTTCCCACGTCACATCCTCAATCCCGAACCCCGCCACGCCAGGAACCGGCTGCTGACCCGGCGGTAAAACACCCGCAGCAGGGGCGCGAGCGATCACCCTCAGCGTCCGCGCCGAGAAATCCGCCGCCATGTAAGAATTCTGCGCAAAGATCCGCATCCGCCGCTCGGTGCGCGGGGAAATCCTGCTGGCGGTAATGGTCGCGACCGCACCGTTACAAAACCGCAGCCTGGCGTTGGCGATGTCTTCATGGGGGCTGGCAACGGGGGCGCCAACCGCATCGACGCTCTCGATCTCGCTGTCGATCAGGGCCAGCACCAGATCCAAATCGTGGATCATCAGGTCCAGGATAACTGACACATCCGTGCCGCGCGGCTTAAACGGGGCGATGCGCGTCGCCTCTATATACAGCGGTGCCCCGATGCGCCCCGCCATCGTCCGATAAGCGCTGGAGAATCGTTCCAGGTGCCCTACCTGCAACACCAGTCCGCGGGCTTTCGCGACGGCGGCCATCTCCTCCGCCTGCGCCAGCGTGGCGGCAATCGGCTTTTCCACCAGCACATGCTTGCCCACCTGCAACGCCCGGGTCGCAAGATCGTAATGCGCCTCGGCCGGAGCAGCCACGATCACCGCATCGGAGGCGTCCAACAACACGGAAAAGTCCATCGCTTCGGCACCGGCTTCCCACCCGACCGTCTTGGCCCGTTCCAGGTCGGGGTCGTAAATCCCCGTCAGTGTGGCGCGGACAGAGGCCGCGACCTTCAACGCATGGTAACGGCCGAAGTGACCTGCGCCCGCGATACCGATCCGAAGCTTTGATTCCGGCATAAAGATCCTCGGCTTTGTAATTTATCGTTATGGAAACCGCGTGCGAACGATCTGGCAGTGCCAGACATCCGACGCCGCACGGTCGTGTCAAGAGGACACTTACGAAACGACAGCCCACCCGTCGTGGTAAATCGCTGGAAACCGCCGCCGCCTTGTGCTTATCCGGCTGGGCGGCCGTTGAGGGATCCTGGCACATGCGTATAACGATGATTGGCGGCGGCTATGTCGGCCTGGTATCCGGCGCCTGCTTCGCCGAATTCGGCACCGAGGTAACGGTTGTCGAAACCGACGCGCAGAAGCTCGCCGCCCTGCGTGAGGGCCGTATGCCGATTTACGAACCCGGCCTCGAACAGCTCGTGCGGGAAAACGTCGCGGCCGGCCGTTTAGCGTTTACCGGCGACCTCGCCGCCGCGGTGGACGGGACCGAGGCCGTGTTCATCGCGGTCGGCACACCCACCCGCAGGGGCGACGGCCACGCAGATCTCACATATGTCTATGCCGCCGCCGAACAGGTCGCCCGCGCGCTGACCGGCTACGCTGTGATCGTCACCAAATCCACCGTCCCCGTGGGCACCGGCCGCCGGATTAAGCAGATCGTCGCCGCCACCCGCCCCGATTTGGATTTCGACGTTGCCTCCAACCCCGAATTCCTGCGGGAAGGCAATGCGATAGGCGACTTCATGCGCCCTGACCGCGTGGTGATCGGCGCCGAAACCGAACGCACCCGAGAGATTATGCGCCGGCTGTATCGGCCGCTGTATCTGATCGAGGCCCCCATCGTCTTTACCGCCATCGAAACCGCCGAACTGACCAAATACGCCGCCAACGCCTTCCTGGCGATGAAGGTCACCTTCATCAACGAGATGGCGGATTTGTGCGAGAAAGTCGGGGCCGACGTCCACGACGTGGCGCGCGGCATCGGCCTGGACGGCCGCATCGGCCGCAAATTCCTGCATCCCGGCCCCGGTTATGGCGGCTCCTGCTTCCCCAAGGACACGTTGGCACTGGTCCGCACCGCCCAGGACTACGGCGCCCCATCGCGGTTGGTGGAGGCGACCGTCGCGGTCAACGACGCTCGCAAGTCCAGCATGGCAATGCGCGTTATCTCCGCCTGTGGCGGCTCCGTCCGGGGCAAAACCATCGCCATACTGGGCCTCACCTTCAAACCGGAAACCGACGACATGCGCGACTCGCCTTCACTGTCCATCGTCTCCCGCCTTGCCGGCGACGGGGCAATCATTCGGGCATTCGATCCCGAAGGGATGCAGCAGGCTCGGCCTCTCTTGCCGGACTCCGTTCAATACTGCGCTGACGCACTGGATGCGGCGGCAGGGGCGGACGCGCTGGTTCTGATCACCGAATGGAACGAATTCCGCGCGCTGTCGCCGGTTCGGTTGGGCGATGCGATGCGCGGGCGGGTGCTGGTGGATCTTCGAAATGTCTATGACCCGGTCGCCATGCGGCAGGCCGGATTTGCCTATCACGGTATCGGTCGCCCAGCCTTGGATTTGGCCGTCTGATGCCCGATCCCACACGTGAGTCGGCCTTCGACCTCCTCACCGCCGTCCTGGAAAAGCACCGCACTCTGGAACAGGCCCTGGACGCCCTGCCGGCGCAGGAACCGCGGGACCGCGCCGCCGCCCATCGCCTCGCTGCCGCCGTGCTGCGGCGCATGGGTACGCTGGATGCGGTGCTGGAGCCTTTCCTGCGCAAGGAGCCACCCGAACCCGTTCGCAACATTCTCCGAATTGGCGCCGCCGGCCTGTTGCTGCTGGACACGCCCGGTCACGCGGCCGTTGCTACAGCCGTGACCCTGGCCAAGCGGAAGGGTCTGACGCCGTTCTCCGGACTGATCAACGCCGTGCTGCGCAAGGTCGCCACCGCTGGCCCGGGGGCGATGGACGATCTGGACTCCGTCCGTTTGGATACGCCGGCATGGCTTTGGACGGCCTGGGGCACGTCCGCCCGTGCCATCGCCACGGCGCATCAGACGGAAGCTCCGCTTGACGTCACCCTGAAGCCCGGAGTCGGTATGCCCGAGGGCGGCGAACTGCTGCCCACCGGGTCGGTGCGTTTCCCCGCCGGCACGCGGGTGTCTGACATTCCGGGGTTCGAGGCCGGCGATATGTGGGTGCAGGACGCCGCCGCGGCGTTGCCGGCGCAGCTTCTCGCCGCTCAACCCGGTGAAAAGGTCGCCGACCTATGCGCGGCACCGGGCGGCAAGACCGCGCAGCTCGTCGCATCGGGCGCCACCGTCACGGCCGTCGAACGTGACCCTGCCCGCATAGAACGGCTGACCGCGAACCTGAAACGATGGGGTCTTCACGCGGAAGTGATCAACGAGGATGCGACCATCTGGCGGCCATGGGGATTGTTCGACGCCGTGCTGCTGGACGCCCCGTGCAGTGCGACAGGCACGATCCGGCGCCACCCCGACGTCGCTCGTGTGAAACGCCTGCGGGAGGTACAAACCGTCAGTCAGGCCCAGGACAATCTGCTGGAAGCCGCCGTAGCCATGCTGCGGCCGGGCGGACGCCTGATCTACGCCGTTTGCTCGCTGCAACCCGAGGAAGGCGCACCGCGAATCGAGGCTGCAATCGCCAGGGGCGGCGTGCGCCTCGATCCGTTCCATCCGGAGGAACTGGCGGCCCTTCCCGAAGCTTTAACCAAGGAAGGATTCTTGCGGACCCACCCCGGCCTCTGGAAAGATCGCGGCGGCATGGACGGTTTCTTTGCCGCCCGGCTGATTAGGCTTTGATGGCGTCAGTGCAGGAGGCTGCGGTCAGCAATCAATGCTAATAGTCCGTCTCGCCCACTATTGTAGGAACAGCCGCAGCTTTTCAATCAGCCGTTGCCGATCGCGTGTCTCGCACTCCCAGACAGTCATAACCGTCCACCCGAGACGCCCAAGGTCTGCCTCATTCTCGGCATCCCGAACACTATTGCGCGTCAGTTTGGGCAGCCAGTAGTCCAAATTCGATTTTGGCTTACGCCGGCCGTCCACGCAGTCTGGATTTCGATGGCTATGCCAAAAGCACCCATGCACGAAGACAATTTTCCAACGCGGGCCGAAGACGATATCCGGCTTTCCGGGAAGGTCAGGCCGATGCAGCCGATAGCGATAACCCATGCCATGGACAATGGAGCGAACCATCATCTCCGGCTTCATGCCCTTACTTTTGATCCGGCGCATGTTTTCGGTGCGCCTCGTGGCGGTCAGCCTGTCCATCGTAGCGGCGCAATAACGCCGTTTGCGCTCATCAGGTCCGCCTCGCGTTGGGACCGAGGTTTGATGCCAAGAATTTCATCGGTCCTGAGGGAAGGAAAACCTAGATCTTCGGCGAGACGGCGAGGCTCAAGGTAAGTCCCAATCAAAACAGCGATCCCCTCCCGTTTCAAAATGTCGGGCGCGCCGCCATTTGCGCGAAGCCGTTTCATGTAGTCATCCTGATCGAATAGCAATGCCTGCATGACATCGCGATGAACGACCTTTCCGAGATTTTCACGCCAGAATTGTGCAACACGCTGGTTTCCCCGTAATTGCTTTCTAAGTTCGCGGAAACGCAGCATGTCGAGGTCATGGAACCGGCTGGCGGGGAAAGGAGCGTCATAGACAAGCCATAGGATATTGACACGTCCGGCCGTCGAAACGCCTTTCTTGGTATCCCGGTTGCCTTTCCCGCGGTGCAGGTAGGATTCCTTCGCGATGATCAGTCCGAGCGAGCAGGTGAACCGTTTGTCGTTGATGGCCATCAAGAGGCACGGTTCGGACGACAGATAGGTCTCCTGAGGAATCGACCAATTATCCCGAACCGTATTTTTGATATCGACGTCCATTCCTCCAATGACGAGATCGCGGCGTCCCTTGGGAACGTCCAACATATCACGCACGAAGTGCTCGAGTTTGAGACCGATGAACGTCTTCTCGACGTTATCCAATTCGATCACTTTGGTCCGTGCGGTACGAACGGGATCAAGCACAAAATCGACAGAGTTCCGGACCAGTTCCGGGAACTTGGCTTCCAATGCCGCCACGCCCCCGGCACGGGACGCGATCTCGTCGCGCAACATCGACAGAACCGGGAAGTCGGGATGGTTGTCATCAAATCGAGTCGCATACTCTGGCATGTTCAGAGTTTGTCATACTCGGACTGAAAAGCCGGCCCTTTGTTAACGAAGCGGCTTAGGTCTTATTGGGCATGTCCAACTTTGATCATCCGCAAGCCTCGCTTGGGAACGCTTCCGCTGATCGATAGCACCTGTTTGATTTTGGTTGCTACCGCACAGGCAACGGGTGGTGGAAACGCATTACCTACCTGCCGGTAGGCAATGGTTTTCTTGCCGGCAAATTGCCAGATGTCAGGAAATCCCTGGAGGCGCGCAACCATAGGAATTGTTAACCGGGGCATTCCAACAAAATCACGCTCAGGCGCAGCTTCAGCTATCGAGAGACCATTCACACCCAGCGATGCCCAAGCCTTTCGCGCTCGGGTTGGGCCAAGGTCAGGTCCGCCATGTTTTTTCGACCCGCCAACGATGGTTGGTGCAATTTCGTTGGCACGCTCGCGCCACGCCGTCGCGCCACGCCAGCCGTTTGCAGCCATCATATCGAACAGCGTTTCGCCCACCGTCGCCGGATTGTGCGCCGACACCGCCGGCCATTCAAAGTCACAAGCCAAATCCTTTTTCAAGGCGACGATCACAACGCGTGGCCGAAGCTGCGGGACACCGAACTCCGACGCATTGAGCAGGCGCCACTCTGTCTCATAGCCAAGTTTCTTTAGCTGCTCTTTCAGGTGTTTACGGTAGTCCTCAAATATCGCGTCCAAAAAACCGCGCACATTTTCTATCATGATTGCGCGGGGGCGGCATTCCTCAACCAGACGCAAAGCTTCCGGAAACAAGTTGCGTTCATCATTCTCCCCAAGCTGCTTCCCGGCCACCGAGAAAGGAGGGCAAGGCAAACCTCCCGCCAAAAGATCGATGCCTTTGAAAGGCGTGGCATCGAAATCGCAGAGACTTCGCGCCAGGACATTCCATTTCGGCCTGTTCAATTCCAACGTTTTGCAATAGCTGCTTTCAATCTCGACGAGAGCCTCATGCTCAAATCCAGCCCTCTCCAGACCAAGCGCCTGCCCGCCTGCCCCTGCACACATTTCGACGGACGTTAACATGATCTGACCCTGTCTCGCAGTTGATGTGCATACAAGTACATGAAAAATATCACGAACCTTAACATGCTTCAATCGATTCGTATCGATGAATTTTCCGTTCTGTTGACTTCATTGGGAAAGATGTGCGCATTCTCGTTATTGATTCCGGTTTACAAGATCACTCGCTTTCGATCTCCATATTCGACACGTCGTCGTGCCAAAATACCACGGCCCGGGCTCATCGAGAATGTTATGGCGATAGGGCGCAACCCCGGCCGCATAGAACCTCCGTCCGCGAACCTAAAGCAGTGGGATTTCACGCGAAAGTGATAAACGAAAATGCCGCGATCTGGCGGCCATGGGGATGTTCGGCGCCGTGCTGCTGGATGCGCCGTGCAGCGCCACCGGCACCGTCCACCGGCACCCCGGCGTTATCCGAATCAAGCGTAACAGGGAAGTCGAAACCGTCAGTCAGGCCCGGGACAATCTGCTGGAAGCCGCCGTAGCCATGCTGCGGCCGGGCGGGCGTTCGATCTACGCCGTTTACTCGCTGCAACCCGAGGAAGGCGCGCCGCGAATCGAGGCTGCAATCGCCAGGGGCGGCGTGCGCCTCGATCCGTTCCGTCCGGAGGAACTGGCGGCTCTTCCCGAAGCTTTGACCAAGGAAGGATTCTTACGAACCTACCCCGGCCTTTGGAGAGATCGCGGCGGCATGGACGGTTTCTTTGCCGCCCGGCTGATCAAGACCTGATGTCGCCTTGTGCGACATCGGCGACGGCGTTTAGAAACAGGACATGGTTTCACCCAAATCCCGGCACATCACCATTGCCCCAAGCCTGTTGGCCGCCGATTTCGGCAGGCTGAAGGAAGAAGTGAGCGCGATCGAGGCCGCCGGCGCCGATTGGCTGCACCTCGACATCATGGACGGCCACTTCGTGCCCAACATCAGCTACGGCCCGGGTGTCCTGGCGGCACTGCGCAAACACACCAGGCTGCCGTTTGACGTCCACCTGATGATCGCGCCGGCCGATGCCTATCTCGACGCGTTTATCGAGGCCGGCGCCGACCATATCAGCCTGCATCCGGAGGCCGGGCCAAACCTGCACCGGTCGCTCCAACACATTCGCAACGCCGGCAAGAAGGCGGGGATCGTGCTGAACCCGGCCACGTCGCCTGAAGTGGTGGAGTGGTCGCTCGATCTGGTCGATATCATTCTGGTGATGTCGGTTAATCCCGGGTTCGGCGGTCAGTCTTTCCTGACATCGCAACTGCCGAAGATCGCCCAATTGCGCCGAATGATCGACGCGGCGGACCATCCCATCGCACTGGCCGTCGATGGCGGTATCACTGCGGCCACCGCGCCACTGGCAATCGCGGCCGGTGCCGACACGCTGATCGCCGGCACATCCGTCTTTCGTGCCCCCGACTACGCCCGGGCCATCACAACGTTGCGAGGCGGCGCATGACATCGGCCAGTCCCGGAAGCTGGATGCGCGGCGCGCGACGGGCCATGGCGCGCTTGCCCAGCATCCGAATGGGGCGGGTGCCCGATGCCCCCGCCTTGTCGGTGCGCGATCCCTGGCCGGGCGATGCCGCGCGCGGCGCCCAGTTGATCAAGGGCGAGTTGGCCATCGGTGGCGCCATCCAGACGCTGCGCCAAGGCGGCTGGAGCCAAATAGACGGTAACCCCGCCCTGCGCGCCGGCGCGTTCGGCTTCACCTGGCTGCGTGATCTGCGTGCCCTCGGCACCGATGCCGCCCGCTTGCGCGCCCGAGCGCTGGTGGGCGAGTGGATTGCCGGGCCGCCCACCGATCCCATCGCCCACCGCCCCGATATCGTCGGCGCCCGCATCACCGCCTGGCTCGGGCATTACGACTTCTTCGCCGCCACCGCCGACGACGTTTTCCGCCAGCGATTGATGAACCGGCTGGTGTCGGAAGCCCGCGCCCTGTCAGCCGCTTTACCAGCCGAGGAACTGGACGCACGCGCCCTGACCGCGATGAAGGGCCTCGTCGCCGCTGCCGTTGCGTTGCGGGAGCATGCGGGTTTTCTGGCCAGGGCATTGCGGTTTCTGCCGCAGGAGATCGCCCGCCAGATCCTGCCCGATGGTTGCCATGCCGAACGCAGTCCGGCCGCGCAGTTGTCCGCGCTACAGGACCTGACCGAAATCCGGGCACTGTTCCAGACGTCGCAGACCCAGGCGCCGCCGATCCTGGCGCATGCGATAGAGCGAATGGCGCCGGCCCTGCGCATGATGCGTCATGGGGACGGTGGGTTGGCGTTGTTCAACGGCAGCCGGGAAGAAACCAGCATGCTGGTCGATTTGGTGCTCACCCAGGCCGGACGCGGCGGTCGCGGTCCCTCGGCGCTGTCCGACGGTGGCTTCCACCGCATGCAGGCCGGGCGTACCGTGTTGATCGTGGATTGCGGGGTACCTGCTCCGCCGGGACTGGACCGGTTGGCCCATGCCGGCACGTTGTCCATGGAGTTGTCGGTCGGCCGCGACCGTTTGATCGTCAATTGCGGCGCGTTCCTCACGGGGCCGGCGGAATGGCGCGATGCCGCCCGCGCCACGGCCGCACACTCGACGCTCATAATCGGCGACGTGAACAGCAGTGAGTTAAAGCCCGAAGGCCTCGGGCGCCGTCCGGCCGTCGTCGAGGTCAATCGTCAGGAAGCCGCGGGGGCGCACTGGCTGGAGGGATCGCATGACGGCTGGCGGAAGCCGTTCAACGCCGTGCATCGCCGTCGGCTGTATATGGCGGAAAGCGGCGAGGACATCCGTGGCGAGGACCTGATCGAAGCGGTTGACCCTCAGCCGTTCACGTTGCGCTTCCATCTGCATCCGGATGTGCAGGCCAGTGTGCAACAGGATGGCGCCGCCGTGCTGATGAAGCTGAAAGCCGGCAGTTTCTGGCGCCTGCGTGCCGATGGCGCCACATTGAGCCTGGAAGAGACGGTTTACCTGGGCGGGACAGAACCCCGGCGGAGCGAACAGATCGTGCTAACCGGGTTCGCTGACGGCCCGCAACATATCAAGTGGGCGCTCAGCAAGGTCGAACGCGCCGGGTGACCAGAGCGCCGGGTACCCAGAGCGGCGGTAGATTTGCGCGGATTGGTGCGGACAGTTCCATTTGTATCTTGGCCGGTCATGGCCCGGCCAGCCGAGCCATGACGGCCAGAAGACGATGCTTTGGCCCAGCTTATGCTCGACCTATAGCTCATCCCGACACCAACGGGGCTTGGTCCGGCCGTGACATATTGGAAAAGGCCACCGCGGGCGCCATCGGCCATCGATGAAAATCATCGAAATCACCAACGTCGATTTCTCCCTCCGGCACTTTCTTCTGCCGCTGATGCGGGCAATGCGCGCCCGAGGCCACGAGGTCGTTGGTGCCTGCGCCGAAGGCCCCCTGCTGAATGACGTCCGAGCCGAGGGCTTCCGCATTGTCGCGGTCCCGTTCGTGCGGCGCCTGTCGCCTATCGCGCACATCCGCGCATTCCAATCGCTGGTGGCCATGCTGCGCGAGGAAAAGCCGGACATCGTCCACGCCCACATGCCGATCAGCGGTTTCCTGGCGCGCCTTGCCGCCCGCATCGCCGGAGTGCCGAAGGTCGCCTACACCTGCCACGGCTTCTTGTTCAATCACGCGTCGTCCTCACTGCCTCGCCGCGGCCTGTCGTTCGTTATGGAATGGATCGCCGCCCGGGTGACCGACGTGTTCCTGACCGTGTCGGAAGCCGAGGCCCGGGACGCCCGCCGCCTGCGCATCGCCGCCAACGCCGAACCTGTGCGCAACGGCCGCGACCCGGCGATCTTCCGCCCCAACCCACGGGCACGCGAGCGGATCAGGGCCGAACTTGGGGTACCGATGGATCGTGTGGTGATCATCGCGGTGTCGCGGTTGGTTTGGCACAAAGGCTACCCCGAACTCGCCATCGCAATGCGGTCGGTCCCGGAGGCCGAATTATGGGTGGTCGGCGAACGGCTGGAAACCGACCGGGGGCCGGACATGGCGGCCCTGCTGCGCGCTGCCGGCCTCGGTTACCGCCTGCGCCTGCTCGGATACCGTTCCGACATTCCGGCGCTGCTGGCCGCCGCCGATATCTTCACCCTCCCCAGCCGGTTCGAGGGCCTGCCGATGTCGGTGATCGAGGCAATGCTGACATGCCTGCCCGTTGTCGCCACCAACGTGCGCGGCCCGGCGGAGCAAGTCGTGAACGGAGAAACCGGCCTGTCGATCCCCCCTGGCGACCCGGCCGCCCTTGGTGCGGCGCTCGGGCGTCTGGTCCGCAACCCGGATTTACGCAACCGGATGGGTCAGGCAGGGCGGCGCCGGGCACTGGACCATTACGATGAAGCCAAAGTCCTGGCACATACGCTGGACCTGCTGGGCCTGTAGGTTTATCCCGCCGCGCTTGAGCTTGTTTCAAACGCACGAATTTCGAAAATCGTGCTCTTACGGGATTCCGCCGCCATGACCGACATCGTTGCTATCCGACGGGCCTTGATCTCCGTCTCCGACAAATCGGGGCTGGTGCCGTTCGCCCGCGCGCTGGCAGACCGGGGCGTCGAAATCCTCTCCACCGGCGGTTCGGCGAAGGCATTGCGCGACGCCGGGGTGCCGGTAACCGAGGTGTCCGACCACACCGGCTTCCCGGAGATTATGGACGGCCGCGTAAAGACCCTGGTGCCGCAGATCCACGGTGGCATCCTCGGGCGGCGGGATGTCCCCGAACACATGGCCCAGATGCAGGAGCATGGCATCGCACCGATCGACCTCGTCGCCGTAAACCTTTATCCCTTCGAGGCCACGGTCGCCTGCGGTGCCGCCTATGAGGATTGTGTCGAGAACATCGATATCGGCGGCCCGGCGCTGATCCGTGGTGCCGCAAAAAATCATGATTTCGTGACCGTGCTGACCGGCCCTGATCAATACGACGATGTATTGTCGGAAATCGTTGCTACCGGCGGCACGTCGCTGCTGCTGCGCCGGCGGTTGGCAGGCGAGGCTTACGCCCGCACCGCCGCCTATGATTCCGCGATTGGCACATGGTTCGCCGAGCAGAGGCAGGAGGTGTTTCCGCAGCGGATGACGTTGGCGGGAAGCCTGAGGCAGACCCTGCGCTATGGCGAAAATCCGCATCAGGCTGCAGCCTTTTATATCTCCGGGAACCGCCCCGGCGTGGCGACGGCAAGGCAGGTGCAGGGCAAGGAATTGTCCTTCAACAACTTGAACGATACCGATGCCGCGTTCGAATGTGTGGCAGAATTTGACGCTCCCACCATCGCCATCATCAAACACGCCAACCCGTGCGGTGTCGCCTCGGCGACGCGGCTGGAGGATGCGTGGGATGCCGCATTCCGTTGCGACCCCGTGTCGCCGTATGGTGGCATCGTCGCGGTAAACCGGATACTGGATGCAGCGTCCGCCGCAAAGATCGCGGCGATTTTCACCGAGGTCATTATTGCCCCGGACGCCGACGATGCAGCGAAAACGATCCTGGCGCGAAAGAAAAATCTGCGCCTTCTGCTGACCGGCGGCATGCCCGACGCATCTGCTGGCGGAATGACATTCCGCAGTCTGGCCGGTGGTTTTCTGGCACAGACTCGCGATGCCGGCAGGATCGGAGCCGGTGACGTGAAGGTGGTCACCCGCCGCGCTCCGACCGGCGCCGAACTGGCCGATCTGCTGTTCGCCTTCCGGGTCTGCAAACACGTCAAATCGAACGCCATTGTTTATGCCAAAGGCGGCGCAACGGTGGGCATCGGCGGGGGCCAGCCGAACCGCGTGGACTCCGCCCGAATCGCTGCGTGGAAAAGCGAGGAAGCAGCCAAGGCCGCCGGCCTGCCGGAGCGGCTCACGCAAGGCAGCGTTGTAGCGTCTGACGCGTTCTTCCCGTTCGCCGATGGGTTGGAAGCTGCAATCGCGGCCGGCGCGACCGCGGTGATTCAACCGGGTGGCTCGATCCGCGATGCTGAGGTGATTGCCGCTGCCGATGCCGCAGGATTGGCCATGGTATTCACCGGAATGAGGCACTTCCGGCACTGATCGGCCCCCCATCGTACCGACGAGGGTTTGTATCCGCCGCGTTTGTTCGTCCAAACCAAGAGCTGGATTGTGGCAGCTCATACCACCGGCCCAATTTTGACCGTTCGGTCCCTTCTCGTCATGGCAGGCGAAGCAGGCTGTGCGAAAACTCCCGCCCAAATTTGCGTTGGAGAATATTTTTCTCTGGCATGCCCCTGTCGTCGCGACGACCCAATCCCGTCACGGCAGGAGAATGCCTACC
>JANXLQ010000147.1 GCA_025355085.1 Rhodopila sp.
GGCCTCGGCAAATCGCCAATGGGCTGGCCCAATGCCTCGACCTGCTGCCCGACTTCCCCGAGTGGCACGATCCGGCCCTGCTGCAACGCGAGAAATGGCCCCCGTTCAAAGACGCCCTACGCGCCGTCCAATCCCCGGAAACCGGCGAACCCGAACGGCAAAACCGGGCACGACTTGCCTACGACGAACTTTTCGCCGGTCAGATCGCGACCACACTCATCCGCGGCCGCGTGCGCGCTCGGTCGGGCAAGCCGCTGATGGGCGATTCGCATCTGCGCGACATCGCCATGCAACGATTCGGATTCGCGCCGACAGCGTCGCAGGTAAAGGCACTGGCAGAGATCGACTCCGATCTGGCATCCCCCCGCCGTATGCTGCGGCTGCTGCAAGGGGATGTCGGATCGGGCAAAACTCTGGTGGCGTTGCTGGCGATGCTGCGTGCGGTAGAGGCCGGCAAACAGGCTGCGCTAATGGCACCGACCGAGGTGCTGGCCAAGCAGCACCATCGCACACTCACCCGCCTGTGCCCGGTTCCAGTCGCCCTGCTGACCGGATCGATCAAAGGCAAGGAACGCGCGCGTCTGTTGCGAGGCATTAAAGACGGCTCAATCCAGATCGTCGTCGGCACCCATGCCTTGTTCCAGGATGCGGTGGAATACCGAGACCTCGCCCTGGCGGTGATCGACGAACAGCACCGATTCGGGGTCAATCAGCGCCTGACGCTCGGTGGCAAAGGTCAGTGGACCGACGTTCTGATCATGACCGCGACCCCGATCCCCCGCACACTGCTCCTGACCCAATGGGGGGAAATGGATGTCAGCCGCCTGACCGAAAAACCCGCCGGCCGCCTACCGATTCGCACGACGCTGCACTCATTGGGCACCATGCCGACGGTGTTGGAAGGTATCGCCCGCAAGCTGGACAAAGGCGCGCAGGTGTACTGGGTCTGCCCCCTGGTCAACGAAAGCGAGGCGCTGGACGTTGCCGCCGCCGAAGACCGCTATGTCCACCTTCGCGGACTCTTCGGCGACCAGGCCGGCATGGCGCACGGCCAGCAAACACCCGAAATCCGAGACGCCGCACTGGCCGCCTTCACCGCTGGAACGATCCGCCTTTTAGTCGCTACAACGGTAGTGGAGGTCGGGGTCGATGTGCCGGCTGCCTCTGTAATGGTGATCGAGCACGCCGAACGCTTCGGACTGGCCCAGCTTCACCAGCTTCGCGGCCGGGTCGGGCGCGGCGAGGCGGCGAGCTTCTGTCTGCTGCTGCACGAGGACTGGGTGTCCGAAACCGCCCGCCGCCGCCTGACACTGCTGCGCGACACCGACGACGGATTCCTGATCGCCGACGAGGATTTTAGATTGCGCGGCGGCGGCGATGCGCTAGGTACACGCCAAGCTGGATTGCCAGGCTACAAATTGGCCGATCCCCTGGACCACGAGTCTTTGTTACACATGGCACATCGCGACGCCGCCGTGCTGTTGTCGCGCGACCCGGGGCTGAAAACCCCTCGCGGTCAGGCGGTTCGCCTGTTACTGAATTTGTTCGAACGCAATGCCGCCATGCGTACGCTTGCGGCAGGATAAACCAAACCTATGGCCACGACTCGAACTCAACACGCACCCTCGGTATATGCATATCGTGCCCATCGCTCCTGACATCGATCCAGCCCTTGCTATCCGCGAAGGCGACATCCGGCGGATTTTTCCGCCCGGAACGCTGACGGCCGGCCGTTCCTACGAGCAACGCGGGCGGGTCCAGGACCTGGAGATCGTTGCCCGCGGCGCGGTCATCACCGCCACGACGCAGGGAACCAGACCCGATCCGTATGTACAAAGTCTGAAGGTCAGTCGCTCCCTCAACAACGGAATCAAGATCGCCGGTGCCTGTTCGTGTTCGATCGGGAGAGGCTGCAAACACCTAGCGGCAGTGCTGATCGCTGCCCAGCGCAAGGAACTGCACGTCCCGCGGCATCAGGAGTCGCTGTTTCCCCCGGTTGCGAAAGCCCCTGCCCCGGCGGCGTTGCCGGCGCAGATTCAAACATGGCTGGCGGATTTCGATAAGGACGATGAGGAACAGACGGAAGAGTATCCCGCCGCGATCCGCACGCGGGTTTTCTACGTGCTGGATGCCGCCCCGCACGCCACCGGGGTGCCGCAACTGCGGATCGATCCGATGACGGTTACGCTGCTCAAAAGCGGCTTCCCGGGGACCATCAAGCGATACGCGCCGCATCAGATTCAAACTCCGGCGAAATATATTCGCCCGTCCGACCGAATTATCCTGACGCGCCTGTCACGCCGCACCGGCTACACCGGTCCACAGGGCGACGACGATCCGTTGGACACGCTGCGCCGCATTCTGACGACCGGACGCGCCCGTTGGGGCACGGCCGAAGGCCCGGCGATGGCCGAGGGGCCGGAACGACAGGGCCAGATTACCTGGATCACCAAGCCGGATGCATCCCAACAGGCGACACTGGCGCTGGATGAAGGCCTCGTCGGAGTTCGCATTCCGGCGCCCTGGTATGTCGATCCCGCCGCCGGCAGCATGGGGCCGGTCGGCATGGACATCCCCAACCGTCTGATCGTGCGACTGCTGAATGCGCCATCCATCCCCCCGGAAGCGGCAGCCGAGGTGCGGGCGCAACTGTCCAGGCGCATGCCGTCCGCGAAGCTGCCGGTGCCGTCGGAGTTGCAGCCCCCCGAACAGATCCACGACACGATGCGGCCGAGTGTAAGGCTGATCAACGGCACCCTACCGAGCGATCCGAGCTATGGGCGGGGTGCCGCCCAGGTAATTGGACGCGGGCTTTATGCGGTGCCTTTGCTGCGATTATCCTATCAATACGGGCCGATCACTCTCCCCCGCAGCCGTAACCCGCAGCCGCGAATCACCGTGCAGGACGGCACGCTGTATGAGGTCGAACGCGATCGTTCGGCGGAGACGGCGGTACTCGGGGAACTAACGAGCCTGGGCTTCGGGTCGGTGCATGAGGTCGTGCCGGTTTATTACCAGCACGCCCACACCGACGATTTCGCCCTGCGGGAGTATGGCCCAAACCCAACCTGGATGCAGATCGTCACGCAGGAAGTGCCTAGGCTGCGGGCCGCCGGTTGGACAATCGGTATCGATGCGGATTTCCCGGTCCAGGTGCTGTCGGCCGATACCGAGATCGAGGCCGAACTGGTCGAAGGATCGGGAATCGACTGGCTGGAACTGCATCTCGGCGTGACGGTGGACGGTGAGCAGGTCGATCTTGTTCCCGCCCTGGTGCGTATGATCATCCGCCCGGAAACCGCTCTGCTGATCGAAGGTGCCGACGACAAGCCCTTCATCCTGCCTTTGCTGGATGGCCGGATGCTGTCGCTGCCGATGTCGCGCATTCGCCCCACATTGCAGGCGCTGCTGGAGCTTTGGGCGAGCGGCGGGATTGACGCGGATGCCGAAAAAATCGGCTTTTCGCGCCTGGATGCCGCCGATCTCGCCGGTCTGGAAGAACGTACCGGCTTGGTTTGGCGCGGTGGAGAGGCACTGCGGGACCTCGGGCGGACGTTGCGGGTGTCCGGTGGGATTCCCAAGGCGGTCATTCCGCCGTCATTTCTTGCGACCTTGCGGCCGTACCAGGGACAGGGCGTCGATTGGTTGCAATTCCTGGGCGGGGCCGGGTTAGGTGGCGTACTGGCCGACGACATGGGCCTGGGCAAGACCGTGCAGACTCTCGCGCATCTGATGATCGAGAAAACCGCCGGGCGGTTGGACCGCCCGTCGCTGATCGTCTGCCCGACCAGTTTGATCCCGAACTGGACGGCGGAGGCACATCGTTTTGCTCCCGGTCTTTCCGTACTCGCGCTTCATGGCTCGGCTCGGAAAATTCAGTTTGCGAATATCCCGAAGCACGATCTGGTGCTGACCACATATCCGTTGCTGACGCGGGATCATGAAGTTCTTCTGAAGCAGGAATGGCACGCGGTTATTCTGGATGAGGCACAGTTCATCAAGAATCCCAACGCCGAAACGACGCGGCAGGCGTTGCGCCTAAAAGCCAGGCAACGGCTGTGTCTGTCCGGAACGCCGTTGCAAAACCATCTCGGTGAATTGTGGTCGTTGTTCGACTTCCTCGCCCCCGGATTCCTGGGCAGCCAGAAGTCGTTCAAAACCCGTTACAGAAATCCGATTGAGAAACAAGGTGACGTGGAACGGCAACAACTGCTGACCCGTCGCATCCGTCCGTTCATGCTGCGCCGGACCAAAGAGGAAGTGATCACCGAACTGCCGCCCAAGACGGAAATCGTTGAGCCGGTAGAGATGGAATCCAGCCAGCGAGCGATCTACGAGGCGATCCGGCTGTCGATGCATGCCAAAGTCCAGGCTGCAATTGCACAAAAAGGCTTGGCCCGTTCCGGCATCATTATCCTGGATGCACTTCTGAAAATGCGTCAGGCATGCTGCGATCCCCGGTTGCTGAAACTGAAGACGGTTGCGAAGTCGAAGGCTGGATCGGCGAAATTAGATCGCCTGATGGAAATGCTGAGCATCATGTTCGCCGAGGGCCGGCGGGTCCTGCTGTTCTCCCAATTCACCGAAATGCTCGCGTTGATCCAGGCTCGGCTTGAAGAAGACGGCGTCGAATACGTGAAACTGACCGGAGAGACGAAAGATCGCGCAACCCCGGTGAAGCAATTCCAGGCCGGCGATGTGCCGCTGTTCCTGATCAGCCTGAAGGCCGGCGGCGTTGGGCTAAACCTGACCGCTGCCGATACGGTTATTCATTACGATCCATGGTGGAACCCCGCAGTCGAGGACCAAGCCACCGATCGCGCACATCGTATCGGCCAGACAAAAAAGGTATTCGTGCACCGGCTGGTGACGCTGGGTACCATTGAGGAAAAGATGGAAGTGCTGAAAGAGAAAAAGCGCGCCATCGTCGCCAGCGTCATGGACTCCGAACACGGCGGAGCCCTGACCATGACCGAGGCGGACGTGGAGGAACTTTTCGCTCCGGCGGGGTGATGGCGTCCCAACTCATTCCAGTCTAACCTCCCGTCAAACGCTTGCGAGCCAACGGAGCAAGGAACTATGGGAGAGACAAGCCAGCTTGCTGCACTGGGCAGCAGCGCCAAATCTGTCCGCATTGCGGGCAGGCGACGCACAAGCTGGGTGGATCGTCACTTTGCCCGTTTGGCCGTCCTGCCCACCACTGTGCTGATGCTGCTGGTGTTTGGTATTCCGCTGCTGTTCTCCGCCTGGCTGTCGCTGGAAGGCTGGTCCCCGGACCAAAACCTGTTCGGCGGCAAATTCAACGGCCTGGCAAACTATGACGACCTGCTGACCGATCCTGAATTCATCGGCAGCCTGATCCTGACGCTGCAATACACCGTCGTCGTCGTAACGGCCGAACTTGGCGTGGGATTGGGCATCGCATTGCTGCTCAACATCGACCTGCCGTGGATCGGCGTATTCCGAACGCTGCTGATCATACCGATGATGATCACGCCCGTGGTCGCGGCCTTCTGCTGGAAGTTGTTGCTGGACCCCGACCACGGCGTCATCAACTACTTTCTGCAGCAACACATCGTTTGGCTCGGTCGCCCCGGAACCGCACTGCTGTCGGTCGCCGTGGTGAACATCTGGCAAAACGCCCCCTATGTCGCGATCCTGCTGTTGGCTGGCCTACGCTCCCTGCCCACTGAGCCAGTGGAAGCGGCGAAAATCGACGGAGCCAGCCGCTTCCAGATGTTCTGGCACATCACCCTGCCGCTGCTGCGCCCCTACCTCATGGTCGCCATGCTGTTGCGGATGATTTTCGAATTTCGATCGTTCGACAACGTCTATGTCCTGACGAGCGGCGGCCCGGCGAATAGTACGATGACGCTGTCGATGTACACCTATCTGGCGTCGTTCGTGCGGTTCGACCTCAGTCTTGGCGCGGCAGCGGCGTGGATGATGTTGCTGATTTCCCTGATCATGTGTGGATTTTTTATTGCGCTGGTGCGCCGCAGGGATGCGAACTAATGCGTAAACGGTCCGAACGGCTCGCGGTTTACGCCGCACTGACGGCACTGACGGTGTTGTTCCTGTTTCCGCTGGTCTGGATCCTGGGGCTATCGTTGAAGACGCGGTTGCAGGTATTCGCATCGCCCCCGCTGTTTCTGTGGTGGCCAACGTTCGAGAACTATGCGGCAACGCTATCCCGAGCGGACTTTGGCCAGGCATTTGTGAATAGTTTGTTGGTGTCGGCGGGGGCGGTGTCCACCTCATTGATTGTCGGCGTGCCGGCGGCTTACGCGCTGGCTCGGTTCCAGTTCGCAGGCCGCAATTTCCTGTTCTTCGCACTGTTGTCGATGCGTATGCTGCCGCCAATCGCGGTCCTGGTCCCGATGTATGTGCTGTTCAGCGCGTTCGGCCTGACCACGACACGCACGTCCGTCATACTGGCTTACACCACCTTCAGCCTGCCGCTGGTGGTCTGGATCATGCGCGGATTCTTTGAAGACCTGCCTCGGGAGTTGGAGGAATCCGCCTGGGTCGATGGCGCCAGCCGCTTCCAGGCGTTCTTCCATGTCGTACTGCCATTGATCAAACCGGGACTGGTCGCGGCCTGCATCCTGTGCCTGCAACTCGCCTGGAACGACTTCCTGTTTGCGGCCGTTCTGACCAACAACGCGACCCGAACCTTGCCGGTACTGATGGCCGCGTTCTCCGGCGGCGATACCGGCGTTGACTGGGGCGGCATGACCGCGTCAGGCGTGTTGGTTATCCTGCCGGTGATTCTGTTCTCATTTGCTGCGCAACGCCATTTGGTCGCCGGACTATCGTCCGGCGCGGTTAAGGGATGATCGACATGACAGGTTTGAACAGGCGCGGTTTGCTTGCCGCGTCGGCTGCCTCGATGCTGCCGCTACCAGCCCTGGCGCAAGCAAAACCGGATAAGCTGGTGTTCGTCGGCGACAATGGGCCGTGGCACTGGACCTTGGTCGAAGAGGTCGCTCCGGCCTTCGAAAAGGAAACCGGCATCAAGATCGATTTCACCCTGCTGCCCATCGACGCCCTCAGCGCTCGATTAAAAGGAGAGTTGAATTCGGGTTCGCCCGGCATCGACATCATTCAGTGGACTGCATCGTTCGCCGGTTGGCTGGCACCGCACATGGCCGACCACACCAAATTGCTGGAAGCAAACGCGGCGAAGCACCCCGATTTCGACTGGGATGACTTCCTGCCGGTGGTCCGCGATATGGCGAGCTATGAGGGCAAACTGATAGGCATTCCCTACCGTGTTACGGCCAGTATCCTTAATTATCAGAAGCAGTTGCTGGCGGACGCCGGTATCACCGCGGCCCCTCAAAATTGGGAAGACCTGCTGAAGGCGGCTCAGGCCACGACAAAGCCGCCGGAACGTTACGGCATGGGTATCTGGGGACGCCAGGGTCCGGCGATGATAGGGGGCTACTCTCCGTTTTTGTACGGCAACGGCGGACGATATTTCGACCCCGCGACGTTTGCTATCGAGATCAATGAGACCAAGGCAGTGCAAGCCCTGGAATTCTACGGTGACCTGATGACGCGGTATAAAGTCGTGGTTCCCGATGCCATCACCTGGGAATACGATGAGATCGTTGCCGGTGGCCAGCGTGATCGTTACGCAATGACCATCACCCTGGCGCCTTACGGTTCGTTGATCAACGATCCGAAACTATCGCAAACCGGCGGGCGCTGGGCCTGGGCAGTAGCGCCCGGCCGGCATTCGGTGGCAGAAAGCAAAGTGGGCCTGGGTGGTTGGACGTTCGGCGTGCCAACAGCCTGCAAGAACACCGAATGGGCGTTCGAGTTTATTCAGTTCGCCACCAGCAAAAAATGGATGCGACGGTCGATGGAAAGAGGCAACGCACCACCCCGGACATCCGTTTTGGACGATCCGGCGGTGTTGGAACGCTTCGGTTGGGCTCCGGTCTTGGCGCAGGCGTTGAAGACGGCTCGGCTAGAGCCTCGAACGCCATTTTGGCCAGCGATGGAGTTGCAGCTTCGGAACGGCATTTCGCAGGTCTTGCTGGGTGAGAAGACCGCCAAGGTCGCCCTGGACGGCGTGGCCGCGGACTGGCAGCGGACCTTGCGGCGGGCCGGCGTGAAGCAAGGGTAAGTTGACAGTGAAATCGGCTGCATTCCATAGTTCGGCCAGGAGACTTCGATGACCGTTGGCGCGATTGACTGCGACATCCATCCGGGCGTGCCGGACATCAAGGCGTTGCTGCCGTATATGAGCGAATTCTGGCAAGAATCCTTCGTCGCACGCGGCATCGACGGCTTCGATATGATGTCCTATCCGCTGAACGCACCGATCACCTGCCGGCCCGACTGGCGGATAAAAGGCCAGCGTCCCGGCGCCAGTCTCGACGCGATGCGGAGTCAGGCGCTGGACAAATTCGGCATCGGCACGGCCATCTGTAACCCGCTGACCGGTGGGCAGGTCGCTGTTAGCGAAAGCATGGGCGCTGCCATCTGCTCTGCCGTAAACGACTGGATCAAGGAGCATTGGCTGGACAAAGAACCCAGGCTGCGCGCGTCCATCGTTGTGCCGGCACAGGCACCTCTGCTGGCCGCCGAAGAGATTGATCGCTGCGCCAGCGATCGCCGCTTCGTTCAGGTTCTGATGCCCGTTGGTTGTGAAATGATGCTTGGCCGTTCTTATTACTGGCCAATCTGGGAGGCTGCCGTCCGGCACGGACTACCGGTCGGTATCCATGCCGGCAGTATGTATCGTTACGCCCCAACCTCCACCGGTTGGCCGACTCACTATCTGCACGATTACGTCGCGAACTCGCAGATATTCGAAGATCAGTTGCTCAGCCTGATCACCAACGGCGTGTTCAACAAGTTCCCGGACCTGAAGTTCGTCCTGATCGAGTCCGGTGTCACATGGCTGCCCGGCTTCATCTGGCGCGCAATCAAGACCTGGCGTGGCGTGCGGGCCGAAGTGCCGTGGCTCAACCGTTCCCCCGCCGACATTATCCGCGAGAACATTCGCCTGACGATCCAGCCGTTCGACGCACCCGACCGAGCAGCAGTGGAGCGGATTGTCGAGCAAATCGATGCCGATCACATGCTGCTGTTCGCGTCCGATTATCCGCATTGGCAGTTTGAGGGCGATGCCATCGTGCCGCCTGGCCTGTCGAGCGATCTGCAACGGAAAATGCGTGTGGATAACCCGCTCGCAACCTATTCACGCCTGAAGGAGACAGTGCAATGAACGCACCCGTCGATGTCCTGGCCCGCCCCGCCGACAGCCGGCTTGGTATTATCGACTGCGATATCCATCCGTATCCGAAGGCGGGCGCGCTGAATGCATATCTGTCGGAGCGCTGGCGCAACCATCTCGCGACTTACGGCAAGTTCAACTGCGGCCCTTACGCGGATCGCGGCACCTATCCGCG
>JANXLQ010000159.1 GCA_025355085.1 Rhodopila sp.
AGGCGCTGCGGCATCCGGTGTGGTCGATGGGTGCAAAGAACAGCATCGATTCCGCGACCATGATGAACAAGGGGCTGGAGGTGATTGAGGCCGCCCGCCTGTTCGGTCTGCACGAAACCGAAATCGAAGTCCTGATTCACCCGCAATCCGTCATTCACGGGCTGGTCTATTATCACGACGGATCGGTCATGGCGCAGCTTGGCTCACCCGACATGCGGATACCGATTGCACACACGCTGGCCTGGCCGCGCCGTATGGCGACGGTGTCGCGCCGGCTCGATCTTGTCGCGGTCAGCCGCCTGGACTTCGAAGACCCTGATCTGGTGCGCTTTCCTGCGCTCCGATTGGCGCGCGAAGCATTGCAAGCGGGGGGGGGAGCCCCCACCATCCTAAATGCGGCGAATGAGATCGCGGTCGAAGCGTTCCTGCAAAGGCGCATAGGCTTTCTCGATATCGCCACGACCGTCGGTCGTGTGCTTCAGCAACTTGGAACGCCCGGGGCGGATACCCTTGATGACGTGATTGCTCTCGATGCGGCTTCTCGGCGTATTGCGCTCGACGTTATGGCTGCTTACGCCGCATAATGTTGCATTGAAGCCGTCTCGCGTGCGATGCGACGGTATCTTGACCGGTTTCGCCCCCATGCACCCGTGATTGGCAGCCTGTGTCTGCCGCACGCGTTCCGGGACGGGCCGGAGCAAGCCGCAGATGGCAGCGAACCGCCGTCTGACGGTGATGTTTACGTTCCCACCGCTTAACGCCTTCTAGCCGAAAGGCACGAACTTGCTGACCTTTATTCCGGATTTCGTACGCAGCGCGGCGGCTTTCGTCGTCGTCCTCGGCGTGCTCGTTTTCGTTCATGAGCTTGGACACTATCTGGCAGCCCGCTGGCGGGGCGTACGGGTAGAAGCGTTCTCGATCGGCTTCGGTCAGGCGCTTACGTCATGGACCGATAAACACGGCACGGTTTGGAAATTGGCGTGGCTGCCGTTGGGCGGATATGTCAAGCTGCATGGGCAAGAGCGCCCGCAGGACGTGGCGCCGGAGGTCCGCGCGACCTGGATTGCCGGCCAGACGTTCCACGACAAATCCGTCCTGTCCCGCGCGATTATCGTGGCCGCTGGTCCTGCCGCCAATTTCCTGCTCGCGATGGTGCTGTTCGCAGCGTTGTTCATCGGTGTCGGCACGCCGGTCACGCTGCCGGTGATCGGCGCCGTGCTTCCCGATAGCGCCGCGTCCCGGGCGGGCCTGATGGTCAACGACCGGGTGGTCGCGATTGCCGGGGAACAGATCGGCACGTTCGAGGCTTTGCAGCACGTCATCATGGCCCACCCTGCCCAAAAGCTGGCCATGACGGTCCAGCGCGACGGCTCCGAACAGAAAATCGAGGTGACCACCGATTCGCGCGATGCCGGCGGCCAACAGGTTGGTTTGCTGGGCGTCCGGGGTGGCGCGGTCGAATACCGGCACACCAGTGTACCGGCGGCGTTGGTGGGCGGTGTGACGCAAACATGGATGATTACCCGCGAAACCTTCGCCGGTTTAACGCAAATGATCAGCGGCGGCCGTGGCACCGAGGAACTGGGCGGACCGCTGCGCATCGCCCAGTTGTCCGGTCAGGTCGCCCAGCTTGGCATCGCGAGCCTGGTTTCGTTTATCGCGGTGCTGTCGGTAAACCTCGGCCTCATCAACCTGTTCCCGATCCCGATCCTGGATGGCGGTCATCTGCTGTTCTATCTGGCCGAGGCGTTGCGCGGCCGTCCGCTGCCGCAACGGGCGCAGGAATACGGATTTAAGGCCGGAATGGCGCTCCTCGCGAGCCTTTTCGTATTCGCGACATGGAACGACCTGACGCATCTCGGACTGTTTCGCTGGGTTGCCGGCCTGATCGGCTGATCGCCCGAGTCGCGGCGGGCAAATCCGGCGGTCTATCGCCGGGTTTGCCGCATGCTTCAGGGGGGCTGAGTTTTTTCGATCTAATTCAAAACCTTGTACAAACAGTGGCGGAGCGGTCCCGGGCGAAACCCGCTACTAGCTTCGGTCGCGAGCCATCGCTATGGTGCGCGGCGAATGCATCGTGCGACCTGCCGATGTCCTAATTTTTGCAACGGCATGCCGTTGGGGGGACCAGCCTTTTGTTGACGATCCGTGCTGCGCGGCTTGTCGCCGCCTGCCTGATGCCATTGGTGGTCATCGGAACCGCTGCCGCCCAGGCTCCGACTCCAAAGCGTCCGGTGGCCGCTGCGGCGCCTACCCATCGTTCGGGTCCGGTTGCCTCGGGTGGCGTTATCCGATCGATCAAGGTCGAAGGGGCCCAGCGTATCGAGGAGGGAACGATCCGTTCCTATCTTTTGGTGCAGCCAGGGGACCGCTTCGATCCGGATCGCGTCGATCGCAGTTTGAAGACCCTGTATGCAACCGGCCTGTTTCAGGACGTGCGGTTGGGTCGTACCGGCGATACGCTGATTGTCCGCGTGGTCGAAAACCCGATTGTCAACCGTGTCGCGTTCGAGGGTAACCATAAGCTCACCGACGATCTTCTGCGTGCGGGGATGCAATTGCGCACGCGTGCCGTCTTCACCCCGGCATTGGCGGAATCCGACCGCCAGACAATACTGGGGAAGTACGGCAAGAAGGGCTATTACGACGCCTCCGTCGAACCCAAGATCATCCGCCTGGACCAGAATCGCGTCGATGTCGTCTTCCAGGTGAACGATGGTTCCACCGCGCTGATCAGCAAGATCGTCGTGAACGGCAACAAGGCGTTCAGTGAGGATCGGTTACAGGAAGTCATTAACAGCCGCGAAGCCCGCTGGTGGCGTTTTCTGTCCAGTTCCGATCAATACGAGCCGGATCGGCTGGCTTACGACAAGGAATTGTTGCGCCGGTTCTACTTAAAAAGCGGCTATGCCGACGTGCAAATAGCCGATGCCAGCGCCGAACTCTCGCCCGACCGCAAGGGCTTTTTCCTGTCGTTCACAATCAATGAGGGGCCTCGCTACAAGATCGGCAAGATCACCATTAATTCGCAGCTTCGCAACCTCGGGCAGAAAGACCTGCAATCGACGTTGCAGTTGGATGAGGGCGACTGGTACGATGGCGACGCAGTCGGCCGTACCAGCGACATGATTGAGGAAGCGGTGCATAACCGTGGCTATGCGTTCGTCGATGTTAGGCCGCGCGTCACCCGCGATCCGGCGAAGCGTACGGTCGATCTCGCATTCGATGTGGGTGAGGGGCCGCGCGTGTATGTCGAACGCATCGACATCGTCGGCAACACCCGTACCGAAGACAAGGTGATCCGTCGGGAATTCCGTCTGGCTGAAGGCGACCCGTACAGCGCCGAAGCGATCCGCCGCACCAAATCCCGATTGACCGATTTGTCCTACTTCCAGGCGGTCGATATCAATACCTCTCCCGGGTCCGCTCCGGACAAGGCGATCCTCTCCGCCAATATCGCCGAGAAGGCTACCGGCGAGTTGTCGTTTGGCGGCGGATTCTCCACCGATGCGGGCGCATTGATCGATATCGGTCTGGCGGAACGCAATCTCGTCGGCACCGGTATCAATGCCAGTGTTAACGGCGTACTCGCCCAACGGCGCAGTTCCGTCAACGCGTCGGTCACCGATCCGTATTTTCTGGATCGCAACCTCGTTGCCGGTGCCGATATCTTTTTGATCCAGACGAACTTCCTCGGTACCCAACCCTATGACGAACGGCGCGAAGGCTTCGCCCTCCGTTTGGGTTACGCGTTCAACGAACATCTGCGCCAGACCTGGAGTTACTCCCTGGTCAACCGAGACGTGTTCAACGTTGAACCTGGCGCCAGTCCGTTCATTCTGAACGAGGCCGGGAAAACCTTGCTATCGCAGGTAGGGCAGGTTCTGACGCTGGATTTCCGCGACAGCCGGGTTTCTCCGCATAGCGGATACGTTGTCGAAGCCGGGACCGATTTCGCCGGCATCGGCGGCGATGCGCGCTACGTTCGCGGTAACTTCAACGCCGCGTACTATATCCCGTTGGAACGCCAGTTGGGTAATCCGGATTGGGGCATCAAACTGGCTGGCAGCGCCGGCTACATGGTGTTGCTGCCGGGCGGGCGTGAGGAAATTATCGATCGGTTCTTCCTCGGCGGCGACAATCTGCGCGGTTTCCAAACCGGGGGCGTGGGTCCGCATGACCGTGTGACGGGCGATCCCCTCGGAGGCCGGTTCATCTGGACCCAGACCTCAGAATTACGGTTCCCGCTGCCGGTTCCGCCTGATCTTGGACTCAACGGAAGGGTGTTCGTCGATGTCGGTGCGTTGACCCAGGCGTCGTTCCGTCCAGGAGCCTGCTCGACAGCGGCCGGGGTGAGTTGTCAGATATCCGCTTCCGGCGCACCGCGTGTCGGCGCCGGCGTCGGTCTCTCCTGGCGCACCGCTTTTGGCTTGATAAATATCGATTTGGCGCCGTTCACGCTCAAACAACCAGGCGACCAGACGCAAGTTTTCCGGTTTGGCTTCGGTACGAGGTTCTAGTGGTTCAAAAATACATCAAGAGTGCTGGCGCGGTCATCGCGCTGGCTTTGACGTTTCAATCGGTTCCGGCGTTCGCTCAACAGGCGCAAAGCGGAGAATGGTTCGTGCCCGGGCAGAATCGCCCCGCTGCCCCACCGGCCGCGCGCCCCGGCCCGCGGTCCGTCCCTGCTCCATCGGCTGGTTCGGGCGCCTTGCCGCTTCTGGGCGATGCAGGCGGCGACCAGACTAACGGGTTGCCCGCGCTTCAGGTTCAGCTTCCGCCCGCACCGGAATTGCCGCCGATTCCCAAGGGACAGGCGACTCCGGCCGCGATCGTCGGCATCCTGTCGGTTCCCGATGTTCTGCGGATATCCACGGCCTATCAGAACGCCTACAAAGAGTTGAACGCGCGCGGCCAGAAGCTGAATGAGGACGCGCAGAAGGAACAGGGCGCGTTACGCGATCTGGGTCAGGCGTTCGCAGCGGAACGTGGCAAGCTGTCGCCTGAGCAAATCCGCACCAAGGAAAAGGAAATCCAGGAGCGCGCGACCGCGGCGCAGCGCCGCTTCGCCGAGCGCAATCGGATCATCCAGGAATCCGGCCAGTTTATCATGATGCAGATCAACCGCACCATGGAACAGGTCGCCCAGCAGGTTGCGCTTTCGCGCGGCATTAATTTGGTGCTGAATCGTACCCAGATACTGGGCACGACCGCCGATTTCGATCTGACTCCGGCAGTCGCCGACGTTCTGAACAAGGCCTTGCCCAGTGTGATTGTGCCGCCTGACGGGGTTTCTCCGTTGGCAATGGCTCCGCCTGCGAAGGCTGCGGCCCCGGCTCCGGCTGCCGCTGCGGCAAGCCCGGTGACGGCGGCTGGCGCGCCCGCTAAACCAACACCGAAGCCATAACCGTGACGTCCGCTCCGCTGCCGTTCGCCGGGGATCGAACGGCGCTGGCGGGCGATCCCCGGTTTTTTAGAAGTGTTGGGCCCCATACCTTGGCGGCTGTCGTCGATGCTGCCGGTGTCGATGGAGAGGGCGCCGAGGCCCCGCCCCGGCGGCTGATGCTGCATCGGATTGCCCCGCTGGCGGTGGCGACCGGTGAGGACGTCAGCTTTTGCCTCAACAACCGCAAGTATCTGCCGGCGCTGGCGGCAACGCGGGCGGGCGCGGTGATCGTGCATCCGGACATGCAGGACCGGGTGCCGGAAACCACCGTTGCGATCGTCGCCGCCGATCCATTGGTGGCATGGTCGCGGGTGGCCGCGCTGTTTCACCCGCTGCCACCGGCGAACCCCGGCATTCATCCATCGGCGGTAGTCGCCGCGTCGGCCCGTATCGATCCAACCACCGAAATTGGCCCTCTGGCCGTGATCGGGGAGAACGTTACGATCGGCGCCCGAGGCCGTGTCGGCGCGATGGCGGTAATCGGCGACGGTGTGGAGATCGGCCGCGACGTCCGGATTGGGCCGCATGCTTCGTTGTCCCACGCCTTGATCGGCGACCGGGTCTATATTTACCCGGGTGCGCGGATCGGTCAGGACGGCTTCGGTTTTGCCATCACCCCCCAAGGCTTCCACACCGTTCCGCAACTCGGCCGCGTGCTGATCGAGAATGATGTGGAGGTCGGCGCGAACACTACGATCGACCGCGGAACGCTGGAGGACACCATCATCGGTGCCGGCTCCCGTATCGATAACCTGGTGCAGATCGGCCATAATGTGCGGATTGGTAAAGCTTGCGTCATCGTGGCCCAGGTGGGTATCTCCGGCTCTACTGTCCTGGAAAATCAGGTCGTCCTGGCGGGACAGGTGGGGGTTGCCGGGCATTTGCGGATCGGCACCGGGGCACGCATCGGCGCGCAAGCCGGGGTTATGGCCGACGTGCCGGCGCGATCCGAACTCGTTGGCTCCCCGGCCCAGCCGGTTAAGGCCTTCTTCAAGGAAATCGCCACCATCCGGCGCTGGCTCCGCGATGGCGGCGGTCCCAGAAAAAACGCCGCGTGCGGCGCCAAACCGAACTCCGACGTGGATTGAGCATTATGGACGAAGCCGAGAACAGAGTGCCCGTAGAGGGAACGACCGTCGAACTGATCGATATCCATCGGATCATGCATGACATCCCGCATCGGTATCCGTTTCTGCTGCTGGACCGGGTCGTCGATGTGGTGCTGGGTATCTCGGCGATTGGCGTCAAAAATGTCACGGTGAATGAAAACTTCTTCGCCGGGCACTTCCCGAATCACCCGGTTATGCCGGGCGTTCTGATCATCGAGAGCATGGCGCAGACGGCCGCCGTGCTGGTGGTCGAAACGCTGGGTCCCGATGCGGCGGGCAAGGTGGTGTATTTTATGTCGATCGACGGCGCGAAATTCCGCCGCCCGGTCGTGCCCGGCGACCAATTGCGCATCCATATCGTCAAGGAACGCCGGCGCGGAAATGTCTGGCGTTTCAATGGCATCGCCAGGGTCGATGGCGTCGCCGTGGCCGAGGCGACCTATTCCGCCATGATTATGGACCGCGTTCCGCCTCCTTGACCGAAAGCCGGCGTTGAACGCATTTCTGCCTTAGTAACGCCAAAATGCTAGGCGAAACAAAGTGTTACAGGACAGTTTGGGAAACATCGGGCAACAATGATTGAGTTGGTGGTGAGACGCGCCGCTCTTAGTTTGACCGCCATCCTGCTGCGATAATGTGCGCCACGGAACGGAACACCATGGATTCGATGACGAATATCAGCCTGCTTAAAAGCGATCGCGCCAACATCCACCCGACGGCGATCGTGGCGCATGGCGCCGAACTCGGCCCGGGGGTGGAGATCGGTCCGTTCTGCACCGTCGGCCCCAATGTGGTCATCGAGGCCGGCGCGAAGCTGGTGTCGCATGTCGTGGTGGAAGGCCACACCCGCATTGGTGAGGGCGCCCAGTTGTTCCCGTTCTGCACGGTCGGGCTGGCACCGCAGGATATGAAATACCAAGGTGAACCCACCCGCTGCGAAATCGGCGCGCGCACGTTGGTGCGGGAGCATTGCACCATCCATCGCGGCACCGCGACCGGGATCGGTATTACGACGGTCGGCAGCGATTGCATGCTGATGGCAGTGGTGCATGTCGCGCATGATTGCACCTTGGGCAACAACGTTATCGTGGCGAACAACGCGGTGATGGGCGGCCATGTCAGCATTGGCGACTATGCCGTGATCGGCGGCGCGGCGGCGATCCATCAGTTCGTGCGGATTGGCCGAGCGGCGATGATCGGCGGCGTGTCCGGCGTGGAAGCCGACGTCATCCCCTTCGGCAGTGTGATCGGCAATCGTGCTCGGTTGGCCGCGTTGAACATAATCGGATTGCGCCGCCGCGGTTTCGACAAGGCGCAGATTCACCGGCTGCACACCGCGTTCCGCGCACTTTACAACAAGGAAGGCGTATTCGCGCAGCGCCTGGAAGCCATGCGGGCGAAGTTCGGCGACGACCCGTTGGTGGCCGAAATCCTGGCATTCATTGATGCACCGAGCCACCGTGGGTTGATCCGGGCGGACTAGGCTTGCCGGCCGGGACACCTGCTGCGATCCTCTCCTGAACGAAGAACGTCCGGGAGAACGCCCAATGAGTGACACATTACCCACCGCCTCGCGTGTGGCAGACCCTGGCATCCGGGCGCTTTATCGCCTGGAGAACCGCTGGCAGGCATGGCTGGATGTGGAGGTCGCGCTGGCTCGCGCCCAGGCCGAACTCGGGATCATTCCGGCCGAAGCCGCCGAAGCCATCGCCTCCGCCGCGCGACTGGAGAACATGGACCGCGCCCGCATCGACGAGGGCTTGGCCCGCACCGGGCACACTCTCGTGCCGCTGGTCTGGGAACTCGGGCGGATAGTGGGGGAGCCGCATGGCGGTTGGGTCCATTGGGGAGCGACGACGCAGAATATCACCCAGACCGGCGATCTTCTGGTGCTGCGTCAGGCGCACGGTATTTTTCTGCGCCAGATCGGCGAAATCCTGTCCGCTATGGCCGGCCTCGCCGAACGCGGCGCCGAGATGCCGATCGCCGGCCGCACCCATGGCCAGCACGCGGTTCCCGCCACTTTTGGCTACAAGGTCGCGGTCTGGATCGACGAGCTGATCCGTCACACCGACCGCTTCCGGCAAGCCGCCCCCCGGTTGTTCGTCGCCATGCTCGGTGGCGGGGCAGGGACCTATGCGTCACTTGGTAAGAACGGGCCGCCAGTGCAGCAGGGGATCGGCCGGCAGCTTGGCTTCGGCTCGATGACCGTGCCGTCTCGCGCCATCGGTGACCATCTGGCGGAAAACGTCATGCTGCTGGGCCTGCTTGCCGCGACGTGCAGCAAAATCGGCCGCGAGATATACACCCTGATGAAAACCGAGTTCGGCGAAGTCGAGGAACCCGTTCCCCCCGGCACCGTTGGCAGCTCCACCATGCCGCAGAAACGCAATCCCAAACTGTGCCAGGACATCATCGCCGCCGCCGCCGAAATCCGCGCGATGGTGCCGTTGGCGTTGGAGGCAATGACGACGGAGCATGAGGCCGACCGCACCACCAGCCTGATGATGGACACAGCGGAATCCCGTGCCTGCGTTGCCACCGGCGACATGCTCAGCCGTCTGGCCGAGATCATGCGCGGCCTCCGTCTGGACCCGGTGCGGATGCGGACCAATCTGGATCTGGGCGGCGGGTTGATCATGGCGGAGGCGGTGATGCTCGATCTGGGCGCTGCGATCGGACGCCAGCATGCGCATGACGCCGTGTACGACGCCGCGCAGGATGCCTTCGTGCAGGGCAAATCGTTTGGCGAACTGCTGGGCGCCGACCCTCGGGTTACGGCGCATTTGAGTGCCGGACAGATCGGCGGACTGCTCGACCCGACCGCTTATACCGGGCTATGTGCGGATATGGCCCGCGAGGGCGCTGCACGGGCGCGAAACGCCGCAACGGAGTTGCTAACATGACTGAATTGGATGTCGATCACCTGCGGTCGTGGATCGGCAGGCAGGAAACGCTGCACGATCAGGTCACGCGCTTCCCGATCGCGGCGTTATCCGCGACACTGGACCGAGACGATCCCGCACCGCAGGCCGGCGACGCGCTGCCCCCGTTGTGGCACTGGCTCTATTTCCTCCCCACCGCCCGGCAATCCATTTTGGGGCCGGACGGACACCCGGCGCGCGGAGGGTTCCTGCCCCCCGTGCCGCTGCCGCGCCGCATGTGGGCCGGAGGGCGGTTCACGTTCCATCAGCCGCTGCGGGTGGATGAAAACATCACCCGCGTTTCCACCGTTCAGGATGTGACCGTGAAGCACGGCCGCAACGGTGCGCTGTGCTTCGTGCTGGTGAAGCACGAAGTCTCCGGCCAGAACGGCCTTGCGTTGGTCGAAGAACACGACATCGTCTATCGCGATATGCCCGAACCAGGGGAGGCTCCGGCTGCTCCGAAACCGGTGCGGACCGATGATAGCTGGAGCCGCGATATCCATCCCAGCGATCCGCTGCTGTTCCGGTACTCCGCGTTAACATTCAACAGCCACCGCATCCATTACGATCGCCGCTATGTGACGGAAACCGAGGGCTATCCCGGCCTGATCGTGCATGGTCCGCTGATCGCCACGTTGTTGATCGATTTGCTGCGGCGGAACACGGACCTGGTTGTGACTGCGTTTCGATTCCGCGCGGTTAGCCCGCTTTTCGACATCGCACCGTTCTCGGTTCATGGGGCGCTGGCCGGCACGGACGGGGCGGCGATTTGGGCGCGAAACGCATCCGGACATGTGGCGATGGAGGCCGATGCGTCTTTAGACCGTCATCGTTAGAGGGTGAACCCTCTCCCGTGTTCGATCACAGGGCAATCGGGGGAACGGAAAGCGACAGGGGCGGGGCATTTTTTAGAAAACCGTAACATCGTGCCGTGCGAAGCATCTGCCCCAGTCGTCATGGTGCGCGAAGGCGCACCATCCATGTATTGACTGGTTCGAGACGCCAAAAGACGTGGATGGTGCGCCTGCGCACACCATGACGACCGGGGGACACAATCGCCGCTTTGCCAAAATGAGAACAGCCTGCTGCCGCAGGGGCTAGCCAAGTCGTACGACATTGGTCACATTGGTATCGGGAAACGTCATAAGCGAATCAATGGACCTATCTTTTGATCTATTAGGCAACGCACTCATGTCCGGGTTGCTGTTGGGCGGCTTCTACGCTGCGGTGACGATTGGGGTGTCGATTTCGTTCGGCATGCTCGATATCGTCAATATCGCGCATCCCGCCTTTATCATCCTTGGGTCTTACACGGCCTATATCGCCAACAGTGTTTTCGGTTTCGACCCTATACTATCCAGCATCGTCTTGCTTCCAGCCTTTTACCTGCTGGGTATGGCGATCTATCACATTTATGACGTATCGTTCGAACGAAGAGGCGATGCCTCCATCCGCGGACTTGCGTTTTTCTTCGGCGTTCTGTTCATCACGGAAGTAACTCTGGTTCTGGTCTTTGGCGTCGATTACCGGCTGGTGGACGCGCCTTACATCGGGCCAAGCCTGCACTTTGGCCCGATTGACCTGCCGTTGCGGCTGTTGGTTCCGTTTCTGGTGTCATGCGCCCTAATCGGCTCTCTGCAACTGTTCATGTCTTATACGTTTCTAGGCCGAGCGGTTCAGGCTGTGGCGCAGGATCCGATGGCATTGCGGTTGATGGGGGCCAATCCCAGCAAGATCAAGCGGATAGCCTTTGGATTGTCGATCGCCAGTTGTTCCGTCGCGGGCGCAATCCTGATTATCATCCAGCCGGTCGAGCCATCCATCGCGCGTGATTATATCGGCCGGATTTTCGCGATTTGCGTGATGGGCGGACTCGGCAGCTTCAGCGGGACAATCATCGCGGCGATTATTCTGGGCGTTATGGAAAGTCTGACATCGACGTTCTACGGCCCGTCGTGGTCTCCGGCCGTGGCATTCGGGTTTCTGTTGATAACACTTGCGGTCAGGCCGTCCGGCCTGTTCGGACGCACCTGATGCGCAACGCTTATTTTATCCTGGCCGCGCTGGCCGTTGCGGCCGTCACGTTCGCCGTCGCGCGGTCAATCGACAATGCCTATGTGTTCTTCGCCGGCTACGTCGTGCTGCAATACATCGTGCTGGCAACTGCCTGGAATATCCTGGGCGGCTTCTGCGGCTACGTGAACTTCGGCATCGCCGCATTCTTCGCCCTGGGCGCCTACACGACCGTGGTGTTGCACAAGACCATGCCGTTCCTGCCGTTGCCCGCGATGATGCTGGCCGGCGGTGTGGTTTCCGGCCTGATCGGCCTCGGCATGGGGTATCTGACCTTGCGTTTGCGGGGCACGTTTTTCTCCATCGCGACGCTGGCGATGGCGGTTGTCGCGCAAACGATGATCACAAACTGGAACTTCGTCGGCGGATCGCGCGGCGCGTATATCATCCGGCCGGCAGACTCGCCGATCTTCTCCGGCGATTACATCCAATACCTGTTTGTCGTGATGCTGGCGCTGTCGGTCATTTCCGTATCGCTGGCGCGGGCCATCCAGTTCTCCCGCCTCGGGTTCGGATTTTCCGCGATCCGAGACGACGAAGGGGCGGCCGAGGCGTCCGGCGTTCCGACCTTGAAGCTGAAGTTGATCGCCACCGCGCTGTCGGGCGGTTTGATGGGCATGGCCGGCGCACCGTTGCCATACTATGTGACCTATCTGGACCCCGCTTCGGGCTTTAGCCTCAGTTACGCCGTCAATACAATCGCCATGCCGTTGATTGGCGGCACCGCCACATGGCTCGGTCCCCTGATCGGCGCGATTTTGCTGGGCACGCTGCAACAGGTCGCGACCGTGACGATTTCCTCGGCATTATCGCTCTTGCTCGTCGGTGTGCTGCTGGTGACGTTCGTCATAGCCGCGCCGAAGGGCATTGTCGGCTGGTTCAAGAAATGAGCAACCCACTTCTTACCGTCGCCGGTCTGGGCAAGCGTTTCGGTGGTTTCACTGCGCTGACCGATGTCAATCTGATCGTCGCGGAAGGTGAGCGGCTCGGTTTGATCGGCCCAAACGGGTCGGGCAAGAGTACGCTGGTGAACTGCCTGTGCGGCACGCTGCGTAACGATATGGGCAAGGTAACCTTCGATGGCCACGCGCTGAACGGCATGTCAGCGCACCGCCGCACCCGGTTAGGCATGGCCCGCAGCTTCCAGCTTCCCCGGCCGTTCACCACGCTGACGCTGGCCGAGAACATCCGAGTGCCTATTCTTTATGCCGCAAATGTAAAGACCAGCGGTCAGGCGATTGATCCTCGGCAGCGGTGCGAGGCTTTGCTCGATATGGTCGGGCTGCTGCCGAAAGCCGACCTGAAGCCCGCCGACCTGACCCAGATCGAAATGCGAAAGCTGGAACTGGCGCGCGCGATGGCGTCCGACCCGCGGCTGTTGATCGCCGATGAGGCCATGGCCGGCCTGTCGCATCAAGAGGTGGATGAGATTTTGGAACTGCTGATCAAGCTGAACGGGCAAGGCGTCACGATCATCATGATCGAACATATCATGCGAGCGGTGCTGGCTTTTTCTCAGCGGCTGGTCGTCCTGGTCGCCGGCCGTAAAATCGCGGACGGAGTGCCTCAGGACATCATCCGTCAACCCGATGTCGTGGCGGCGTACCTTGGCAGCTAGTCTTTCAATCACCGGCCTCGATGCCGGCTATGGCGCCGTCCGTATCCTGCATGACGTTACTTTGTCGGTCGGCGAGGGCGAAACCGTCGCGCTGCTGGGCACCAACGGCAACGGCAAATCCACCCTGATGAAATGCATCATGGGCATGGTCAAACCGACTGCCGGGTCTATCGCGGCCACCATCGACGGCGTTCGGCATGAACTGATCGGATTGTCCACCGAGGAGATTGTCGATCTCGGGATCGCTATCGTTCCGGAGGGGAGGCGGCTTTTCCCGCGCCTGACAGTGACCGAAAACCTGCTGATGGGTGCGTTCCGCAAGGCGGCGCGTCCGGCGATCGATAAGAATCTGGCGTTCTGCTTTGAAGTGTTTCCCCGTTTGGCGGAACGCCGGAAGCAACTCGCCGGGTCCATGAGCGGTGGTGAACAACAGATGCTGGCATTGGGCAGGGCGTTGATGTCCGCGCCGCGATTGTTGCTGATCGATGAGCCTTCGGTGGGTTTGGCGCCTTTGTTGGTGGCGCGCACGATCGATAAGATCAAAGAGTTGAAGGAAAGTTTTCAACTCGCGGTGCTGATGGCCGAACAGAATTTCACCCAGGCGATCCGCATCGCGAGCCGTGGCTATGTGATCGTGCATGGCCATATCGAGTTCGAGGGCAGCTCGGTTGAGGAACTCAGTAATAACGAACTGATTCGGAAGTTCTACATGGGCGACGTATAGGCATGCGCCCTGGCGTGGTGTCCCGCATTGGTTAAACAGAAGGCGTCGCCGGCATCGCATAGTTCCCGCCTCACCCGGGCAAACACGCCGGCCCAGTCGCCAGGCGTTGACTGGCGGAACAAACGCACCGGCCGATACCAAGGGCTGTCGCTTCGTCCCAGCAACCACCGCCAGTCCGGAGCATGAGCCAGCAGCAACCACACCGGCTTACCCAACGCTCCGGCCAAATGTGCTACAGACGTATCGACGGAAATCACAAGATCCAGATTCTGAATCAGCGCGGCGGTTTCCGCGTAATCGGTCATCCATTGAGTCAAATTCGACAGACCGATGCCGCGCGCCGCATCTCCATGCTGAAGATTGACGAATCTCACACCCGAAATCGTCGTCAGCAATCCGGTCAAATCCGGCGGGATGGAGCGTCGCCGGTCGGCCGGATGCTTCGGATTGCCAACCAAGGCGATGCCGATCTTCGGTCCGTCGGGCAGCCGCGTTCGCCAAGCCTCGGTTCGGACGGGATCGGAAGACAGATAGTGGTCAGGCGCCGGAATGGACGCCAACGTGGTGCCAAAAGCACTGGGCAAACTGGATTGGTCGATCCAGAAATCGTAGGCCGGCAGCGGATCTAATACGGAAACTGCCCTAACCCCGGGCATGGTCTGCATCAGCGGCACCAGACCGGGCGCGCACAACAGGATGGGAACGCCCCCGGCCTCGCGGATCAGTGGCAGATACCGGGCAAAGTGGATCGCATCGCCGAACCCTTGCTCCGCCCGCACCAGGATCGTCCGTCCGGCCGGGCCGGCACCATCCCAGACCGAGCCCGGCAGGCCGGGAAAATCCAACCGGTGCCGGGGATGCCGCTTGCGCCATTCGTATTCGGCAAAGCCGCGTGGCAGGTCGCCGCGCAACAACAACGCGATCGCCAGGTTCCAATGCGCCTCGGCGAAGTCCGGGCGCAGGCGGATGGCGGCCTCGCAGGCCTTGATCGCAGCGGTCAGGTCGCCCTGCATCGTCAGGATGTAGCCCAGGCTGGCATGCGCTTCCGCCATCGCCGGGTCCAGCCGCAAGGCGGTCCGATACAGCGTTTCGGCTGACGCCAGATCGTCCAGATCGGCCGAAGCGTTCCCCATGTTCAACCATGACGCAGCATGATCCGGCCGCAAAGACAGCGCCCGAGCAAACGCCGCGCATGCTCGGGAATGCTCCCCCAGTGCGTTCAATGCGGTGCCAAGAGCAAAGTGCAGTTCTGCATCGTCAGGTGTTTCGGCCAGCGCCGCGTTTGCGTGGAACAGCACCTCCGCGAACCGTTCGGCCATCGACAGCGCCCGCACCAGATTTCGCCGCACACCGCGATGCTCCGGCTGTCGCCGCAAGGTGCGGATCAGCAAAGAAACGGCTTCCTCGGGGGCGCCGTTCCGTAATGCTTGCAGGCCCCGGACATACAGCGCCTGGTCCTCCATCGCGGCGGTCGGGACACGGATTTGGGTGGCGGCGCGGTCCATGACAGTGTGCATGGCGCGATACTGCTGCCAGAATGGTTAACGATCGCTAAACGACGAGGAAGATTCCATGGCCAGTGGACTGGACGGCATTGTCGCGGCTGAAACGATCCTCAGCCATACGGATCGCAGCAACGGCATGGTGTGGGTGCGCGGCCACGATCTGCCGGCGTTGGTCGCCGATTACGGCTTTGAGGGCACCATCGCCCTGCTATGGGACGGGTTCGCCGGAGAAGGCCTAACCCGCTTCGGCATCGCCGCGTCGCTCGGTCAGGCGCGGATCGCCGCTTACGCCGCCATGCCCGGTTGGCTGCCGAACACAGCGGGCCGGTCGTTATTCGAGGGCATGCGGATCGCGCTGGCCGCCCAACCGGACACCGCCGATGCCGCCGCCCTGATCGGGGCCATCGCGGTCGCGGTCCCTGCACTGGTCCGGCAGGCCGCCGGATTGCCGCCGGTGCCTCCCGATCCCGCGCTTTCGACCGCCGCCGATCTGTTGCAAATGCTGCACGCAACGCTGCCCGATCCGGCGAAGGCCGCCGCACTCGACACTTATTTCACGGTTATGGCTGAAAGCGGCCTGAGTGCCTCCGTATTCGCCGGGCGCGTTGTGGCGTCCACCCGAGCGTCGTTGGCAGCGTCGGCGATGGGGGCGTGGTGCGCGTTTACCGGTGTGCTGCATGGCGCTGCGCCCGGTCCGACACTGGATCTGTTGGACGCCGCCGAAGCCCAGACCGACCTGGAATCCTGGCTGGAAGCGAGGTTGCGCGCCGGAGAACGGCTGATGGGGTTCGGCCACCGGGTGTTTGCCGGCAACGATCCTCGGGCACAGGCCATGCGACGGTCGATGGAGGCGATGGGGCCGCATGCCGGACGGCTGGCGTTTGCCGACAAGCTGGAAAAGGCTGTGGCTGTGGCGATTGAGCGGGTGAAGCCGGGCCGCACACTGCCACCGAATGTGGAGATTATGGCGGCGCTGTTGTTGGACGCGGTGGATATCCCGCGCGAGGCTTTCACTCTGGTTTTCGCGGTTGGACGGAGTGCCGGCTGGCTGGCGCACGCGATGGAGCAGCAGAAGACCGGCCGCATGATCCGTCCGGTTTCGTCCTATGTCGGGCCTCCGATAGGGTAGTCATCAAGAATTTTATCGCCTATTACGGCACACCCATGGCATAATAATCTTAATATTTGCCGGCATGGAGATTGCTGTGATCTTTCGTCAGCTTTTCGACGCGACTTCGGGCACCTACACCTATTTGCTCGCCTCCCGGCGTGGCGGAGAGGCACTGATCGTCGATCCCGTGCTGGAAAAGGTTGACCGCTATCTGTTGCTGATGCGGGAACTGGATTTGCGGCTGGTCAAGGCCGTCGATACCCATCTGCACGCCGACCACATCACCGGACTGGGTGCCCTGCGGGATTCCACCCGCTGCGTCACCGTGATGGGTGAGCAATCGAGTGTCGATGTCGTGGCCATGCGGGTGGCGGATGGCGATGTGCTGCGAATCGAGGGCATCGAGCTGGAGGCGATCTACACCCCCGGCCACACCGATGATTCCTACAGTTTTCGCATGCAGGACCGCGTCTTCACGGGTGACACACTGTTGATTCGCGGCACCGGCCGTACCGATTTTCAGAACGGTTGTCCGAAGGCCCAGTACGAGTCGATCTTCAACCGGCTGCTGCGTCTGCCGGATGAAACGATGGTGTTTCCGGCCCATGACTACAAAGGCGATACCGTGAGCACGATATGGGAGGAGAAACGGTATAATCCTCGCCTGCAGGTTGCCTGTGTCGATGACTATGTCGCCCTGATGAACGGGTTGAACCTGTCTAATCCGAAGATGATGGATGTCGCGGTTCCGGCCAACCAGCATCAGGGTTTGGCGCAGCAGGAGATCGCTCGCCCGGGGTGGGCGATCGACGCAAAACAGGCCCAGGCCATGGTTTGGTGCAAGGATACCGTCCTGGTCGATCTGCGGGAAAAAACCGAACGTCTGAAGCATGGGTCGATTCCCGGTTCGCTGCATGCGCCGTACTCCGACCTGGAGGAAAATATCGAGGCGGGCGGAATGCTCCATGAGCTGGCATCTGCCACGGACAGAAGGCTGCTGTTCTACTGTGCGTTCGGCGAACGCTCCGCCATGGCGGTTCGCGCGGCGCACGATGCCGGTCTGGAGCGTGCGTGCCATGTGCATGGCGGGATCGATGCCTGGAAGAAGGCTGGCGGTTCGGTGACGCATTAGCTGGAGCGGCCCGCCGCCAGCATCGGGACAAGCGGAGGATTGAGTAAAAATTGTCTTTGATCGTCATGGCCAGCCTTCCACCGGCACGCCTGTGCGCGGATGGCCGGTGGAAGGTTGGCTATGACGGAGAGGGTGCTGCCCGGATCGCCTCGGTGGCACCGGACGAATGATGTGTTACCGGCATTGGCCCTCGGTAAACTGGACAAGTGCCTGACCCGCGAGTACGAGTCAGGCAGCTTGAATGAGGAAGCGTCGCAATGACGATGGTGACACGCCGAGGCACGCTGGCCGGCGCCCCGGCCGAGCAGGCTTTCCGGCCTGAGCCGGCGGATGGGTGTCCGATGGTGAAAGCATGAAACTCGGTGTATTCGACCACATGGATCGCGGCCTCGCGCCGCTGGACCGGTTCTATGAAGAACGTTTGAAGCTGGTCGAGGCGTACGACCGGGCGGGCTTTTATGGATACCATGTGGCGGAGCATCACGCGACGCCGCTGGGTGTCGCGCCGTCTCCGGGTGTCTGGCTGGCGGCGGTTGCGCAACGAACGAAGCAGCTTCGTTTCGGGCCCCTGGTGTATCTTCTGCCGCTTTATCACCCGATCAAGCTGCTGGAAGAAATCTGCATGCTGGATCAAATGAGCGGCGGGCGCTTTCAGTTGGGTGTCGGGCGCGGTATTTCGCCGATCGAGATGCGGTTCTACGGCCTGGACCCGAAGAAGACTCCGGCGATGTATGCCGAGGCGTTGGAGGTGATCCTGCGCGGCATGACCAATCCGGTTTTGAATTACGCCGGCGAATACTACACGTTCAAAAACGTCCCGATGGAGATGACTCCGTTCCAGACGCCGCATCCGCCGCTGTGGTATGGCTTGGGCCGTGCCGAGGCGGTCCCTTGGGCGGCGCAAAACCGGGTCAACATCGTCGGTAATCTGCCGGGCGCCGGCATGCGCGTGCTGACGGATCGTTACCGGGCGGAATGGAATGCATTGGGCAACGATCCGGCCGATCTGCCATTGATGGGCGTCGGCCGTCATGTTGTCGTCGCGCATACCGATAAGGAGGCATTGGAAATCGCTCGCCGGGGGTACGATAAATGGCGGGCCAGCTTTCTGAAGCTGTGGATCGAGAACGGCGAGATGCCCAGCCCGCAGGCGATTTTCCCGGAACGATACGAAGACGCCGAGGCGCAAGGGCGAGCCATAGCCGGCACCCCGGACAAGGTGCGGGATTTCCTTCAGCAAACTATTGACGATGCCGGCCTGAACTATCTGCTGTGCCGTTTTGCCTTCGGTGACATCACCGGCGACGAAGCTCTGCACTCCATCGATCTATTCACCCGGCATGTAATGCCTGATATTACCGCCCACCAGGAGACTGTCTGAGCCATGACCGCGGAATACGAGCTGTTCGCCCTTCGTTACGCCACACGCAAAGCGCAGCGGCATGAGCATTTCATCGGCGGCGATCCGCACGACGGGCCGATGCCGATGGACTACTTTGTCTGGCTGGCGAAGAACGAAGACCGCGCCGTAGTGATCGATATCGGCTTCACCGCCGAAAGCGGCGGCAAGCGCGGCCGGACGTTGGAACGCTGCCCGATTGATTCTTTGTCGCTGCTGGGTGTCGATCCGGCGACCGTGGAAGATGTGATCCTGACCCATATGCACTACGATCACGTCGGCAATTTTCATAAATTCCCGAAAGCACGGTTTCATTTGCAAGAACCGGAGATGCAGTACGCCACAGGCCGCTACATGCGCCACCGCCAGCTTGCCCGTAGCTTCGAACCCGACGATGTCTGCGGTATCGTGCGGCTGAACTTCGACGGCCGGGTGCAGTATCATAACGGTCCTGCCGACGTGCTGCCGGGGATCAGTCTTGTGCCGACCGGGGGGCACTCCGCCGGGCTGCAATTCGTGAAGGTCAACACGAAGCGGGGCGTTGTTGTGCTCGCCTCCGACGTGACTCATTTCTACGAGAACATGGAAACGTACCGCCCCTTCACCACCGCCCTGCATATCGGGGAGATGCTCGAAGCGTTC